>NZ_CP058630.1 GCF_013403565.1 Chitinibacter bivalviorum | reverse complement strand
GACTTAGAACAGACTTTCCTGCACAAACACCGTATCGTTCTCTCGCAGTAAGTCCGTTAATTTTTGCATCGGTCTTTTCTAACTTACCGTCTGCATCTACTCGGTGGATTTCTACACTGCGTTTTGCTGCACGATTATTAAAACCGCCGGCAACTGCCAAAGCTTGCATCACAGTCATTTTTGGCTCGAGCTTGAATGCACCAGGGCGATTAACTTCGCCATATACATACATCTGCTTGGCTCGTGGCACAAACAAGGTGTCACCATTTAAAATGCGGATGGTACGCTTTTCTGGATTTGCTAACTGAGTAAGTAAACTGAGTTGAAACTCCAGTTTTTCTTCGCCTCGTAACACAACAACAGTATCGCCCCCCATCGGGTTAATACCGCCAGCAATCGCAAGCAAATCAATTAAATCAGTAGAGCTATCTAGTGCATAACGGCCAGGTTTATTCACCTCACCCAAAACAGCAACGCGCTGACTGCGATATTGCACAATCAATACATTGACGTTTGGCTTTTTAATAAAGCCACCCGCGCTCAGTTTCTTGCTAATTAATGATTCTGCTTCGGTGTAATCCAGCCCAGCTAATTTAACTTCGCCAATGAGAGGGAAAGCTAAAGAACCCTCATTATTGAGTTGTACTTCGGTCGTCAGATCTGGATGATCATAAACCTGAATCTTGACGACATCACCGCGCCCAATACGTACTCCCCTTTCGGCGCAGCCAAAACTAAAGTACTAATCATGGTTAAGAAGCAAAACCATAAAGCTACACCAAAAAGATTTGCGCATTATTTCAACCCTTTCAAACCTGCTTTAAGACTTTCATCCGTCGCCGAGCCTGCTTCTGCATTTGGTTTAGGTGCTTGTGCCGTTTCAGATGCAAAACGCTGTAAATATTCAATCTTAGCTGCACCTTTCAATGCTTTCATTTTTGCCTCAGCTTGCGTTTGGGCTTCGTTATTACCTAAATAACGTTTAATCATTGGCTCTGCTTCTTTTGGTGCTATTGGAGCTGGTACTGTCGCTTTCAATTGCAACAAGACCATTTTGTCACCTTCTGCAGCGCCAAAATATCACCCATATTCATCGCAGCAAATTTTGGCAGCATAGCCATTGGCAATTGTTCAGCTGCACGTGCAGTTTCATTGGTAGTGAACTGAATATGCGCGCATCCAAGGCGGATTTAACTTGTGCTGCCGTTGTTGCGGTATCTAGTGATTTTGCTACGGCATCATTGTATGAGGCTTTGTCGAGTACAAATGTGACAAATTCATAATTTTTACGCTCGGCAAATAACGCGGGGTTTTTTGCATAAAAATCATCAATGGCTGATTTTGATGGCTCAGTTGGTTTTCCGATTACACGCCCGCAGCCCAGAATTGTCGTTTCGCATTTTCAATGGCTTGCAATACATTGGGCTCGCGATCTAATTAAGTTCAGAGCCTTTTGTACTAATAATTCTTGATCAATGAGTTGATCTAGTACTTGTTGTTTTGCGAGGCTTGTGCATTTGGAATTTGGCCCAAGACAAAATTCAACTGATGCACGGTAATTTCTGCATCATTTACTTTAGCCAATACTTGGCTTGGCGATTTTTTTTCATCTTTGTCATTACATGCAGTCAATGAACATGCAATCAGTACAGCAAGAACCAGTGGTTTTACATTCATTGTGATCATCCTAATTTAAAATGCATTCCGATCGCGGAACATCATTGTTGCAGTTTGCCAAATTATCTTTACGTCCAACCAAACAGACCAATTGCGTAAATAATCAAGATCGTATTCAACCCGGCGCTGCATTTTTTCCAGTGTATCAGTTTCACCGCGGTAGCCGTTCACTTTGCGCCCAACCGGTAATACCCGGTCTAACTTTATGCCGAATCATATAACCACGAATCAACTGTCGATATTGCTCATTATGTGCATTTGCATGTGGGCGAGGACCGACAATACTCATTTTGCCTTCAAGCACATTGATAAACTGTGGTAATTCATCCAATGACGTTTTGCGAATAAACCCACCAATCGGCGTTAAACGGCTGTCGTTTCTCGTGGCTTGGGTTACTTTATCCCCGTCTTCCATGACTTTCATCGACCGGAATTTATACACCAACACACTTTGACCATCTTCGCCATAGCGTCTTTGCTTAAAGAATACAGGCCCTTTCGAAGTGATTTTTACCGCAATAGCGACCGCCAACAATATTGGCCAGATCAAGCTCAAGATAAACAAGGACAAAATAATGTCAGTGATTCGCTTCACGACACCATTCATACCTAAAAATGGACTTTCACAAAACTACCGGCACCCCGGCCACATTGTCAAAGCGCGCATTAATGAGGTCAAAGACAATAAGTCAGGAACAAAATAAATCGACACCGTACTATCTTGCAATTGCTCCAACAAATCGACTACCCGCGGCTGAGCCGTCATCGGTAAAGAGATATAAATTTGCTGAATATTATGTGCCTTGACATAGCTATTAACTTCTTTTAACCCACCAAGCAATTTGCCTTTTTGCACATTCGGTAAACGATCTTCCGTACGGTCGTCAAAAAAGCCGACAAAATCCATTTTTAGGAATGGATGCTCCTGCATATTTTTTGCCAACACCAATCCTGGTTGGTTGGCTCCAATAATGATTACTTTCTTTGCATCTGCTCGTTTATCGCCATCGGGCCTGAGCACTAACCCGAAACATAGCATGCGTAACCAATAGCGATACTGGCGCAACCAAAACCAAGTCAGGATAAATGGTGGGTAAAAATAATCATCAAATCCCGATAGTCGCCGAGCAAAGTAAGGCTAACAACCACAGCTAACCATTCGAGTGAAAATCGCCCAACCCCCAGCAAAGGGCGTGAATATCCAGGCACAAAAAGGAAAACACCATCCAACAATAATGCTGTTAGCAAAAAAGCAAATGCAGCGAGCAGTAATTCATGTCCATCAGTAGCAATCTGAAACGGCACGCTTAAAGCATACAAACATGCGACAACCAAAATCGGGTCTAAAAAGAGCTTAAAAAAACTAACCATGGGCGCAGCGTTCGAGAACTCTCGAAAGCGATCCCCCAATAAGCTAGGGCGCTCAATATAATTGTCAAATAACCCAATTTCTGTTGCTTTCATCAAATGGGTGTGATCATCTTGATGCACGTTTATTTCGCTTTTTTCAACTGTCGGGTTAATAAGATAGTTACTCCCATCGCCATCAGCGCCAACGTTTCAGGTTCTGGCACAGGGGTAACTGGTGCTACCGGCTTTTCAACACTTGGCGGAATTACACTTACAGGTGGAATTGTGATCACAGGAGGAACGATCACTGCGGGCGGAACAGCGCCCCCCGGCGTGCTCGGAACAACTCCGAGAGCTCGTGAATTAAAGCTTGATATTTGACGCCTATTCCTTGTGCAAATGGTAAAGAATCATGCATCGAAATAGTTCGTGCCGTTTGATATTGCCCACCTAATCCCTGCGTCACATTTGTAAACACTTGTTCAATGGCCGTTACGCCATTACGCTGGTTACCACCTAATACCCGAATCAGTGGATCGTTCAGCTCAGTAACAGGCTGACTAATTGCAGCAAAGGCTGAATTAGCAATAATTAGACTTAAAATACAACTTATCGTCTTCATAATAATCCCTCTTAATAGTCATAGCGCACAAATACACCTGCTTGCGCATCATCGTAATCATCAAGGCCTTTATCCACATTGCTTGTTATATATTGGAAATAAGGATTGATAGATACACACTACGTATTGGTCGATATGCTGCACTTAATCTCGTGGTGTTGTAATTTTGCTTACGTCCATTAATGCCTAGAGTACTTTCTCTTTCTTGTTGACGATAATTAAAATTAAATAACCATGACAATTTTTCGGTCATAGCCCATCCGCTAGAGAAATAAGCAGTGCGCTCTAGATTGCGCCCAGCACCATCATTAAATTGCTCAAAGTTTTGACCAACGCCAGCACTTACTTTTGTCTTATCGGTAATCTGCCAATTAAAACCTATATCGCCTTGTGGTTTTGACTCGGTTGAAGCCGTATCTGCTTTTGATTTCCAGCTACTTAATCCAGCATTCGCAGTGAGATTCAAGTTAGCAGTTACAGGCCACAGCAGCGACAAGCGCGTATTTTGCTCATGATATCCGCGTTTATCGGCGGGCAAAAATAAGTTTCTGAGATAGCTATAGTCTTGCCATTGGTGAATCAGACTAATCACCGAGCCTTTATCGGTATTAAACCGCACACCCAGTCCGTAATTGACAACCCTTGCATCTTGATATTTCAAATCACTATGTGTTTGTTCATCGTAACCAATATTTGCAAGCAAAGCCCAGTTGCTACTAAATAGCCAATTTCCATTCCAGCTCGCACTATTATCGTTAATCATGTCGATGATCCCATTACGGACATCTTCAAACGAATTCATGCTGTAACTGGCGCGCGCATTCAAATCACCAGAAAACTGACTGCCAACCTGCCATTTCCAGCCTAATTGGCCATTCCAAGAGGTGTAATTAAGCTCATCAAACTTCAAATATTGCTGCCTAGCTGCATTAGCTGCGACATACAAAACTTGGCGCGAAAGCGGCACATCAATGCGCCCGCCCACAGATGCAACTATGCTTGAATCACCACGCTGCCCATATTCACGGGTGATGCTATTGCTAGAGCTATTTGGTAGCAAAAATACATTGTCGTCATATCGATAATCAATTGCGGCATTCAACTTTAAGGTGTCGTCTGCATCATAAGCCGCAAAGCAGAAGGATGTGACCATCGCGGTGAATAGCCACAACTGGTTTATCGATAACGATGCTTTCAACACAAAATCTCACTTACACATAACATACGAACAAAAAAACAAAAGCTGACGTAGCCAACTCATCCAATTCGCATGCATTCTATCATCACTGAGATTAAAGTGCTGCTACAACAAAAAACAGTATATAGGCACATACTTATACAGTTTTTTCTGGATTTAGCCCCAAAAAATAGGCTCAACCATTAAATTGACCTTAAACTTCGCACAAACATCCTTACTCACAGCTTCCGATAACAACTTCACCTGTTGTTGCGTTGCATCCCCCAGATTCACCATCACTAGCGCTTGCCGTTGAAACATCGCAACAGAGCCCAATGCACGGCCCTTCCAACCTGACTGCTCAATCAACCAGGCTGCTGCTAGCTTATAAGTTTCTTCACTCACCTTGTACTTGACGAGTGCAGGATATTGCTCGACCAACTCACCTACAAGTTCCTGGCTCACAATTGGATTTTGGAAAAAACTGCCCGCATTGCCAATTTCTGCTGGATTAGGAAGTTTCTGTAACCGGATTTGGCTAATCACGGTTGAGATATTTTTGGCAGTGGCTTGCAAGCTCTGTCTTTCCAATTCCTGTGCGACATCGCCATAATTGGTTTTAGCTTCGTACCGCTTCCTCAACTGAAACGTCACGGCAGTAATGCACCAGTCGCCATAACCTTCATGCTTGAAAACGCTATCTCGATAAGCGAAACAGCACTCTTCCCTAGCAAATTCTTTTTGCGCACCAGTTTTTAGATGAATCGCAGTTAATGAATGAAATACATCCTTAATTTCAATACCATAGGCACCGATATTTTGGACTGGAGATGCCCCTACAGTCCTGGGATCAATGATAGATTTTCGAGCCCCCCCCAACCTTGCTCCAAGGTCCATTGCACAAACTCATGCCAGTTCTCACCTGCAGCCGCGGTGATATACCAATATTCTTCATCTTCATGAGTGAGCTGTCGCCCTTTGAGGTCCATTTTCAGCACCAGCCCATGAACCAGCTCGGGCAGAATGAGATTGGATCCGCCTCCCAAAATCGACCATTGAATTGATTTAGTTTTGGGGTCAGCAATGCAGTCAAGCAACTGCTGAGGCTGTTCGATCGATATGAAATACTCGGCAACTGATTGCAGGCCAAAAGTATTTAAGGAGGTCAGTGGATAGTGTGATTGGATTTGTGGCATGAGTCGCATGCAAGTGATCGGCAAAACGACATTATCTACTAGCTATTTAGGCTTTGGAAGAAAATATACCCCAATCCCGTATACAATCAAGAAGCACTTAATTACTTGATTTCATGGCAATACATCAAGGCCGATTACCTAGATTCCAGCGTGCGCAATACCATTTAGTCTCTTCTGGCCCCACTTCGACCAAAACACTACCAAATTTCGACAACCAGCGAGGATAAGGACCAGCCAATGCCACGAAGCTCACACCTAGTCTCGTTTCAATATTTTTTTTAACTTCAGCCAGTGGCTTCTTAATTAAGGCACCGACCATCAAAGCGCCCGAGTCGGGTAAGTTTACAAAGACCTCTTCCGCCGGATTACCGGCCAAATCGGCCTTTTGTGCATTAAACCATTCAGCCTCACCCCAAGTTCGTACTGGCTGATTCAGATATTGTCGAAAGTAATTGCGCCAGAATTCGGTGGACCATTCGCTGCGGCAAACCAGCGCATTTTCTACCTTATCGCCAAATGACTTGGGAGTGCAGCAGAAACTGCAGGCATAAAAAAAGCCACCAGCGAGCCGAGTAAAATCAGTGATTTCAATCGATTCATTGGTGGCTCCTCACATCAGTTTAAATTTATAGGGTTTAAACCAATGATGCGTGCTTAGCCGCTATTACGCAAACCTGCTGACACGCCATTAATTGTCAAATGCACGGCGTGGCGCAATTCTTCGCTGTCATCGCCCGCGCGAATGCGTTTTAGCAATTCAACTTGCAAGTGATTGAGCGGGTCCAGATAAGGCAAACGATTATCCAAGCTGCGTGCCAACATCGGGTTATCGCCCAACAGTTTTTCATGACCAGTAATGGCCAATACCGCATCGACCGAACGCTGCCATTCATCTTTAATGCGACCAAAAATGCGTTTAGCCACATCTTGATCTTGCACCAATTCTGAATAACGAGCTGCGATTGCAATATCCGATTTAGCCAACACCATTTCCATATTAGAAATGGTGGTCTGGAAGAACGGCCATGTTTTGTACAAGTGATTGAGGGTTTGCAAACCTTCATCACCCGCCTCAGCCAGATACTCGCTAATGGCCGCACCAAAACCATACCAACCTGGCAACATCAGACGACACTGCGACCATGAGAATACCCATGGAATCGCGCGCAAATCGGAAATGCTGCTGGTGTTTTTACGCGCAGACGGGCGAGAACCAATATTAAGGTTTGGAATCTCTTTGATCGGCGTTGCTTCAAGGAAATACGTAATAAAGTCAGGCGTCGCGTACACCAAGTCACGATAGAAACGATAAGCCGCGTTCGACAACCGCTCCATCAAAGCGCGACGTGGCATTGGATCGGTATCGTAGGGCACAGGGAAGCTGGCATCCAAAGTGGCAGCCACCAAGATTTCCAAGTTACGGCGACCGACTTCGCGATCCGCATACTTGGCTGTGATCACTTCACCTTGCTCGGTAATCCGAATCTGGCCATTCACTGAGCCCAGCGGCTGAGCCAAGATGGCGTCATAAGCAGGGCCACCACCGCGACCAACAGTACCACCGCGACCATGGAACAGGCGCAGTTTAATGCCCGCAGTTTTGAACACTTCAACCAAGGTCAACTCTGCTTTGTAGAGCTCCCAGTTTGAAGTCAAATAGCCACCGTCTTTATTCGAATCCGAATAACCCAACATTACTTCTTGCACATCCCCACGGCAAGTCAGCAATTGACGCCATTGTGGAATCGCAAACAATGCGGTCATGATCTCGCCACTGGCGCGTAAATCACCTGTGGTTTCGAACAAAGGAATGATATTGACTTTGCTACGTACGGTTGGCGCCAATGACACCAGACCCACATCGTTCAGCAAGACCGCCACTTCCAACATATCCGAAACTGATGCACAGTTGGAAATGATGTAGTTTGGCAATACCGCTTCACCGTAGCGCGCTTGAATTTCAGCCGCCGCCTTCAAGATATCCAGCTCTTGCTGAACATCTGGGCTGTATGAAACATCGTGCGGGCAAATCAGTGGACGTGGACTTGCCAATTCGCGCAGCAACACCACGCGACGGCTGTTTTCATCCAGCGACATGTATTCTTCAAGGCCTGCACGATTGAATAACTCGCTGATCATTTTTTCATGCAAACCAGCAAACTGGCGCATATCGATCGGAGCAAGGAAGAAACCAAATACCGACACAGCACGTTGCAGACGACGCAGACGACCACCGGCCAATTTAGCAGCGCCATGCGCTTTCAATGAACGAGCAATAATGGCCAAATCGGCTGCAAGTTGCTCTGCATTGTCGTACGGCTGAGCATGAGCCACATCACGCAATTGGTGATGGAAAGTGCCGATCTGAATCGCAGTTGCGAAAATACGCGACGTAATTGCTGTCACAGCCAAGCGATATGGCTCTTCAGTTTTACGCACTACATCATCAGTTGCAGTCGCTGCCAGCGCTGACAGATCTTGATCGACCTGAACCAAGCGTGTCGACATCGACAACTCGCTTTCGAGCTTCAAACATTGCTGATAGTAGTAATCAAGCGCAACACCTGCTTGGCGCGATACGGCATAGCGCATAACGTCAGCAGTCACAAATGGATTGCCATCACGGTCACCGCCGATCCAGCTACCGACTTGAATAAAATTGGGCAATGAAACTTGTTCGCCAGTCATTTCAGACAGGCGATCTTCCATATCTTGATACAGACGTGGAATCTCATGCAGGAAGGTATTACGGAAATAAGTTGCGCCGTTCTCGATCTCATCTTGTACGGTCAGCTTCACAGTACGAACTTCACGCGTCTGCCACAAAGTGAGCATGACACGTTCCATCGCCTCTTGATTGGCGGCGATTTCTTCTGGCGTCATTTGACTACGATCGCGCTGAGTCAGCAAATCAGCCAATGCACGGTGACATTCCAAAATCGTCTTGCGCTTTACTTCTGTTGGGTGCGCAGTCATTACTGGCGCAATCAATGTATCAGCCAACATCGCCAACATTTCTGATGGTTTTACATTGCGCTCAGACAATGTCTCGAGTACGGCAGCAATACTGCCACGTTGCGGTTTTGAACCCGCAATTTTGTGTACGCGACGACGGCGATTATGGTGCAAATCCTCTGCTATATTGGATAAGTGCGAGAAATAGCTAAATGCACGCACCAAAGCCATCGTGGTGGGCATATCCAAAATAGATAAAGAGCGCGCTAACGCCTTACCTGCTTCAGGGTCATGAGCCTGAACGTAGCGAAATGCAAGCTCACGGATCGATTCGATCTGCTCAGCAGTGGCCGAACCGGCCTGTTCGCGAATAGTGTCAGACAACAAGGCGGCGAGTAGGTCCAAATCACGCTTAAGCGGAAGATCCTTTTCAGCAAGAGGTTCGATCACAGACATGGCAATCCAATTTCGGCAAATTCAAGACGGAAAAATTTTGAGCATTCTACCAAAAACTCACAATCTCTGCCGCTGATTCAAGCAGAAACTTTCAACGGAAAATTTCATGGCTCGTTACCCTTTTAATTTGCTCAATGTTTTTGCTGAAAAAGCGCAAGCTGGCGACCCATTAGTCGTCTTCGATTTGGCGCAATGGCCCGACGAACACACCATGCAAATGCTGGCTTACCAGATGAATGGCAGCGAAACTGCCTTTGTAGAGCGATCAAGCGGAAAAACTCGCTTTTTTCATCCGCAATATGAACTCCCCTTTTCAGGCAAAGGGCTTTTGGGCGCAGCCGCCGTTTGTTTTACGCACCATATCAGCCCACAAATTCAGTTGCATTGCGCAACGGGTAGCTATCAGCTCAATCAACATTCCGATGGCATTACCTTAGTAAGCTCGGCAGGTCGAACTCGACCCGCATCCAGAGGGCAAGTCGAAATCGCACATGCACTGGGTATCGATGCACGTGAAATTCTCTCACCTCTGCAATTTGTCGACACCGGTGTCGAGCAGCTATTGGTGCAAGTTAAATCTCGCCAAACAGTACTCCAAGCCCATCCTCATCCAGCGTTACTGGCCGAATATGCAGAAAGCCCCAAACAAAATCCTCAAGCGGTGATTTGGAACGCCGATAACGACTTAATTACGCTGCGTAGCTTTGTTGCGGATCATTTTGGAATTTATGAAGATTTTGGCGCGGGCTCCGCGGCACTAAATTTAGGCAGCGCATATCTGGCACAAGGTGGGCGTTTACCCTTCAATATCAGGATCGAACAAGGCCACACCATACAAAGATTAATTAGCCGCCTATCCGTGATTTATCTACAAATTGATACAAAGCTGGATTTACATCTAAAGGGCAAAGTGATGCTTTTAGGGGCGGGAGAACTCACAACATAAGACAAATCTAATATTAAATAGTACCTTTCATAACAATCTTGAACTCTCGCTTGTTTGCCGCAGGAGCAATAAACATGTCATTAAAATTAAAAGCTTGGGCACTCTCTATCGGTGTCTTAATTGCACTCATTGCCGTCATGTTTGTGGGTTTAGGCACCATGCGCGAGATGAGCGCCAAAGACAATCGCGCCCGCATTGAACAATTGATGACCAGTACCTACCTCACCATTGTTCAACTTGAGAATATGGCCGCCAGTGGCAAGATTCCAGAAGACCAAGCCAAAGCCATTGCCACCCAGATTTTGCGCGAAAATAAATATCACAAATCTGAGTATGTCTATGTCACCGACGAAAAATTAAATTTTGTCGCCACCCCGCTCGACCCTCAATTGCACGGCACCAGCTTTAATGAATTTAAAGACTCGAAAGGCGGCAGCGTCGGCGCACTCGCTGTTGCGGCTCTGCAAAAATCTGGCGGCGCACTCACAGAATACCCTTGGACATCCGAGCGCGATGGCAAAGTGGTGGAACTGCTTTCAGTAGCGCAAAAAACGCCGCGCTGGGGTTGGATTGTTGGCAACGGTGTGAGCCAAGCCGAAGCGGATGCTCGCTTCTGGAGCGCAGCTCGCTGGGAAGTTATGATCTGTTTAGCCGTGGCAGCCATTGTGGCCTTCTTTATGCTCACCACCGTGCGTCGCATCCTCAAAGATTTGGGAGGCGAACCAGCTGAAGTACTTAAATTAGTGCAAGCGGTTGCCGACGGTAATTTGCAAGAAAGTCGTGAGCTTTCTAGCGCTTCACCTCAGAGTATCTATGGATCAGTCTTGCGGATGCGTGAATCATTGCGCAGCGTCTTAACCCAGCTTTCACAAGCCGTGACGACCTTACACCACACCAGCGATGACATCGTTTCGCGTGCGCAAGACAGCAACCGTCTGATCGAGGCGCAAGGTCACGCCGCCACGCGTATTGCACAAACCGCCGAGCATTTTGCTGAACAAACTCGCTCAGCAGCCGAACAAGCAACGACCGCGCGCCAGCAAAGCGAATCGGCCACACAGATTTCAGCCAAAGGCTTGAATGTCATTTCATCCGCAGTCAATCGGTTTGCCGATATTGAATTGGCCGTGGGCGATACACAAAGCAGTATTGATGATCTTGCTGATCGCGTAGCCAGTATTTCCGCCGTCATTGCGGTGATTCGCGATGTAGCCGATCAAACCAATTTGCTCGCGCTTAACGCCGCCATTGAAGCGGCACGCGCGGGGGATATGGGCCGTGGCTTTGCGGTAGTTGCCGATGAAGTTCGCAAACTCGCAGAACGTACCAGTGCCGCCACGCAAGAAATTGGCCAAACGATCACTGCAGTACAAGGCAGTGGTCAGAACGCCAAAAGCCGCATGGATGACATGTTTGTGCAATTGAAAGAAGGGATACGCCAAGCAAAAGAAGGTGGCGAAGCAGTTAAAGCGATTAGACATGAAACCGAGGCCACTTCCGTTGTAGTGGGCGCCATTGGTAATGCCCTATCCGAGCAAGTCGGAGCCAGCATGCAAATTCGCAATGATGTGGACGAAGTGGCTCAATCATCCAGCGGCACGATGTCCGCAGCCCAAGGCACGGTGGGTGCTGCGCAATCGATTAAATCTGTGTCCAGCCAGCTAGGCAGCTTGGTCCAGAAATTTAAACTATAAATTGCAGCATCATCTCTTCTGAAAAAAGCCTGCTGTTATAGCAGGCTTTTTTATTGCGGGGGACATTCCCCCGACTAAATACTCCCCCACCGTATACAATCAAGATTATATTTAATAATAAATCTCAGAGATATACCCGCCAAATAAAAAAGCCACGGCAAGATTACCGTGGCTTTCCCTATCCAGCTTCAACGTGATCCGAATATTGACTTAGTTTTTGATATTGGACACGTCGGTTGAGTTACCCACTACTGCTTCAGGTGGCAATGAACTTGGTTGCAAGACCCAATTGCGTGCTATTTCATAGAAAATCGTCAATAACACTGGGCCAATAAACACGCCCAACATACCAAAGGCCAGAGCGCCACCCAACACACCAAACAAGATCAGAATAAATGGCAGGTTGCTACCTTTACCAATCAGTATGGGTTTAATCACATTATCGGCTGAGCTCACGACAATTAACATCCACGCCGCCAAAAAGATTGACCAACCCACATCACCTTGATGATACAACCAAGCCGCTGCAGGCAAACCCAACAAAACAGGCCCACCCGGCAACAAAGCCATAATGAAGCTGGCAAAACCCAAGGACATCGCATTGGGGACACCCGCAATGACATATGCAATCCATGAAAGCAGCGCTTGCGCTACCGCGGTGCCCAAAAAACCATAGACTACGCCTTTGGTGGAATTCACTGACACCGCTAAGAGTTCGGTACTTCGCTCACCCGCAACCCGCTCCATCAGCCCCCGTACCCACTCGCGAATATGTTCACCATCTTGATAAATGAAAAATGCGATGAAAAGACTCATCAGCATCATCACCATGCCACCGCCGACTTGCCCCGCCAAAAAGATAACCCACTCGGTAACTGGACCAATAAAGCCACGGATCATCGCCATGGTTTTTGCATCATGTGCCCCCAAACCGACCCAGAACTCATTGACCTTTTCACCAACCAAAGGCAGGCCCGTTAACCAATCTGGCAGCGCAGGCCATCCAGCATCAAAGCTAGAACGCACTTGGTTAATAAAGTTGACACCCACATTTGCAAAATCGCTCGCTGCAATAATCACAGGCAGCAAAATAAATAAGCACAAGGTGAGCAACATTAAAATTGCCGCCAAAGCTCGGCGGCCGTTTAACTTTTCAACCAAATACAAATAGGGTTTCCAAGTACTCAGCACCAATATAGCGGCCCATAAACTGGCGGCCAAAAAGGGCTTCATGATAGAAAAAACTGTTAAACACAGTAAAAAGATAGCCCCCAGCGCCACCAGAGGCTCGATCAAATCGGAAGTTTTCAGTTTCATTGGGATGATTACAGCTAGAGAATTAGGTAGGCAGAGAATAGCGGAAAAAAAGGAATGCAAGGTGACAAACCGAGCTTGCAAAGTAATTAAGCCACATTAGAAATCAATCAGCAGAAGTCAGCGGCCTTGCCCTGCGCTCATTTTGGCCCGATACACCAAAAGCCCCATCATTTGCGATATATCCAGACGCACTTGCGGAGAATCCACCCGGCCAAAGCGATCAGAAAGTGCCTCGTGCACTTCGCAAGATAAATTAAACAACATGGGTTTTTCTGCCTCAGGGGCGCGGCTGAGATACAAATTAATTTCATCGACAATCTGATCTGCCAGCTCTTCTGGATAGGTCGCATTGGACGTCAAAATACGATCCAATAATCGAACCCCAATCACACCCAAACTTAATAATTGTATGGCCATAACCTAGCTCCAAGCCGCAGAAACCTTATAGTTCAATGTAGTGAGCAAAGCCTGATTTGGCACAACCATCCGTCTAACGGTAAAGCCATATTAGCCCCCATATAAGGTGTTTTGTTTAGCGACATGTCCCCTCGTTTGCCCTACAGTGCATGCTGCATTGCATCATTCAAGGACAGGACTTATGTGTGGAATCGTTGGCGCAGTATCAACCCGCAATGTTGTACCCATGCTCATCGAGGGCTTATCTCGCCTTGAGTATCGGGGCTATGATTCTAGCGGCATTGCCTTGGTGCTCAATCAAGCTAACAGCCCCGAATTTGAACGTGTTCGCGTGGCTGGGCGAGTCGCCGATCTGAACGCCAAGACCACCAATTCCACAGGACAAATTGGAATAGCCCATACTCGCTGGGCAACGCATGGTGCGCCCAATGAAGCCAATGCCCATCCGCATTTAGGCGGCAACGAGATCATGGTGGTGCATAACGGCATCATCGAGAATTTCGCCGACATCAAAAATGAACTCATTGCATTAGGCTATACATTCACGTCCGAAACAGACACCGAAGTCATTGCGCACCTGATTGCATATCAGCAAACACAGACCCCAACTTTTCTCGCCGCAGTTCAGGCCAGCATTCGGCAATTGCATGGTGCTTTTGCCATTGGTGTATTAAGCCTACAAAATCCAACTCAAGTAATTTGTGCCCGACAAGGCAGCCCGCTGGTCATTGGCTTGGGGTTTCAAGAGTTCTTTTTTGCCTCGGATATCGCGGCACTGCTCCCATTGACGCAAAAAATGATCTACCTCGAAGAAGGTGATATTGCGCTCCTGGATTATCAAAAAATACAGATTTGGGATAACACCGGCCTTGCCGTGATTCGCCAACCACGCATGCTCGATGTCTGTGCCGATTCGGCCGAGCTTGGCCCGTATCGGCATTACATGCAGAAAGAAATTTTCGAGCAGCCCACTGCAATTGCCAACACAATCAATCAAGCGCTAAGCCAAGGTTTTAACCCCGATCAATTTGGTGAACAAGCCCAGCAAATTTTACAGCAAGCCACCGCAATCCGAATCATCGCCTGCGGCACCAGCTACCACGCAGGGCTAGTCGCCAGATACTGGATAGAGGCATATACCGGTATGCCAGTCAGTGTGGATATTGCAAGCGAATACCGGTATAGCAACGGCCTAGAGCAACGTGGCACTTTGATCATCGCCATCTCGCAATCAGGCGAAACCGCCGATCTTCTGGCCGCGATCCGAAACGCCAAAGAACGCGGCGAAGTTAAAATTCTTGCCCTTTGCAACGTCGCCCACTCCACCTTAACCCGCGAAGCAGATCTGAGCATTTTGACCCAAGCAGGCATAGAGATTGGCGTAGCCTCAACCAAAGCCTTCACCACCCAACTTGCCGCACTGTATGTATTTGCCGGCTGCCTTGCCCAAGCACGATCCAGTTTAAGCGACGAAAAGCTTGCTGAATTGGCCAACTGGCTACCGCGGCTGCCCGCCATGATTAGCGCAGCACTCAGTCAAGAAAGTGAAATTGAAGGCTGGGCGCAAGCACTGAGCCACCACGCACATACGCTCTACCTAGGCCGCAACACCTTATTTCCGATCGCGCTGGAAGGCGCACTCAAACTCAAGGAAATTGCCTACATTCATGCCGAAGGCTATGCCGCAGGCGAATTGAAGCACGGCCCGCTCGCCCTCGTTGATGAAAATATGCCCGTCATCGTCTGCGCTGCCAACGACGCTTTATTTGAAAAACTCATGTCAAATCTACGTGAAGTTGAGGCGCGTGGTGGACAGATTTATCTGATCGCAGAACCGGGGTGCGAAGCGGCATTACCCTATGTAAAATCAGCCATCTTCTTACCCCTCAACACGGGTCCGCTGGCACCGATTGTATTTACTATTCCGCTCCAACTCTTGGCCTATCACACCGCCCACCGCAAAGGCACCGATGTGGACAAACCCCGCAATCTAGCCAAATCGGTCACGGTTGAATAGTTGGTATGGTAATTATTCCGACTATTGTGGGAGAACAAAATAGTTCTAAAATACACAAAATAATTCTAAATTATGACAACAAAGATCTAAAATACACAAAATAGTTGTAAATTCAGAGAGTCCAGCTATGCTAATGAAAAGCGTACTGGACTTTTTCATGTCGAAATCTCAACAAGCACTAACAGAGCTTCAGATAGCTCGCAGGATTAAAGACGGACGAGGCCAAGGATTTTGTCAAAACTATAAGCCTTGGCTATTTGTTCAAGATGTCCCATCACAGGGTAGATCGCACCGGGTTTTTTCCCAAAAAACAGGTCGTGTGCATCACCTACTATCAGACCTAGAGCTTGCGGTGTTGAGGCGCACTGAATATTGACCAGCAAACTGCGGTTTTGCGCAGTGAATTTTGACCAGGGTAACTAATCTCCAAGCTCATTCATCGAGCAAGGATTTTGAGGTGATTACCATGGCCACATTTGCTAAAGTTCGCCGCATGTATTTTCGCGACCAACTCTCGATCAGCGAGATTGCACGGCGCACCAGCTTAACGCGCAATACCATCAAGAAATGGCTACGTACCGACTCAGCTACCGAGCCGCGCTATCGACGCAAGTCTAGCCAAACCAAGCTGTCTCCCTTTATTCCTCAACTCGTTAAAGCATTACAAACCGATCTACATCGCCCCAAACGAGACCGGCGTACTGCCAAGGTATTGTTCCAGGAGCTAGTGACTGCGGGCTTTGGCGGCGATTACTCCCGAGTCACTGCGTTTATTCGTCACTGGCGCACGCAAACGATGGGGCATCACTTGAAGTCTGCATTTGTGCCACTGCGCTTTGCCTTGGGCGAGGCATTTCAGTTCGATTGGAGCGAAGAGCATGCATTCATTGGTGGTATTCATCGCAAAGTCTTGCTGGCCCACATGAAGCTGTGCGCGAGTCGCGCTTTTGCATTGATGGCGTATCCTAGCCAAAGCCATGAAATGCTGTTTGATGCGCATACTCGCGCCTTTCAGATGTTAGGGGGCGTGCCGCTGCGAGGGATTTACGACAACATGAAGACGGCAGTCGACAAGGTGCTGCCCGGCAAGGAACGCATCATCAACGCCCGCTTTCATGCGATGACTGCCCATTATCTGTTTGATACTGAGTTTTGCAATGTCGCCTCCGGCTGGGAGAAAGGTATTGTCGAGAAGAATGTACAAGACCGGCGCCGACACATCTGGCAAGCCGCATTGGCGCTCAAATTCGCGAGCTTTGACGAGCTCAATGCTTGGCTTGAGCAACAATGTCAGTTGGCTTGGCAGCAATTGCGTCACCCAGAGTATCCTGAGCTCACATTAGCCGAATTACGCCAAGATGAGCAGCTTCACATGATGCCATTTCCAGGTGCATTTGATGGTTACACCGAAGTCTTGGCGCGGGTATCAAGTACGTGTCTGATTACCTTCCAGCGCAATCGCTATTCAGTACCGTGTCATTGGGCCAATCAAATGGTGAGTGTGCGGCTATATCCCAGCCGTCTGGTTATCTATGCCGACCAGCAAGTGATCGCAGAGCATGTACGCAGCTTTGAGCGCAGTCAGACGTTTTATCACTGGCAACACTATCTTCCTTTGCTCGAGCAAAAGCCTGGCGCGTTGCGCAACGGAGCTCCGTTCAATGAAATGCCCGCAGATTTGCGGCAACTACAACAGCGCTTATTGCGCCATAAAGGCGGAGATCGCATCATGGCCAAGGTCTTGGGTTGTGTACCCAAATACGGCTTAGAAACCGTTCAGGTCGCCGTCGCGTTGATGCTTGAAACGGGCAAAGTCAGTGCTGAGCATGTCCTGAATGTGCTGGCCAGACTGCATGAAGCACCTCGGCCAGATGCCCTTGAAGTGGCATTGGCGCTGAATGAGCCACCACTGGCAGATAGCCAGCGCTACGATCAATTGCATCAAGGGTTGGGGGTGTCATGATGAAGTTGGATATTCAAGCCGAACTGAAGCGGCTCAAGCTGCATGGTATGGCCGCCACTTACGCTGAGCTGCAGCAAGCCAGCAGCAGTGGCACGATGGACATCCTCGATGCCAACCTCACGCAACTGATCGATGCGGAACATGCCGACCGACACGTACGCTCCATCAGCTATCAGATGCATTCGGCTCGTTTCCCGCATCATCGGGATCTCGCGGGCTTTGATTTTAGCCAGTCGAAAGTCGATGAACGTTTGATTCGTGTGTTGGCACAGGGTGAATACGTTCAGGCGGCACACAATATCGTCCTGATTGGTGGTACAGGAACCGGTAAAACCCACCTCGCCACTGCGCTGGGTGTTCATGGCATCCAGCAACATAGTTTGCGGGTTCGTTTCTATTCCACGTTGGAATTGGTCAGCCGATTAGAGCAAGAGAAAAGCAAAGGCAAGTTGGCCTATAGCTTAATGCATATGGATGTGGTCATTCTGGATGAGCTGGGCTATTTGCCATTCTCACAAGCGGGTGGCGCATTGCTGTTTCATTTGCTGAGTAAGCTGTACGAGCGCACCAGTGTGATTATCACGACGAATCTGACCTTTGCAGAATGGCCCACGGTCTTTGGCGACGCCAAACTCACCACGGCTTTACTCGATCGACTGACCCATCATTGCCACATTATTGAAACGGGGAATGAATCGTGGCGATTTAAGCAAAGCAGTGCGAATGCAAAATTGAAGATTCAAGAGCGAGAAAGACAAAAAGAACAGTTGCCCGAACGTGGGGAGTTGTTCTGAAGAAGTAGTAAAAAGCAGCAAAAGCCGATAGGCTAAAGAGGGTCGTACACGAGGGTGTACGGCAAAAATGCCTGGTCAAAATTCAACGCGCACAGCTGGTCAATATTCAGTGCGCCTCAACACTGGGCCCAGCAATTCAAACCGCAGCACAATCTGCGCAGTCTGAGCGTCCTGTATGGCTGGAGGTAACGGTGCGAGGCGATGATTATCTGTCTGACTTGCAACCACGCATTCAAGCCTTGACCGAAAGTTTGCCAGTTGAGGTACTACGCATACGGCGAGATCGCAGTGAAGTTGCTGCTAGGTTGCATGCTGAGGCTAAGGTCACCCTAGATGAACTTAGCCCAGATGAGGTTTTTGCCAAACGCCTTGAACAGGAAGACCTGCCCGAAGATCTGACTCAACAACTCAAACAACGTTACCAGAACATCGTTTCGCTACTTCGTGAGGAGCAGGCATGAAAATCCTCACCCTGCGCCTGAAAAACCTTAATTCGCTCAAGGGCGAGTGGAAGATTGATTTCACTCAGCCGCCCTTCAAGGACAACGGTTTATTTGCCATCACCGGCCCAACTGGAGCCGGTAAATCTACACTGCTCGATGCGATCTGCTTGGCGCTGTATCACGAAACACCACGGCTTAAGAATATTTCAGCCTCATCGAATGAAATCATGACGCGACACACAGCTGACTGCTTGGCCGAAGTGGAATTCGAAGTAAAGGGGCAAATTTATCGTGCATTCTGGAGTCAGCGGCGAGCACGCGACAAAGCCGATGGTGCTCTGCAAGCCCCCAAGGTTGAGTTGGCAGATGCTAATGGCACAATCCTAACTACCCACAGCAACGATAAACTCAAACGCATTGAAGCCATAACCGGTCTGGATTTTGGGCGCTTCACTAAATCAATGATGCTAGCCCAAGGTGGTTTTGCAGCCTTCCTGAATGCCAATGCTAATGAACGAGCAGAATTACTGGAAGAACTAACCGGTACCGATATCTACGGGCAGATTTCACAGCGCGTTTTTGAGCAAGCTCGTGATGCTAAGAGCACACTTGATCAGTTAAAAGCAAAAGCCGACGGTGTAGAGCTGCTTCCAGATGAAAAACGCCAAGCAATGCAAACAAGAATCGCCGAACTCACGGAGCAATTAGCCGTACTGCAAAGCGAACTCGGACAACTGCAACAGCTACGACAATGGCGCCTTCAGCTTTCTCAGGCAGAAAAGGCGACTCAGGAAGCGAAGCAAACAGTAGACACAGCAAGACTTGCACTAGAATCGGCGCAACCACAACTGTATCAGCTTGAACTCAGCGAGCCAGCAGAAGCCCTCCGCCCGACTTTTGCTGCATGGCAAGATGCAGACGGACGCCTCCACCATATCCAGTCCAGTTTGAGTGCTGTTCAGGAAGAACTGTCCAACGCTCGAAAACAATCAGTCACAGCCCATTGGCAGGCAAAGACAATTGCAGAAGAATTAGCGGCAAACGAGGCCAAGCTCTATGAAGGCTTCAAACACCACATTGAACAGCTGGAAGTCTGGCAGACCAAGCACGCCCACTTTGCAACTTTAGGTGAAAAGCTAAATGGGTGGCAGATTGAACACCGGCAGTTAGAGCTAAATCGACAAGCGATTCTGGACCTAGAGGCGCAACATCAGAAACAAAGCCAAACACAAGCCGAAGTTGCAACCCAAATTGTCAGCCAACGACTGAACCAGCAACAGGGCCAATCTCAGTGTGTAGAGAGTAATAATCTCGTCGAAGTTGCCGAGCAACAACTCAACCAGCTGTTGAACGGCAGTACTCTGCAAGCGCTACGTGAGAGCTGGCAACGCACACAGGGCCAGATGATCGCTTGGCAGCAAATCAGCTCTTTGGCCGAGCAACTGCGCCGGAACAGCAAGCAATGTAGCGATCAGGAAAGCCATATTGCGACAGCCAACCAGCAACTGACTGAGCTACAGACCGCGCTAGATACTGCTCGAAATAACTACCGACAACTTAAAGAACAGGCAGATGACAAGCGCAAGCTGCTACAGCAAGAGCAACGAATTCAGAGCCTAGAGTCCCACCGTGCGTCCTTAAAGCCAGGTGAGGCATGCCCATTATGCGGCTCTCCTGAACATCCCAGCGTTCAACGCTATCAGCAGCTCGATGTATCGGCCACTGCGCTCGCATTGCAGGAAAAAGACGCAGCACTGCAACAAGCTTTAGAAGGTGGCCAAGCGCTCAAAAGCCAGATCGACCAGCTCACCGGTAGCCTGGCACAGTACCAGCAAGTACTGGCTGGGCTGGTTCATACTCAACAAGAAATTCAAGTCAAATGGGATGCATCAGCTCCTGCTCTAGAGATAGCAGCAACGGCTTGGCAAGATCCCGAGTTGCTCACACAAGGACTAGAAAACAGTGCTCAGCAGGAAGCCGAGCTCAGAGCTGCACTTGAGCACACCGAGACGGCCCAGCAAGCTTTGATCAAAGCCCGCGAAAACAAGGCTGCTCATGATGCGCAGCTACAAGCTGCAGATACGCAATTGGCGCTACTTCAGCAAACCTATGATCAAGCTGTCCAGCGCATCAACGAGCTTGAGCAACAAATTGCCAAGGATGCAGCAGCTCAGCAACAAGCTACGATGGCGCTAAGCACCGCCATTAATGATTCAGGTTTTGCTCCCGCCGATGATATGAGTAGCTGGCTGGAAAGCCGCCAGCATGACTGGCAAACTTGGCAGGAAAAGCTACAAGCACTGCAACAACAAGCCAGCAATCTACAAAAGCAACAGCATCGTAGCGAGCAAGCGACTGGCCAGAAAATGGCTTGGCAAACGCGTTGGGAAAAACTGGCGGAACCTATTACACCGCAACGCTTGGACATCACAATCAGTGAATCAATGCTTATACAGTACACAGCAGAAGTCGAACGACTAACGACGCTAATCGCTACTTTGCAGGGTCAAGAAACGCAATTGGCTGCAGATAGGCAAACCCAGCAGCAAGTTTGCGAAGCCGCCAAAGCCAATAGGCTGGCGGCATTGGCGCAAAGCCCTTTTGCCGACCAAGCTGCCTTTACGCAAGCTCTGCTACCGACAGAAACCCGTCAACAGCTACTCGCTATGCGACAACAGCTACATCAAGCACTTGAACGCAGCAAAGCTGTGCAACAAACAGCGTCAGAGGCACTACTCCAACTACAAGTACAAGCCCTCACCCCGCATGACCTTACCGCGCTAGAGACACAAATCACAGCACTGGATACACAACGTCAAACCATTTCTGCGGAACAAGGTGCGCAACAGGCGCTGTTGCGCGACGACGCACAGCGCCGAGACAACCAAGCCGCCTTGTTCGAGCAAATTGCCGCGCAAGTTTCAGACGTAGATATCTGGCAACGACTCAATAGCTTGATTGGCTCCAAAGAAGGCGACAAATTCCGCAAATTTGCCCAAGGGCTGACACTAGACCACCTGATGCATCTAGCAAACAGGCATCTTGAAAGGCTGCACGGACGCTATTTGCTTCAGCGTAAATCTATAGGTGAGCTGGAGTTAGAAATTTCAGACACTTGGCAGGGAGATATAACACGAGATACTCGGACCTTATCCGGAGGCGAAGGGTTTCTAGTCAGTCTAGCTCTTGCCCTAGCATTATCGGATCTTGTCAGCAATAAGACATCTATTGATTCACTATTCTTGGATGAAGGGTTTGGCACGTTAGATGGTGAGGCACTCGAAACTGCTCTAGATGCACTAGATACGATGAATGCCAGCGGAAAGACAATAGGAATTATTAGCCATATAGATGTATTAAAAGAGCGAATATCATTACAAATAAAAATCATCAGATCAAATTACGAAGGAAATTCATCAGTAAATATTCAGCATCAATAAACACCAAAAAAATCTAAAACCACGAAACAACTAAAGCAATTCCACTGCTTGGCTAAGAGCCTAACTAAGCACAGAAAGATATCGATCACTATAAGACTACAAGGACTGAGATATGATTAGAAAAATAAAATCTATTAGCAATCTGGGAGTTTTTAAAGGTTTCGAATGGGATACGGAAGTTCGTGAAGAAAATGGAAAAACCACTCCTTTTCAAGATATTAATGTGATTTATGGCAGGAACTACTCCGGCAAGACAACTCTTTCACGCATTATACGTGCATTAGAAACGGGTGTATTATCTGATAAATACGAAAATCCATCATTCAGCATCACTTTAGATGACAACTCTCAAGTAACACAAGCGGCACTAAAAAATCACACAAAAACCATTCGAGTATTTAATGAAGACTTTATTCGTGACAATTTACGCTTTATAGTAAACCCTGATGAAAACATTGAATCATTTGCTATCCTTGGTGACGATAACAACAAGATCGAACAAGAAATAGCAGAGCTTGAATTAGAACTTGGCTCAAACGAAATAGCTAACGAAACAGGACTCTATGCTCAATTGAGTTCAGCCAAAACGGCCAGCGGCATAGCATCACAACAGCATCAGTCGGCCAAGGATGCCCTAGAAACTCAACTAAGTAGTAAAGCAACAGATAAAAAAATAGGGATAAAATACAAGTCGGAACGCTTTGGCGATCAAAACTACACGATACAGAAGTTGAAGGGAGATATCTCATTAGTTCAAGCTACAGATTATCACCCTCCTTCAGAAGAACAGCTAACACAATACGAAAAACTAATTTTAGAAACTGCTCTTCAACCAATTCCTCACTTCACGGCACCTAACACTAAATTCCAAAGCCTAGCAGCGCAAACCGAAGTACTTGTCACTAAGAAGATCAGCGAATCAAACAAAATTGAAGAATTGGTAAAAAATGCAGTCCTGCACAGATGGGTCAATGAAGGCCGAGCACATCACAAGGACAAATTCAATCAGTGCCTATTTTGTGACAGTACAATTTCCGCGGACCGCTGGGCAGTACTAGATAAACATTTTGACGAAGAGTCGAATCAGCTTGAGAAAAATATTGATGCACTAATAGTACAGATTGAGGACGAAAAAAAATCCATCAGCTCGGCCTTATCGATTGATAAAAATCTTTTCTACTCAAAATATCACCAAGAATTAAGCGATCTGGATATTCATTAAAAGAGGCCATCAAAAATTACACACAATCATTGGATTTGTTAATTTTCCAGCTAACGTATCGAAAAGAAAACATTCTAAGCTCCAGAACTTTTGAAGCTCCAGTAGAGGCTACAGATCATTTATTATCCATTTGGGATAATTACAAGGCACTTTGCGAGAAATCTGATGGTTATACAACCATGTTGGCTCGCGATCAGAAATCGGCCAAAGATAAGCTACGTCTAAAGGAAGTTTCAGACTATCTGATCACTATCGAATACGACAAACAACAATCCACCATCGTAGAGTTACAAGGAAAAAAGCACAGAATCAATACAAGCAGTCAGTCAAATCAATGCCAAAGTCCTCGAAAAAACTAACGAGATTGCATCGAAAAAGCGCGAGCTGAACGACGAAGAGAAGGTGCGATAAAGGTCAATGAGTATTTGAATAATTTCTTCGGGCATAGATTTCTCAAACTCAAAGCCGAACAGGAACAGGGGGAGGGAGCAAAACGAGTACGCTTCGAGGTGATTCGTGACAACAAGAAAGCTCATCACCTAAGTGAAGGTGAATGTAGCCTACTTGCTTTTTGTTACTTTTTGGCAAAGCTCGACGATATCGCCACACGAGATACCAAACCAGTCATTTGGATTGACGACCCCATTTCGTCTCTAGATGGAATCACATCTTTTTTATTTACAGCCTGCTAAACACCGAGATCGTCTCTACCAAAAAATTCTCTCAGCTCTTTATATCAACCCATAATCTTGATTTTCTGAAATACCTTAAGCGCCTTGGCGGAAAATATTCCGACAACGATGGCAAACTTAAAGACTATCAAAAGGGTTATTTCGTCGTTGCCCGCAAAGATAGAATATCGACAATTGCGATCATGCCAAAATATCTCAAAGAGTTTGTCACAGAATTCAATTACTATTTCAACAAATACATAAGTGCGCATCCATTGAGTCAGTTGACGACACTAATTATGTAATATTTTATAATTTTTCAAACAATGCCAGAAATTTTTTGAAATTTATTTGTATTACAAATACCCCGATCAAGGAATGAACGAAGGTACGCTGCGCCTATTTTTTGGTGAAGATAAAATCCCTGCGGTGTTAATTGACAGAATCAATAATGAATACTCCCATCTTGCGGGAGTATTTGAGCGTGGAGCAACCCCGTAGAAGTTCCCGAATGCAGAGCGCTGCAAAGCTCATTATTTGAACGACTTAAGCAAGACTCCGAGCATATTCATCGTTGCTTAAGAGCATCGGGGGCAACAGAGGCGCCAGCAGTTCAAGAAGCCACTCTCGCAGAGAAACTGGGAGCTGAATGATGGCGCTTCCAGCCTAAAGTTATGAAAGACGCTAGATGAGTGACATGATGGCATGTCAATAAAAGGGGAGTCTAAAGTTTCAGGTGGTTTAATTTGCAAATTTGAATAGGCAGCCCCTCCTAACCTTGGAGAAATACTACAAGGCTCGGGGGGTATGACCTAAGTAGAAAGCCCGCGTAAGCGGGCTTTTCTGTGCTGCTTTATGTGTCGTCGAATGCAGGCTTATGTGTCGATAATGCAAACTTATCTGTCGTTCGACGCTGACCTTTAATAGCTCCGCAGTCTTTTCAGGAATTTATTCGGAACTTTGGCTACACAAAAATTCGGAAACTATGCCTATAAAATTCGGAACTATGGTAGAACTCACAAATTAGAAAAGCAACAATTAATCCCAGCTCAACGCCCCACCCGTCTGATACTCCGTCACCCGAGTCTAAAAGAAATTTTTTCTCTTTCTTCAAGTCAATCATTTCACTCATCCATGGGAATGGATTCGTTACACCAGGGAACAACTCGTTCAGGCCAATTTGCTGCATCCGACGATTGGCGATGAAACGCAGGTATTCTTTAAATTGCGCGGCATTCAGACCCATACGCCGCGTGGCATAGTGTCTTCGGCGTAGGCGTATTCGAGCTCAACGGCTTGCTTGAATAGCTCGACTCTGTCCACTCTGGGTTTTCCATTTTGATCGTGTTGATTCGTTGCAGTGCGGATTTGTTTGGGCTCGGCAGCACCGTCATTTTGTTTTGACGACCGAGCGCAGGATTTGTACGAAGCCAACGTAGAGAACAGGCCTTCCATAATGCAGGCCGATGATCGAGCGCAACAGGGCTTGGTCGGTGGCCAAGGTGCCGGTTTTGAACGCGGGTCGGTCAATACGTCGATAAATGGCATCAGAAATGATCTTTATCGCGATTTTTGACTTCGTTGTAGGCGTTGAAGACTTCGCCTTCGTCCAGACCCAATGATTCAACAATGTATTGATGTGGGTGTGAATCTTCGTCAAACGCTTGGCGCAGCTGCGGCTTGGCGGTACAGCACGCGAGGCTGTCGGCGGTCACAAAGAAGCCCAGATTGCGTTTGACCACGCGCATTTCGTCTTCGATAACTGGCCGGTTTTCCATTGCTCGATGTCGCGCTGCATGTTCACTTCTTGCGGCATCCAGTGGTTGCACACTGGGCGAGGTATTTTTCCCAGGCCCATTTGTGTTTGAATGGCACGAGCTGATTGACGTCGGTGGTGCCGTTGATGACGCGTTTGTCATCGGCGGTGATGCGCGGCGGAATGGCGTTGGTGGCCACTTTTGGTGCGGCAGGAATGGCGTTCGCCTGAGCTGGCGCGGGTGCGGCTGGGCGGTCGAGAACGTCATCGTCAAAACTGAGCATGGCTACTTTCCTTTTAATACATTTTGAATATGTGCTGGCAATGCTTATTGGCTGCCGAGCAGTTGTTGCTGAATATTGCTGGTGTCGGTGAGTTGATAGCGTTTTTGCAAATCAAACATATCGCGTTTGAATTCGTTGCTAAAAGTCACACTCGATTGAAAATTGATATTGAGGTTAAGGCTACCGAGGTAGCTGACCTCACCGGCACGAACGCTAAATTTTTGCTGTACGGGCACATTGAAATATTCGCTGGTATCAAAACCCAGCATCGAATTGCTGTGGCGAGACCAGCTTCCCGTAATATTGCTCACCGTGTATTCACCCGCAGGCAAACTCAGCAAGTACACTCGACCTGCGGGGCTAGGCTCGCTACCTGGTGCGTTAATGATGTCGGTCATGATCCGTGCATAGAGGTAATTGGCCCCTTGCGCGCCTTGCACAAATACCGTGGCGTCGCTGGTGTCACGGTCGAGTGATTGCAGGCTCATCGACATAAGCACCACGCCATTGCCTGGGATAGGTGCAATGCGGCCTTGAAACAATCTGCTCGGCGGCCCGCTTTTGCCCTGTCATTGTGCTGCTACATGCGGCGAGCATCAGGACGAAAACCAGACTCAACATCCGTTTCATGTAAAGCCTCCGATTAGGCATTGAGCGCTTGGCTGATTTGATCTTGCCAGTGCGCTTTTTGGTCTGCGGTGAGCCAGCTCGCTTCAAAGCTATTGCGGATCAACTGCACAATCTCGTCTTGCGATAGATCGAGCGCTGCGCGACAGGCGAGTAAATTGGTGTTCAGATAACCACCAAAATACGCCGGATCATCCGAATTGACCATCGCACACAGACCTGCGGCCAGCAGCTCGCGTAGATTGTGCTCGGCCAAATCGTTCACCACACAGAGCTTCAGATTCGACAGCGGGCAAACGGTGAGCGGAATGCGCTCGGCGGCGAGCCGTTTCACGAGTTCCGCGTCTTCAGTACAGCGCACACCGTGATCAATGCGGCGCGATTTAAGCAAATCAAGCGCTTCCCAAATATAGCTGGCTGGCCCCTCTTCACCCGCATGCGCCACGGCGGGCAAACCCAGCTCGGCGCAACGCGCAAACAGGCGTGCAAATTTGCTGGGCGGGTGGCCCAATTCGCTGGAATCCAAACCCACACCGTCAATCTGCGCCAGATACGGCATCGCCTGCTCTAGCGTGGCAAAGCCGTCTTCCTCGCTCAAATGACGCAGGAAGCACATGATCAGCCTAAAGCTAATACCAAGTTGCGCCTCGCCGTCGAGCAAAGCGCGGCGGATGCCGTTGAATGACACGGCAAAATCAATGCCGCGCGCAGTATGCGTTTGCGGATCGTAAAAATCTCGGTGTGAACGATATTGTCCGCTTTGGCGCGCAGTAAATACGCCCAAGTCAGATCGTAAAAATCCTGCTCGGGTAATCAGCACCCGACGCACCGGCGTAATACAGATCAAGGAAAGACTGCAATCTATCAAACTGATACGCCGCTCGCACCGCCTCGACATCGGCATACGCAAAGCCACGCCATTGCGCGCAGCAAGCGCAAACATCATCTCAGGCTCGAGCGAGCCTTCGATGTGCAAATGCAGCTCGGTTTTAGGCAAGCGCGTGATCAGGGTATCGAGCGGGTGTTGGGGCACAATCATTCCTTAGTTTTAAGCAAAAACACGCTGGCAGCGTTAATCGGCCTCGCTGTACACCATGTACTATCATCGGCCTCATGCCTTGCCAGCGCGCTTTTGCGCCAATATATTCAATCGGGATCACCGATATTTAAGATGACTCGACGAACCATCTTAAATATCGGCGCCGCCATGCGGCACCGAGGTATATCAATACAAGCCAAACCCGGCATTATCTACAGACCTATACCCACATTAGCAGCAAGATGGTGGGTTACGTCCTTCGGCCTAACCCACCCTACGGCAGCGCCGCGATGATTGGGCTGGGGCTTTTATCCACGTGTAGCGAAAACCGCGGCGAGGAGAGAGACAAACAGTTTCACCGTTTGGCTCACGACGAAGCAAGGGCAGCGCGGAGCGCTTTTCGCCCGGGTCGCCTTTCTTTGCGTACTTACTTTGGCGAGGCAAAGAAAGTACGTCCCCGCGGAAGGCGGCAACTCCAGTCAAGAGAACCGCTTCAAATTCAATTAGCCAATACTCTTCCATCTCGCGATATTTAAAATAACTGCCACAATCATTTTAAATATCGCTACCGAATAGCGGCAGCGATGGGTATCTCTTGCAAAAGCAATCAGCAGAACTAGGTCAAGCAAATACCTAATTAGGTATTTGCTTGAAGCCCATGATTACTGGCACGCCTCGCAATCTGGATTATCAATCGAGCAGAACTTCGCATCCGTCGCTGGCGTGCTATCCACCGCCGCCGCAGCCGTAATCACGGCTTGCGCTTGCGCTGCTGCATAGCCACCATCCCACTGGCACCGCGTTCAACTCGCCACCACGACCGGTTGATTTCTCAGCCGCCGTTGCTGCCAGCGTGCGCAGGTAGTAAGTGGTTTTCAGGCCGCGCAACCAAGCGTGTTTGTACAACTCGTCCAGTTTCTTACCTGAGGCA
>NZ_CP058629.1 GCF_013403565.1 Chitinibacter bivalviorum | reverse complement strand
GGTCAGCCTCCGTCGTTGGTCTGTGCTTTCTTTCGCTCGTGCTCGTCGAGCAGCCGTTGGTAGGACTCGTAGGCGGGCGTGCCGGGCGGCGCAAAGTTGGGCAGCAGTGGCAAGTCGCTCTCTTCTTCCTTTTCCGGGCGGCCGCGCACCGGCTCAGGCATTAGACCCAGCTCGATCAGCATCCGCGCGAGCGCTCGAAACTCCTTGCGGATAGCGACGGCGTTGTCCGGCGTGGTGGTTGCATAGCCCTTGGCCAAGCCCATGCGTGCCACCCGTGCGCTTTCAGCGAGCGTGTCCAGCTCAAACTGGGCAGCCGCTGCCAACTCCTCTTCGTCCTCTTTGACTCGCCATTCCTTCCACTCTTCGACTTCGGCCGGGGTGAGGATGGCCCGCACATCAGCAGGCAGCTCGCGCGCTTCACGGTCGAACGTGGCCATCACGCGCTGCACGTTCTTCCCCTCCGGGAAATCCGGCGTTACCTCGCGGACGCGCCGCAGGCACTGGACGCGGTAGCCCTTCCTGTAAGAGCCGTCTTTGTTGCGGTGTCGAATGACCTTGAACTGCATCGGTGCGTTCTCTTCTACTTGTTGTTGCGTACAACTAAAACTATACGCGATGGCGCGAAAGTCTGCTACCATTCGCTTGTGGTCGGTAGGTATATATATACTTACCGAGTCCCAGCGCCGGGGAGGAACCCGGCAGGTCGATGGTCAGCCGCTTTGCTGCTGCGTCGGTATGTATATATATCTATAGGAGCACCCCATGATCTTCGCGTGTGTGAACACCAAGGGCGGCGTCGGCAAGACCACGACCGCTGTGCATTTGGCAGTGATGCTGGCCCGGCAGGGCAAGACCCTCCTGATCGACGGCGACCCGCAGGCCTCGGCCGCGAGCTGGGCTGCTTGGCGTCGTGAGACGCAATACGACCCGTCGCCCACCACCACCTGCCTCGCTGGTAAGGCGATCTTGGCCGAAGGCAAGCAGTTGGCCAGCGGCTTCGAGCATGTCGTCGTTGATGCCGGTGGCCGTGATTCGGTTGGTCTGCGCTCCGCGCTGCTGCTGGCCCAGCGTGCCGTGATCCCGATTGGCGCGAGCAATCTGGACGCTGCCGCCATGACCGACTTGCTGGAAGTGGTCGAGCTGGCCCGCGACTACAACCCCGAGCTGGATGTGCGCGTGCTGCTGACCCGTGTCGATCCGCGCACCAAGGATGCGGCCGAAATGCTGGAATTCTTGGCCGAGCAGAAGCTGACCGTGCTGCCGACCAAGGTGTGCGAGCGGGTGGCTTTCCGCCGCGCCATCGGCGAAGGCGCGAGCGTTCAGGAGCTGGGCCGCGATCAAGCCGCCATTGCCGAGATGGAAGCCTTCTTCAAGGAGGTGATGGCATGAGCATGAAGGGCAAGCCCAACACGGCGCAGTTCAAGCCGCCCAAAGACCCGACCGCCTTCCTTGAAGGCGGGGAGGCGGACAAGGCCGAAAAGCCGCTGGTGGCACCTGCGGCCGTGACCACGCCACCGGCCGCCACGCCGCCCGCTGCCGAGGAAACGCAGCGCTACGGCCGCGCACGGGTGCAAAAAATCTTCAACTTCCCCGAGGAACTGGCTGATCGCCTGCGCCGCGAAGCGCTCAAGCGCTCAGAAGAGAAGGGCACGCGCGTCACCGAGAAAGACCTCGTGGTCGAGGCGCTCGAAGCCTTCCTCAAGCGCTGATAGGTATGTATATACCTATCTATGTATATATATAACGATTTCCAGTATGGACTATAGTCCATACAAATGAAGACACCAACACCATGCAGCGACAGGCGCAACGAAACATGATATTGTTGCGATTGGGCGCGGAATAAGGTATAAACGATGCTGACGACAACTGCTAGTGTGGTCGCGCCGAAGGTTTTGAAGGAACTCATCGCCGCTGGGTCGGTTTCCGCCGCCCGAGTGGAACCCGGTGATAAGGGCCTCTTGATCGTGGTGCGGGCCGGAATGAATGAGCGAGTGCTGGGTGCTGCCCGTGGCGGCCTTCGGTACTTCCAGAGTCTCGATGGAGCTGCAAGCGTTTTGCAGTCCTACGGGATCATGAAGTTTGATGTGAACACGGAGCACTGGGTGCCCAAGACGATGGTGCGAGGCTACAAGCAAGCACCGGCGTCTGTGGATGCCGACGAGTGACCGTCATGGCAAAGGAGAGAGCTGACCAGACAGCACAAAACTGGAGAGTCAGAAACGACAAAGCCCGCTTTGGCGAGCGGGCCTTGACAGATAAACCGGGCAGGGTGCCCAGACAAATACAGCGTTCGCTTTGGCGGGTGAACTCTGTACCAGTGCAATAAAGCGACTGAAAGTGCTTCCATTGTACGAGTCTTAGCCCCTGCACGCAAGCGTGCGCACGCCCCTACGGGACGTGTGATGAGGGGTTATGGCAGGTACAACGGCACAGACACGAGACAACCAGACCGCAGATCGCTTTTTCCAGTCGGGCACCGCGCTCAATCGCGTGCTCACGGAAGCGCCCTATCTGCCGCGTTGCTCTGACGACAAGACGGCCACCCGCGTCCGGCCGCGCGAATACGCCATTCGCTACCCCTACATGCAGGTCAATCGGCCCGGCTTTGTGAGCTGGCTGATCTTCGACCTCGACCACACCAAGGCGATGATCTGGGAGGACGCTGGGCTTCCTGCTCCCAATCTGATCGTCCGCAACCGCCAAAGCGGCCACAGCCACCTCTACTACGCGATTCCCCCGGTCTGCACGACCGAGGCCGCCCGCAGCAAGCCCATCGCGTACATGAAGGCCGTCTACGAGGCCTTCGCTGCCCGGCTCGATGCCGACACCGACTTCCACAGCGGCCCCGTGGCCAAGACGCCCGGCCATCCTTGGTGGCTGACGCACGAGCTGCACGCCCACGTCTACGAGCTGGGGGAGTTGGCCGACTACGTGGACTTGGCTGTGTCCAGCCCGTGGGGGAAGGGGCCGCAGTTCGACGAGGTGAGCCATTCCCGGCACTGCATCCTCTTCGAGCACCTGCGCCACTACGCCTATTCCATCGTGAACCGTGAGCGCGAGCGCGGCTCTTTTGCCACCTTCACGCGGCTGCTCGAAGCCTATGCGCACAACCGCAACAGCTTCCAGAAGCTGGGCTTCATGGACAACCTGGCCCAGTCCTCACTCAAGGCCACGGTGAAGTCGGTCGCCCGCTGGACGTGGGATCGCTACACCGGCTGCGGCCGGTGCCACCGGGGCGTGATGCAGCTCGACAAGGACTTGCCGCTGATCGAGCGGCAGCGCCTCGCCGCCGCCCGCACCCACGACGTGCGCCACAAGGCCACCGAGTCCAAGGTGCGCGCCGCGTGCCGCCTGCTGCAACAGAAGGGCGAAGCCCTCACGCAAGCCGCTATCGGCCGCGTGGCGGGCCTCACAAGGCAGACGGTGGCCACCTACAAGCATGTGCTCGAAGAAGTGCTCAAGCCCGTCGCCGTGGCGATTTTGGGGGGCGCTTCGGGCAAGGCCGAGGATGTTAAACATGGTGCACATCAGGTAACTGCCGCCCCGCAGGGGGCCGGGGTTCCGGGTGCTGCTTCGGTGTCCCTTGAGCTGTTTCCTGCTGGGCCGGGTGTCGTGCCTGTGCTGGATGGCTGAGATGGAGCTGGTTTTGGTTTTGAGTAGCCCCAGCGTTTTTCAAACGCGAGTAGCCGCAAGTGGGTTGTGGGTAAGTCCGCAGGACTTATCCATCATCCCGCGCGCAGGGCGAAGCCCGGAGGGTGTTTCGCCGCGCGTCAGCGCGGCCCCCCTGTCACTTTTCGGCGTGGCGGCCGTGTCGGTTGAATGGAGTTCGGAGGATGTAGCGTATGGCTCGACGGTCTTTTGACGATGAAACGCTCGCATGGGTGCGAGAGATGCCGCTGTCGCAGGTGCTCGACAAGCTGCGCGATGATGGTCAGTTGTTCTGGCGTCGCGATCCTGACTTCGTGCCGGAGAAGGACAAGCGGACGGTGCGGCTGTTTTTGTCGTCGCCCTCGGGCTTTGCTTGGGAAGTTCTGGTGACGGGCCTCAAGTGGTTTGACGTGCGCGCAGGGAAGGGTGGAGGTGGCGGCATCGACCTCGTGATGCACCTGTTGGGCATCGACTTCGTGAAGGCCGTCAAGCTGCTTTCGTCCGGTGCCGGTGTGGCTGGCCAGCGTCGTCCAGTTCGGCCGCAGTGAAATTCGGGCGGCTCGCTGCTGCGCATCGACCGGGCTCTCGTGCTTCGCATCGAGCCTCGTGCCGAGTCTCGACCCCTGCGGGCTTCGATCTTCCCTCCCTGTCGGTCGGCCTGCCGCTTTCGCCGTCCCGGCGACCGAAACCCCTTCGGTTTCGGCTTCCCGCGTGGGGTCTTGCCCCACACGTCGCGGGGGAATGTGGGCGGGCTTTGCCCTTGACATCCCCCTCTGACGTGAGGCTCTGGTCGTTCCAGCCGCATCAAGGGTGCGCTGCGCCGTGATCCTCACCCGTTCGGTGCTCGGGCTGCGCCCTGTGCTCCGCGTGCGGCTTCCGGTCACGCCCTTGACCCGGCTTCCACTTGAAAACCGTATGTATATAGGTAGGTATATATATACACAAATCGAGCGAATCAAGCGGCTTGTGTGGCGCTGGGGAAGTCGTGACGCAAGGATGGTGGCTTGTTCATCACCGGAGATCGACTCCCATGCAAACTACCAGGGGTCGATTCAGAAAACGGAATTTAAAGCACGCTAAGGAATGCTCGATCCAGCAACGGCGCGGCTTTGCGTGTGGCGTCTGCCGCTGGAAGCGGCGTTTCGGCTGTTCTCGAAACTCGGCAGTCTCGGCGGCTCGATTCGAGAGCGGTTTTCGAGAACGGGACGGACAAGGCCAGCACTGGCGCGGCCCGCATTCTCACGGTGGCTTCTTGAAAATGATCGTTTGCGAGAGCGGTGGCCATGCCAATGGCTTAACGTACTTTATTTTCCGTTTTCTGAGACGTCCCCGAATACCACGACCTCATGAGCCAGCCGCCAATGCAAGAACCAGATTTGTTCGACCCGCAGGACTGGACGCCGGACTGAGCCGCACCTGGTGAACTACTCGCTGCTAAAGCGGTCGAGCTTCCAAACTAACCTAAGCGGCCAGCTTTTCTTTTTTGACGCTTCGTTGAGCACTGCTGGTTGAGCTTTTGGCTCGGCCAGTCTTACGATTGCCTCCACGTCCACTATCCGACTGAGTTCGCAGAACCCCATCGCCAGATAACACCGTTCCAGTGTCCAAAATTAAGTTAATTGCCCGCTTCTTGATAACCAGTGATGCATTGTGATCTGCATTGTCAGTATTTCCACAATTACCGCAAACAAACAGGGCTTGTGTTTTGCGATTGTCGGGATGAGTGTGACCGCATTTTGCGCACTCCTGACTGGTTGTTGGTGCGGGTATTTTAAATACCGCTTTGCTGGATGAATAAGCCTTGTAGTAGGTGTAAGTCTCGATCACATGCCAGCCCACATTAAGAATAGACTTATTCAGTCCTGCTTTCTGCTTGGCTTTATTTGATATGAATCGACCTTGTTCATCCTGTTTTGCTTTCGGGGGTCGTTTGCGGGAGAGGGCGAAATCCTACGCTAAGGCTTTGGCCAACGATATTCTCCGGTAAGATTGATGTGTTCCGAGGGGATAGGAGAAGTCGCTTGATATCTAGTATGACGTCTGTCGCACCTGCTTGATCGCGGCCGCGATAGCTAGATCGCGTTGCTCCTCTTCTCCATCCGCGTTCCAAGCTGCGGAAAGGCACCCATAAGCGTACGCCTGGTCGAGCAGGCGACGCGGATCGACGTCCAGCGCACGAGAGAATGCGTCCGCCATCTGTGCAATGCGTCTGGGATCGAGACAAAGGTCGTCTCTGTCAGCCGGATCGTAGAACATATTGGCGGCGCCAAAGCCCACTTCACCGACCAGACCGACGGGATCTATCACCAGCCAGCCGCGACTGGAGAACATGATGTTTTCATGATGCAGATCGCCATGTAGCCCACGCAGTTCCGAGGCATTGCTCATCATTTGATCGGCTATAATCGCCGCGTGGACGTAGTCAGTTTGACAACCTGCGTTTTGATCATCGCGCGCCCGCTGAAACAAAGCTGCAAAGCGATCCCGGATCGGGAGAAGGGCAGAAGGCAGGGGTTCCTCAGATGCGGCATACAGCTTCGCCATTAGTTCCGCTGCAATTTCGGTCGCCTGGTAGTCGCCGTGCTCGGCAACGATGTGAGAGAGCATTCGCTCCCCGGCATATTCGAGCAACATCAGATTGTTCTCACGACCGAGCAACCGGACTGCTCCCCTCCCATTGCGCCATACCAGATAGTCGGCCCCGCGCAGTTCATCAGCAATGTCTTCTATAGGTTTCAATCCCTTGACGATTGCAGGAGTCCCGTCTGGCAATGAAACTTTCCAAACGAGGCTGGAAAAGGTGTCCGCAATGAGAACAGGTTGCGAAACGTGCCAATGAGCAGGAAAAACAGGCGGCATGAACATCAACCCCAAGTCAGAGGGTCCAATCGCAGATAGAAGGCAAGGCGTTCGCGGTCGGGGGCTTCGATCCCCAATACATTGAATAGGACAGCGAAGGCGCGCTCTGCTTCATCTGGCGCTGCCCAGTTCTCTTCGGCGTTAGCAATCATGAGTGCCAAATCGGCATAGCGATCTGCTGTTCCGAGCCGCCCAAGGTCGATCAGACCCGTGCATTGAAGAGTTTTAGGGTCCACCATGAAGTTCGGCATGCAGGGATCACCATGGCAAACAACCATATCGGTGCGCTCTTGGTCGAGCCGCACCGGTAGCTCTCGTTCGACACGAGCCAAAAGATCGAGCTGCGGCGTACTCTTGTCCTCGTCCGGTAAGAAGTCGGGATTGACGGCATTGCGGGACACCACATCAACGGCGCGTCCGAACATTCGCGACAGCCTGCGCTCAAACGGACATTGATCAACCGATAGGCTGTGAACAGCGCCAAGTTGCTGCCCCATTGACGGCCACGCTTTGAGCAAATCCGCTCCAGACAGATCAGCCGCCGGTACTCCCGGAATTGCCGTTATCACCAAGCATGCACCCTCCTGTTCCTCCTGCCAGTTGATCACCTCGGGGCAAGCCACACCTCGACCTTTGAGCCAAATGAGGCGGTCACGCTCTCCAGCGAGCTCACCGCGGCGGGAAGCAGGTGCGATTTTCGCGAAGGCATGCCCGTCACCACGTCGAAAAACAAAATCACCAGATTCTCCGCCTCTGACAGGCAACCAGTCAGAATGCGATTCACCAAAAAAAATATTAGTTCGATTCAATGGAGGTTCCTTCAGTTTTCTGATGAAGCGCGGAGGTGGCTCAACCTGCCGCCGCAACGCCTGAGAGCGCCTTCCGTCACGCGCAGCTCGCACTCATATCGCGCAGACTCAGGAGTCTGACCCGGTGTGCCTGTTCGATGGCGTAGCTCCCTGCTGCTCTTTGGGCAATAGGTAGTACCGTTGGCCCGGCGTTCGATAGTACCGTCCGGATACTGCCAGATATCGGCGTCCAGGGAGATGTCCTGAAGCGCGGTGTCCGGAATTTCAGGTTTGTGTCTCTACAAAGACTAACTATCAGAAAAACTCATCGAGCATCAAATGAAACTGCAATTTATTCATATCAGGATTATCAATACCATATTTTTGAAAAAGCCGTTTCTGTAATGAAGGAGAAAACTCACCGAGGCAGTTCCATAGGATGGCAAGATCCTGGTATCGGTCTGCGATTCCGACTCGTCCAACATCAATACAACCTATTAATTTCCCCTCGTCAAAAATAAGGTTATCAAGTGAGAAATCACCATGAGTGACGACTGAATCCGGTGAGAATGGCAAAAGCTTATGCATTTCTTTCCAGACTTGTTCAACAGGCCAGCCATTACGCTCGTCATCAAAATCACTAGCATCAACCAAACCGTTATTCATTCGTGATTGCGCCTGAGCGAGACGAAATACGCGATCGCTGTTAAAAGGACAATTACAAACAGGAATCGAATGCAACCGGCGCAGGAACACTGCCAGCGCATCAACAATATTTTCACCTGAATCAGGATATTCTTCTAATACCTGGAATGCTGTTTTCCCGGGGATCGCAGTGGTGAGTAACCATGCATCATCAGGAGTACGGATAAAATGCTTGATGGTCGGAAGAGGCATAAATGCCGTCAGCCAGTTTAGTCTGACCATCTCATCTGTAACATCATTGGCAACGCTACCTTTGCCATGTTTCAGAAACAACTCTGGCGCATTGGGCTTCCCATACAATCGATAGATTGTCGCACCTGATTGCCCGACATTATCGCGAGCCCATCTATACCCATATAAATCAGCATCCAGGTTGGAATTTAATCGCGGCCTCGAGCAAGACGTTTCCCGTTGAATATGGCTCATAACACCCCTTGTATTACTGTTTATGTAAGCAGACAGTTTTATTGTTCATGATGATATATTTTTATCGGCACTGTTGCAAATAGTCGGTGGTGATAAACTTATCATCCCTTTTTGCTGATGGAGCTGCACATGAACCCATTCAAGACCGCCGATGATGAGAGCCAGGCCTCGCTCGAATGCCGCGTCCGGACCGCCTTCGTAGACGATTTTCATCGCGCTCTGTAGGCGCGCCGGCATCGTAGACGCTGAGGTGGTCAACTGATCTTCGCCCCGCTCCTCGGCGTCTGCCTCGCTAGCTTGCTGCTCAAGAACAGCGCCGACGGTGAAGTAGCTGATTGCCATCAACGCATAGGTCGCGTCACCTGCCGAAAAGCCAGCATCGCAAAGGAAGCGAAGCTGCGCGTCGGCTTTTTCCATCTGCGGCGCGGCTGGCCGCGTCCCGGCATGAATACGCGCGCCATCGCGATAAGCGAGCAACGCCCGTCGAAAACTGCATGCATTGCCCTTCAGGAACGAACGCCAGTCGTCGTCATCCCTTGGCGTCGAATGCGTGTGATTTATCGTCAGCATGGCTTCGGCAAGTGCGTCGAGCAACGCACGCTTGTTCTTGAAATGCCAGTAGAGCGCTGGCTGTTGCACACCGAGGCGCTCAGCCAGTCGGCGCGTCGTTAGACCTTCCATGCCCACGTCGTTAAGCAGTTCAAGCGCGGTTCGGATCACGGCCTCGCGTTGGAGCTTTTTCATGTGTGAATTCTCATGTTTGACAGTTTATCACTGATAAGTTCTAATGGCGTAATTTATCACCGATAAATTGCTAACGCAGTCAGGCACCGTCTATGAAATCTAACAATGCGCTCTTCGTCATCCTCGGCACCGTCACCCTAGATGCTGTAGGCATAGGCTTGGTTATGCCGATACTGCCGGGGCTCTTGCGGGATATCGTCCATTCCGACAGCATCGCCAGTCACTACGGCGTGCTGCTAGCGCTTTATGCGTTGATGCAATTTATATGTGCACCCGTTCTCGGAGCACTGTCCGACCGCTTTGGCCGCCGCCCAGTCCTGCTCGCTTCGCTACTTGGAGCCACTATCGACTACGCGGTCATGGCGACCACACCCGTCCTTTGGATCCTCTACGCCGGACGCATCGTGGCCGGCATCACCGGCGCCACAGGTGCGGTTGCTGGCGCTTATATCGCCGACATCACCGATGGGGAAGATCGGGCTCGCCACTTCGGGCTCATGAGCGCTTGTTTCGGCGTGGGTATGGTGGCTGGCCCCGTGGCCGGGGGACTGTTGGGCGCCATCTCCTTGCATGCACCATTCCTTGCGGCGGCGGTACTCAACGGCCTCAACCTACTACTGGGCTGCTTCCTATTGCAGGAGTCGCATAAGGGAGAGCGTCGACCGATGCCCTTGAAAGCCTTCAACCCAGTCAGCTCCTTCCGGTGGGCACGGGGCATGACTATCGTCACCGCACTTATGACTGTCTTCTTTATCATGCAACTCGTAGGACAGGTGCCGGCAGCGCTCTGGGTCATTTTTGGCGAGGACCGCTTTCGCTGGAACGCGACGATGATCGGCCTGTCGCTTGCGGCATTCGGAATCTTGCACGCCCTCGCTCAAGCCTTCGTCACTGGTCCCGCTACCAAACGTTTCGGCGAGAAGCAGGCCATTATCGCCGGCATGGCGGCCGACGCGCTGGGCTACGTCTTGCTGGCGTTCGCGACGCGAGGCTGGATGGCCTTCCCCATTATGATTCTTCTCGCTTCCGGCGGCATCGGGATGCCCGCGTTGCAGGCCATGCTGTCCAGGCAGGTAGATGACGACCATCAGGGACAGCTTCAAGGATCGCTCGCGGCTCTTACCAGCCTAACTTCGATCATTGGACCGCTGATCTTCACGGCGATTTATGCCGCCTCGGCGAGCACATGGAACGGGTTGGCATGGATTGTAGGCGCCGCCCTATACCTTGTCTGCCTCCCCGCGTTGCGTCGCGGTGCATGGAGCCGGGCCACCTCGACCTGAATGGAAGCCGGCGGCACCTCGCTAACGGATTCACCACTCCAAGAATTGGAGCCAATCAATTCTTGCGGAGAACTGTGAATGCGCAAACCAACCCTTGGCAGAACATATCCATCGCGTCCGCCATCTCCAGCAGCCGCACGCGGCGCATCTCGGGCAGCGTTGGGTCCTGGCCACGGGTGCGCATGATCGTGCTCCTGTCGTTGAGGACCCGGCTAGGCTGGCGGGGTTGCCTTACTGGTTAGCAGAATGAATCACCGATACGCGAGCGAACGTGAAGCGACTGCTGCTGCAAAACGTCTGCGACCTGAGCAACAACATGAATGGTCTTCGGTTTCCGTGTTTCGTAAAGTCTGGAAACGCGGAAGTCCCCTACGTGCTGCTGAAGTTGCCCGCAACAGAGAGTGGAACCAACCGGTGATACCACGATACTATGACTGAGAGTCAACGCCATGAGCGGCCTCATTTCTTATTCTGAGTTACAACAGTCCGCACCGCTGCCGGTAGCTATTGACTATCCGGCTGCACTAGCCCTGCGTCAGATGGCTCTGATCCAAGGCAAACTGCCAAAATATCTGCTGGCACCGGAAGTCAGCGCCCTGCACCATTATGTTCCGGATCTGCATCGCAGGATGCTGCTGGCTACCCTGTGGAACACCTACATCTGTATTAACGAAGCGCTGGCATTGACCCTGAGTGATTTTTCTCTGGTGCCGCCCTATCCCTTTGTGCAGCTTGCCACGCTCAAAGGGGTTTGAGGTCCAACCGTACGAAAACGTACGGTAAGAGGAAAATTATCGTCTGAAAAATCGATTAGTAGACAAGAAAGTCCGTTAAGTGCCAATTTTCGATTAAAAAGACACCGTTTTGATGGCGTTTTCCAATGTACATTATGTTTCGATATATCAGACAGTTACTTCACTAACGTACGTTTTCGTTCTATTGGCCTTCAGACCCCATATCTAATCGATAGGTGAACCATCCTGCACAATTCTGATGATTTTCATGAATCCTGTCGTTTTTAACATAATGGGTATTAAGTGTAGTGTGTTTGTCTATCAATAAGAGATTTATCTAATTTAATTCAAGCCCCCGGCGCAGGTGGTAACCACCCCCGGCGCAGGTGGTAACCTGACAAGCCACAAAAACGCCCGCAAACCCTTGTCAGTACTGAGTTTTCGCGTTTTTCCAAAATTCCGGTCTAAGAAGTTCTAAAGAACTTCTACCATGCGCGGCTTTCAGCCGCCGCTTTAGGCGTCGTCTGAAGCCTTGCCTTCGGGCTTCGCCCTGCGCGGGCTAAAGCCCTTGCAGACACACCCCCGCCCCCGCCCCGCCGCTACCCCCTTCCTTGCAGGCGAAAACGCCTCTACTGGCTTTCTAGGGCCTCTGCCGGGGCTGCGGTGAGCGTATCCAGCAGATCGACTATCCGCCTCATGGCTTCTAACCACGCTTCGTGCATCCAGAATGGGGCTATTTCGCCGTGCTGGAGTGTGCAAAGCGGATTGAGAACCCGGCGCGGGTTCTTCCATGTCTCGACGGAAAGCACCAGCCCGTCCGCATGGATGGAAAAGACTGGTAGCGCTTTCGGCTGGCCCTTCTTCTTGCCTTGCGTTTCGGTTGGCTTGAGGTCGTCCCAAACGCCTTGCACGGTTTTGTTCAGTTCGTCGATGAAGCGTTCCGGCATGGTTTTCAAGAGTTCGGCAGTGATTGCGTTCGCGTCCTCAAATTGCTTTCTTGCTTCGGCTTCCTTTTTCCGTCGTTTTTGCCGCTCCTGTTCGTATTCGTCTAAGGTTTGCCTGTGTCTGCGCTGTGCTTCAGCTTCCGCTTCTTCAGCTTGCCTTCGTGCTTCCTCTTTGGCTTTCTGTCGGTGTGCTTCACCCTCTGCTGTGAGTGCTGGTTTTACCAGTTCGCCAGACTTGGCCTCGATGGTGATCGAAAGCGGTTCGCCGCGATGGTCTACCAGATCGAACGGCAGACCATCAGCATCGAAGGCGGTTAGGTAGAGATTGGCCCCATAGACCTTGTGCCCCGGCCTCACAGCTTCGTATTTTTCTGCTGCTGCGTGCAGTGCTTCCGCTAGGCGTTCTGCCGTGATTTCTCCTTTGATCTTGATTCTCATGGCAACCTCCATCCGTAGGTGCCATCCGATGCGGGCTTGACGTAGCACACGCCTTTTTCGACGTACCACCCCGGCCTATCGCACTTCGCCAAGCTGGCGAGGCTTCCCGTTTGCGCGAAGCGGTAGGCCAAGCGCCCCTCTGGCGTGTTGGCCCATGCCGCCGCCGCTTTCTCGTCCTTGGCTTCGGTGTATCCCGCGCCGTATCCGGCCTGATAGCCCGAATCCTTGCCGCTGCTGTGCATGTACCAGCCGAACAGGCCGACGCACAGGAAGGCCACCGCGATGCAGCCCGCCGCCCACTGCCACATCTGCTTTGCCGATGTGTTGTGCGCGACCTCTTGCGCTGCTGCTGCTACCGCTTGCGCCAAATCCGCCTTGGCTGCTTCCGCTGATGCTTTCACGGTTGCATCCGCCGTTACCTTGAAATTGACCAAGGTATCTTTGGCCGCTTGTGCTATCGCTTGCGGGAACTTCTCATACTGGCCTTGGTAGTGTTGCAAGGCCATGAGCACCAGCCACAGCGCATCATTGTTTTTCAGGCCGAGCGCATCCCGAACCCGGTAAAGACTTTGCCGCTCCGCGTCACTAGGTTGCCTGCCGAGCAGCTTTGCAAAGCTGTCGTCTAGGTCACTCATGGACTACGGCCTCCAATACCTTTTTGGCCTCGTTGCGCCACCGCGTAAGCTCCGCACGGTTGCCAATGGGCAGTTCCTTGAGTGCTACCGCAATGCTCATGCGCTTGCTGTAAATGTCATCGCTCACACGGTCGGCCATGTCCGGGAATGTCACCGATTTCCCGCCGCGTTCCTCTACCGCCGTGCGCAGCTTGGAGCCGTTGTAAAGCTCGAACTTCTTTTCTTCTCCGAAGTGTCCATTGCGCACCACGTGAACGGCCGAGTTCGGGATTGCATCCATGTATTCCTTGAGCAGTTCGAGGCTATCCCGTTGGCGGTTAATCACCCACAGCGTGACCAGCTTGCGCTTGAGTTCTTCAAGCGTGCTATTCAGTGTTTCACCGTAGGCGCTCACGCCCTTGTTATTCCGTGCTGCCGTGTTGATTACCACGACGCTATCCGGCTTGCTATCGCACAGGTTCACTAGCTGAATCCATCCGTCCGCCTCATCCAGATTGATAAGCTCCGTTTCCGTGCTTTCTTTATAGGCTTTCCATACGTCCGGGTTAGAGGTGTCAGACTCAATCAGCAAGACGCTTTCGCCGCGCTCTTGCAGGTAATCAACCGTTGCCATCGTAACAAGCGACTTGCCAACGCCGCCCTTGCTGCCACCGATCAGGTAAATGCTTTTCGCCATGTTGCTTACTCCTTAAATGTCGTCGCTGTCAGGTTTCGGGGTGAATGTCGCCTTCGATGTATCCGCAGGCTTCTTATCGGCGGGGCGGGGCGGGGGTGTGTCTCCCGGTGCTTGCACCGGGGCTTTTTTCGCTGGCTTTGCTCTCTGCAAGTAGCTCTTGAGCGTTGGGGTTGCGATGCTCAGACCTTCGCCGCGCAGCGTCTCGGAAATCTGGTCAAGCGTGTATCCACGCTTTTGCAAAGCGGCAATCTCTTTGGATAGCACGCGCACGGCCTCTTGCTTGCTGTGCTCCTGCTTCTTCTTTTCGACTGGCGGCATCTCACGAAGCTTTGAAGCGATAGCCTCTAGCTGCTCTGTTGTGTATTTCATTCTGCTAACTCCTTTGCTCACTGGTTGCGGAGTTGACAGCATAGCGCCTTTTATGCTTGTTGCAAAGTGCGTCCCGTGCACCTAAACTGCTGATATGATAGTAGAGTGGTTGAGCTTAACAGGATGCGGATTGTCATACACATGGCTACGCCATGTTCCTGCCAATCCCCGCCTGCCCATTCGGCGCTTCGCTTCTCACGGTCTGGCTCATCCTGCAAGGGGCGCGCCCCTTGACCCCGGACAGTGCGGCGCTTTCGCTTCTTACTGTCCAAGACACACCCCGCCCCCGCCGCCCCGGCGAGAAAGAGACACGATGCCATTTGAAACGCAAGGGCCGGAACCGCTGGACGCCGTTATCAATGTACGGCTGACCGCAGCGGAAAAGGCCCGCTTGAAAGAGGATGCCGACCTTGCCGGGTTGAGCATGTCGGAGCTTGTCCGCCGCCGCTACTTTGGCAGGCCGATCATTGCCAACGCGGACGCCGTGATGCTCAAGGAGCTGCGGCGCATCGGTGGATTGCTGAAGCACATCCACAACGAGAGCGGAGGCGTTTACAGCAAGGAAACAGCCGGAGCGCTGCTGGCAGTGAAAGCCTACATCGAGAGGTTGAGCCGTGATCGTTAAGAAGGTGCCGAACTCAAAAACCAAGCACAAGACGGGGAGCATCCGCGACTTGGCCGACTACATCCGCGAGCCGCACAACCAGAACCCGGATGAAAAGGTGCTGTACGCCAACGGACGCGGTTTCCTCTGTGACGGCCACGCCGCACAGCGTGAAGAAATGGTAGCCCTTGCCGCTGAATCCGTGCGCAGCAAGAACCCGGTCAATCACTACATCATGAGTTGGCGAGAGGGCGAGCAGCCCAGCTCGGAGCAGGTGGAAGAAGCAGTAAGCATCTTCATGGAAGAACTCGGATGGAAAGACCACCAGGCCATCTACGGCTTGCACAAAGACACGGACAATATCCATCTGCACATCGCCATCAACCGTGTGCATCCTGAAAAGCTCAAGATTGTCGAGATTAACCGGGGCTTTGATATCGAAATGGCGCACAAGGCCATTGCCCGGATTGAGCACGCGCAAGGCTGGCAGCGTGAGCAAAACGGGCGCTATCAGGTGTTGGAGAACGGGGAGCTAGGCCGAGCGCCATACGACCCGGAAAAGCCACGCCAGCCCGACCAGAAGAAGCGGGACATGGAGAACCGCACCGGGGAGAAGTCAGCCCACCGTATCGCCATCGAGGACGGTGCAGCCATCATCAAGCAGGCGCAAAGCTGGGAGCAGTTGCACCGCGAGTTAGCAGCCAAGGGGATGCGCTACGAGAAAACCGGCAGCGGGGCAACCGTGTTTGTCGGGGATGTTGGCGTGAAGGCCAGCGACGTAGACCGCAACGCAAGCCTTGCCAAGATGCAGAAGCGTCTAGGCGAGTATCAGCCCGCGCCGCAGCATCAGCAGGTAGCGCAGCGCGAGCCGGAGCCTATCAAGCCAGACGTGCCGGGCTGGAAGGACTACATCACCGGGCGCAAGGCTCATTACGCCGCAAAGAACGCGGCCAAGCTGGCGCTGGACAAGCAGCAGGAGCAGGAGCGCAAGCAACTGGCCGAGCAGCAGAAGGCCCGCCGCGATGAACTCATGCGCGGCAACTGGAAAGGCAAGGGCGAAGTGCTCAACGCCATGCGCAGCGTGATTGCCGCCGAGCAGGCCGCAGAGAAAGCCGCTTTGAAAGAGAAACACCAGAAGCAGCGTGAGCAGTGGCGGCAGCAGTTCCGCCCCTATCCCGACCTGGAGCAGTGGCAGCGGATGCAGAAAAGCCCGGAGCTTGCCGAGCAGTGGCGGCACCGGGCCAGTGAACCGCAGCGCATCGAGGGCGACCGCAGCGAGCCGCCGACGGTGCGAGACATCCGCGCCTATGTGCCGGAAATCGTCGGTCAGCAGGTGCACTACAGCCGCAAGGACGAAGCGGGGCGGGGCGGGGGTGTGTCTTTCGTGGACAAGGGCAAGAGCATCGACATTCACGACTGGCGCAACCGGGACAGCACGCTTGCCGCCTTGCAGCTATCGGCGCAGAAGTGGGGCAGCTTCACCGTGACAGGGTGCGACGAATACAAGACCATGTGCGTGAAGTTAGCAGCAGAGCACGGCTTCAAGATCACGAATTCTGAGCTTCAGGAGAGCATCCAGCGGGAGCGGCAGCGGATACAGCAGGAGAGGGCGCAAGCGATGAAATCGGAGCAGCTAAAGCAGTTCGAGCGGTACGCGGAAGCGGTAGGCGCGGAGCGTTACCGGGTGACAAGCATCAAGATGCGCGAGGACGGCGGCAAGCAAACCTTCATCCTCGACAAAAAGGACGGCATCACGCGGGGTTTCACGCCGCAGGAGATTGAGCAGCGCACGCCGGAGATGCAGCGCCTACAGCGCAGGGGCGAAAACCTCTACTACACGCCGCTATCGGACAAGAAGCATCACATCCTGATCGACGACATGAGCCGGGAGAAGCTGGAGCGGCTTATCAAGGACGGCTACCAGCCCGCCGCCGTGCTGGAATCCAGCCCCGGCAACTATCAGGCCATCATCACCGTGCCGAAGCTGGGGACGGTCCATGACAAGGACGTGGGCAACCGGCTGAGCGATGCCCTGAACCGCGAATACGGCGACCCGAAGCTATCGGGCGCTATCCATCCGCACCGCGCACCCGGCTACGAGAACCGCAAGCCCAAGCACCAGCGGGAGGACGGCAGCTATCCCGAGGTGCGCTTGCTCAAGGCCGAGCGCCGCGAGTGCGTCAAGGCGCTGGCTCTGTCCAGCCAGATCGACGCCGAGTATCAGCGGCAAGCCGCCTTGAAGGCGCAGCAGCCCGAGCGCAGCAAGGCCAAGCCCGCCTTGGAGCTTGCAGCGGCCAGCGGCAGCGCGATCGACGCCTATCAGCGGCATTACCGCGACGTGCTCAAGCGGCAGCAGGGCGGCGAGGTGGATTTGTCCCGCGTGGATTCCATGATTGCCGTGCGGATGCGCGTTACCGGCCACGATCAAGCCGCCATCGAGGGCGCTATCCGCCAGTGCGCCCCGGCCACCCGGCAGAAGGACGAGGGGCGCGACTGGAACGACTACGCGCAGCGCACCGCCCGCTATGCCTACAGCGCCGCAGGCGACCGGCAAGCCGCCGAGCTTGGGAAGTACCGCCAGCAGTGGGAGAAGCTGGAAGGGCGCGAGCCTGTACGCCAGCAGGAGCAGGCCAAGGCGCAGAAGATCGAGCGCGACAACTCACCCGGCATGAGTCGATAAGACTTGATGTAACTACAAAAAGACGCTACAATAAGAACACAATGGAACTTGAATGGGACGCCGATAAAGCGGCACGAAACCTGAAAAAGCACGGCGTTTCCTTCGAGGATGCCGAGCTTGTTTTTTACGACTCCGGGCGGGTTGAAGCCTACGACGGACGCGAGGACTACGGGGAAGATCGTTGGGCAACGATTGGGCTTGCCTACTCGGCTGTCCTGTATGTGGTCTACACCGTCCGACACGAGGAAACCATCCGCCTTATCTCTGCGAGGAAAGCAAATGCCGACGAAAGAAAGCAATATCGTGAAGCGAACTCTTGACCTCAAGAAGCCGCCACAGTTGAGCGCAGAGCAGAAGGCGCGACTGGATGCCGTGGCCTCGATGCCGGATGAGCAGATCGACTATAGCGATGCACCCTATCTGCCTGATGCTGTCTGGATGAAGGCAGCGGAGCAATTGCCCCACACCAAGAAGCAAATCACGCTGCGCATTGATGCCGAAGTGTTGGAGTTCTTCAAGCACACCGGCAAGCGTTATCAGTCGCGCATGAATGCTGTTTTGCGCTCCTACGTTGAGGCGCACAAGGCGCACGCGAAATGAGCGGCGACGACAAGCAGCTTGAGCTTGAAGCCCTCGCCGCCGTGGGCGAAATGCTCTTGTTCGACCAAGCCAGAGGCAACCCGGAAGAAGCCGCCCGCATCCTGCGATGTGCGCGGCTTTTTGCTCGTTCAGAGGATGCCGCGCAGCGTCTCAGCGAGCTATGCAACGAGGCGGGCAGTGATGCGACTTGGCGCGAAAACATCGTGGAGGAACTGCAAGACCGAGAGGACTTGCAAGCCGCCGAGGCAGCGATGGAAGCCCGCCGACAGGCCCAACTTGTTGCGCAAGCGGATAGTGTCGACACGGCCTTGCAGACCCTAATGGACGAGGTAGCGGCGGACACCTTCGGCAGTCTCGATGAAGGATATGCGGCACAGGCGCAGGCCGAGGCCGTGAAGGCGTGGCAGGGCAGGCAGTGAGCGGCATTTGTTGGTGTTTCATCGTAACCCGGCAAGTGTTCAGCAAACGGTGGTTTGTTGGACAGTTGCCGCAAGGGGCGGTTTTGTCATTTTCAGAAGGCGACTGCACCCGCTCACTGGATTTGCTGCCTCTGGTGCGTAGGACTTCTGAACGATGGGCGTCAGCAGTCCTACGCACGAAACGCCGCGCGAAGGCGGCGTGGCTCAAAAGTCCTCTGCACGAGGCGACTGGCAGCTTGGCGGTGTCCGAAATCGAGCGGTTTCGGACAGGGGAAACAGGGACTGTCCAAAACTTAGATTGACATTATTTCGGACATGGGCGATATTTCGGACGCCCTATACGGACGATTCCGACCCATGCCGCGCACCTTCGCCTATGTCCGCGTGTCCACGACAGGCCAGACAACCGAGAATCAGATTCAAGAGATCGAGGCCGTCGGCTTCCAGGTCGAGCCGCGCCGGATCGTGACGGAGACGGTTTCGGGCAGCACGGCGATTGCGCAGCGCCGAGGGTTCGCCAAGCTCATGGATCGCTTGGAGGCCGGTGACGTGCTCATCGTCACGAAGCTGGATCGGCTCGGCCGTGATGCCATCGACGTGAGTCTGACCGTGAAGGCGCTGGCCGGGATGGGCGTGCGCGTACATTGTCTCGCCCTTGGCGGTGTTGACCTGACCAGTTCGGCAGGCACGATGACGATGAATGTCCTCAATGCCGTGGCGCAGTTCGAGCGGGATTTGCTGATCGAGCGCACGCAATCGGGCCTCAAGCGGGCCAAGGCAGAGGGCAAGACGCTGGGCCGCCCGGCCACGCTCAGCGAGCAGCAGAAGCAGGCCGTGCGCGACGGGTTGGCGGCCGGGGAGAGCGTTTCAGCCCTGGCCCGCAAGCTGGGCACCAGCCGGCAAACCGTGATGCGCGCCCGTGCAGCCGATACCTGATTTTTCGTGCGGTTGACTTCTGAAAACGACAGGTTTTGCCTGTCCAAAGTGCTCCCTGGCTGTTAAAATTGCCGTCAACTTATCAACGTCCAGCAAACACACCTTTGCTGGACATTTTTTGTGCCTTGAGGGCGGGGATGGCCAATGGAGCAGCGCATCGGATACGCGCGTGTCTCGACAAGCGACCAGAACCCGGACTTGCAGAGGGATGCTCTCAGGCAAGCCGGGTGCGACGACGTGTACGAGGAAACGGCCAGCGGCAAGAGCGCTGACCGGCCTCAGCTCGCCGAGTGCCTGAGGCGCTTGCGGCGTGGCGACACCTTGGTGGTCTGGAAGCTCGACCGGCTGGGACGTTCTCTCTCCGACCTTGTGCAGATCGCCGACAGGCTGCGTGCTGCTGGCGTGTACATCGAGCTATTGCAGCCGCGAGTCGTTTTCGACGACTCGACGATGGGCAAGGCCATGTACGCGATGTTCGGCATGTTCGCGGAGATGGAACGTGACCTGATCCGCGAGCGCACCCGTGCAGGCCTTGCCGCAGCCCGAGCCAGAGGCCGCGCCGGCGGGAGGAAGCCAAAGCTCACCGAGGCCCAGATCAAAGAGATCAACGAGATGGTGGACGCGCAGAAGCTCCCCATCGGTCGAATCGCCGAGCTGTACGGTGTCTCGCGAACCACAATTTACAAGGTAGCTCCTATTGGGCGGCCCGAGCCGAAGCGGCAGAACTGAAAACAGAAGGACAACAATGGACACCAATACCAAGAAGGGCTACGACCTCATCAATCGCCGCCGCAAGCAGTGGGTCAACGAGGAAGAAGTACGCCACGCATGGATGAAGGGGCTTGAAGAGGCCTTGCAGATCGACTTGGACGCGGAGAGAGCCAAACGCGACTCCAGCTACAACAACGTCGTCATCGAGTTCAAAGGCCCCGGCCTCTTCAAGGGGAGTGAGACAAGTCCGAAGTTCATCGAGGCGACCGATGGTCGTCTCTTGAAATACATCCCCCGCTTGGCTGCTGAGCAAGGGCTGGATGAGAAGGACTACATCGGTATTGCCATCGACGGCGATCATGTGGGCTTTGCCCAAGTCCAAGACGGCAAGATCGTTCACCAGCCACTGATGCCGTTCTCGACCATTGCCTTCCAGATGGTGGTCGATGCGCTGAGAGCAAATTTCCGGCGAGCCATCACATCGGAGAACCTAGCCGAGGACTTTGGGCATCTATCCGAGACAGGCCGCGAGTTCATGCAGGAACTGTCCAATGCTCTTGCTGACGCTCTTGGGCAGCCCGGCAACCGCAAAATCAAGATGCTCTTCGAGGAATGGGCAACCTTGTATGGGCAGGCTGCTGACCTCAGCATTCAACAGCGCAAGAAGATCAATGGGTCATTGGGATTTGACTTCGCAGGCCCGGCCGCCATTGACTTGCCTGCCAAGCTTTTCGTCACCCACACCTTTCATTCTCTGCTGATGAAGCTGATCGCGGCCGAGATCGTGGCTGCACATGGCATGGCGTCAAGCACTTCCCTGATCCATGAGCTACTGGCTCTCGGATCGGACGAAGCCCTGATTGAGGCCCTACGCTCGGATGTCGAGAACGGCGGGTTCTTCAACGCAGTCGGCTTGCATGGCTTCGTCGAAGAAGCCATCTTTAGTTGGTATCTGGATGCCACAACCAAGAAGGCGATCCGCACGTCGATGTGCTTGGCGATTCGCACCTTGCTGGCCCAGCTTTCGGTCTATCGCTTCGATACCATCAAGAAGACCGGCCGCTCGCGCGATGTTCTGCGTGACTTCTATCAGGACTTGGTTCCGGAGGAATTGCGCAAGAGCCTTGGCGAGTTCTACACGCCGGACTGGTTGGTCGAGCACTCTGTGGCCAAGCTTGGCTACAAGCGAGACAAGTGGCTTGCTGCTCGGCTACTTGACCCGACATGCGGGTCTGGTTCGTTCTTGCTGGAGGCTATTGAGCAGAAGCGCCGAGCAGCGCTGACGGCGGGATGGACTGCTGAGCAGACCGTGGACATGCTGACCACGACGGTCTGGGGCTTCGACCTCAACCCACTTGCTGTGCAATCCTCTCGCGTCAACTTCCTGATCGCTATCGCAGACCTGTTGCAGCAGTGCAAGGGTAAAGACGTTGAGATTCCCGTTCTCTTAGCTGATGCGGTGTACTCCCCTGCCCCCCACCCTGACGGCGATCAAAAGGTGGTCGAGTACAGCATTGGCAGCCAGCAAGCAAATCTGCAAGTTGTTCTACCTGCCGACTTGGCGCGTGATCGCGTGTTGCTCGACAAAGTATTCCAGCTCATGGGAGAAGAGGTTGAAAACGACACTGAATTCCCGCCCGTCTCTAAGGCGCTGGTGAAAGCCAAGATACTGAGCAAGGCGCAGGCCGATGAGTGGAATGACCACCTCAAGACGACCTATGACCAAGTGCTCGCACTGCATCGGCAGAACTGGAACGGTATTTGGTTCAGGATCGTGCGCAACTTTTTTTGGTCAGCTACTGCTGGACAGTTTGATGCCATTGTTGGTAATCCGCCTTGGGTACGATGGTCGAATCTCCCAGAGGCATACCGGAACCGAGCTAAGCCCACCTGCGAAAAGTACGCCATCTTCTCGGACACCAAGTTCCATGGTGGCAACGAATTAGACATTTCCGCCATCATCACCTACACGACGGCTGACAAGTGGCTGGTCGAAGATGGACGGTTGGTGTTTGTCATCACGCAGACGGTGTTCCAGTCGCCTTCGTCGCAAGGCTTCCGGCGCTTCCGCATCAATGCAACCGACCGCTTGGTGCCTATCTCCATCGATGACATGAAGGAGCTAAAGCCGTTTCCAGACGCGGCGAATAAAACGGCTGTCGCCATGTTCACGAAGAAGATAGGGGGTACGACCCGCTATCCGTTGGACTACCGTGTCTGGCTTGGCAAGCCCAAGACCGACAATGCAGGCAATCCGAAGAAGGGACGCGGCGGTCAAGTGGCTCGCTTGAAGGCAATCGACCCACGTCTACATCGTGCAGAGGTGGCTGATCTTGTGGATGTGATTCAGATGGAAGCCAATCCCGTCTCGCAGACTATGGAGGGGGCTCCTTGGGCCATCATGAAGCCGGGGCACTTCGCCGCATGTCAGCCGATGTTTGGCCCCTCTACTTGGGTCAACGGCCGTAAGGGCATCACGACTGACCTGAATGGCGTCTATTTTGTGGATGTCATTGACTCGAACCCTGCAACAAAGACGGTCAAGGTGCGAACTCGGCCACATGAAGGCAAAACCGACTTGGGGCAGCCGCGCGAATTCTGGGTTGAGGCTGAGAGCTTGTTTCCCCTGGCAAAGGGCGCAGGCGACCTCCATCCATGCTATTTCCTGCCGGAGAACACGCTCTATGCGTTTGTGCCGAATAAGGGCATTGACCGGGCATCATTGGACAGCGCTGCGGCGCGCTACAGCAGTCACACGAATCCCAAGACATTCAAGTTTTTCAAAGCCTACAAGTCGTTTTTGGAGTCGCGTTCCACCTTCAAGACGCGCATGAAGGGTGCGCCCTTCTTCGCAATCTACAACGTGGGCGACTACACCTTTGCACCCTATAAGGTCATTTGGGCCGAGATGACCGGCGATTTTTCAGCGGCCGTCGTGGCGTCTGGGTCTGTGCCGGGCTACGGGCCGCGTGTTTATGTCCCTGACCACAAGCTCTACTTTGCCGACTTCGACCAGCCGGAGCCAGCCTTTTACTTGTGCGGATTGCTGCACTCGGAGATCGTCAAGGAGATGATCGAGGCGCACAACGTGGCAACCAATATGGGCGACATCTTCAAGCATGTGAGTCTGCCTGAGTATGACGCCAGTTTGGCCGAGCACAAGGCGCTTGCTGAGCTAGTGAAGCAGGCCCATCAAGAGCATGACTCTAAGAAGCGGGCCAATATCGTCGCCAAGGTCAGGGCTGCTGCTGCTGAGATCATTGAAGCTGAAATCGCACTTCGCCAGTAATGAGTTCGATGACGGAAAACTAATAGCAGGTGCAGCCGATAGTCCTGTAGCGCGTCGCCATGCATCGCAACTGTAGAAATCAGGGAGGAATATGAGCGATCAATACACCTACGCACGATTCTGGCGCTGCGCGCTACAGGTCAATCCTGTTGGCTACAACGGCACCTACAGGGGAGCCGATCACGGGCTGGATGAGGGCGGCTACAACCAAGCGCTGCTTCAAAAGTGCCTTGAGCTGGGTATCAAGGTTGTCGGTTTAGCCGACCACGGCAGCGTGGCCAGCGTCGATGCTCTGCGTCAGGTGCTACAGCCGCACGGGATCGTGGTGTTTCCCGGCTTCGAGATCGCCTCGAACGACAAGACGCATTACGTTTGTCTCTTCCCCGAGGACACCACGGTGCAGCAGCTTGATCGCTACCTTGGCAACCTCAAGCTGCATGACCCAGCGGATGGCATCCGGCCTTCTCGGTTGAGTTCGGAAGAGCTGATCGAAGAGGTCGATCTATTGGGCGGGTTCATCTACGCTGCACATTGCACGCAGGAGAGCGGGCTGCTGAAAAACCGCCTGAACCACGTATGGAAGCATTCCAAGCTGCGCGCGGCCCAGATTCCGGGATCGATAGACGACCTCACGAGCATCGAGGGTGACTTCTATCGCAAGGTGTTCTTGAACAAGGACGACAGCTACCGGCGTGAGCGTCCTGTGGCAGCGATCAATGCCAAGGATGTTGCCAAGCCTGATGACTTGGATCAGCCGAGCGCAACGTGCTTCATCAAGATGACACGGCCCACTTTCGCGGCGTTCAAGGTGGCCTTCCTCGATCCGGGATCGCGAGTCCGTCTCAACTCGCAGCAGGCCCAAAGCCCGATTGGCAAGGTGGTACGCATGACGGTGGCCGGTGGCTACCTTGATGGCGTCCGGGTAGATTTTTCAGACCATCTCAACACGGTGATCGGCGGTCGTGGAACGGGTAAGTCAACCTTGCTCGAATGCCTGCGCTTCGCCTTGGACTTGCCACCCAAAGGCAAGCAGGCGCAGAAGCTCCACCAAGAGATCATCAAGGAGAACCTTGGTCGCTCGGCCGGTCGGGTTGAGCTGACAGTGGTGTCCTCTGCCCAGAACGGCAAGCAGTACACCATTTCGCGTCGTCATGGCGAGCCGCCGATGGTGCGTGACATGGATGGCAACGTCTCGACCCTGCTCCCGCGCGACTTGCTGCCGGGCATCGACATTTATGGGCAGAACGAGATTTACGAGCTGGCCCAAGATGAAACCAGCCGGGTGCAGTTGCTGGATCGCTTCCTTCCTCAAGACGGAGAGTACGAGTCCAAGAGCGCCGACGTGCATAGGCGCTTGAAGGACAACCAGCAGAAGCTCACGAAGTCCCTGACCGATCTCGACGAGCTGAATGCACAGGTTGAGCGCTTGCCCAAGCTGGAAGAGCAGCTTCGCGGTTTTGATGAGCTGGGGATCAAAGAGAAGCTGGCCAAGACCTCATTGCTCGCGCGCGAGCGAGAGATTGCCAAGACCGCGACCGAGGGCGTACAGAGCTTTCGCGATGCGCTTACAGACCTGCGTGACAGCTTGCCTGACCTTGACTTCATCAACGATGAGGCGCTTGAGGGCTTGCCTGACGCTACCCAGTTGCTCGCCATGCGCACGACGCTGGATGGACTAAAGCAGGGGTTCATCGGCCATCTGACCGCGATGCAGGCCTTACTTGATGACAAGGCCGGACAGTTCACCACCCAGCATGACGCATGGCAGCAGGCGATTCAGGCCCACGATGTCGAGTTGGAGAAAGCGCTGCGCACGTTACCCGCCACTGCTGGAAAGAGCGGGCAGGAGGTCGGTGTTGCCTATCAGAAGTTGATGGGGGAGATCGAGCGCATCAAGCCAATGAAGTCGCGGGCGACTACGCACGAGTCCCAGCGCGACACCTTGCGTCAGGAACGGCGCAACCTGTTGGCCGAGCTGTCTGATTTGCGTGCGCAACGCATACAGGCGTTGCAGAAGGCCGCGAAGAAGCTGAACAGACGACTTGAGGGCAAGCTCAAGGTGGAGATCGTGCCGGAGGCTGATCGCACGCCCTTGATGACCTTCCTGCTGGGTTGCAAGCTGGACGGTGTTGGCGAAAAGCGGCTTGCGTTCATTGAGGATGCTGAGACGATCAGCCCGCTGTCGCTGGCCCAGTCGATTCAGAAAGGGTCTGCCGACGTACAACTCGATTGGGGCGTCACGCAGATGGTGGCCGACGCACTCACCAAGCTCCAGTCGTCTCAGCTCATGGAGTTGGAGGCCTTGGAGCTGGAGCATCGCGTGGACATCTTCTTGAATGTCGCGCACGGCCAAGCCGATGCGGTATTCCGGCCGCTCAACAAGCTCTCTACGGGGCAGCAGTGCACGGCAATCCTGCACATGCTGCTGCTTGAGAACGTTGACCCCCTTCTCATGGATCAGCCGGAGGACAACCTTGACAATGCCTTCATCGCAGATCGGATCGTCGCCGAGTTGAGGGAGGCAAAGACCAGTCGGCAGTTCTTGTTCGCCACACACAACGCGAACATTCCGGTGTTCGGTGATGCCGAGTGGATTGGCGTGTTCACGGCCGCTGAAAACCAAGGGCGTCTCGGGCTGGAAGCGCAAGGCTCGATTGACGTTCCCGTGATTCGGGATCAGGTGGCCAGCATTCTGGAAGGCGGGCGCGATGCCTTTATCCAGCGCAAAGAGAAGTACGAGTTCTGATGCCCTGCCCTACGCGCTGATAATCAAGGAGACTGCCTTGTAGCGGCGTTTTCCTCCCTGATAGCCCGCAGTCTTTCACCGCCTCGCCATGCGAGGCGGCTTTCTTGGTGCCTACGCACCGTGACCGATGCGCTCCCACGCCTCTTTGAACGTCTCGTGCTCGTAGTCGGTCGGCTGTAGCCAGTAGGACACCCTGCCCTCTTTCTCGCCACGGTGCGCGCGCTCTGTGACCTCGGACGGCAGCATGATGTAGGCCGAGGGCGCGGTGGCGACCTTGTTCACGATGATCCAGAAGTCGCCCATCACCTTGTCGAGCGATGTACCCAGCGGCACCGGGTTGCGCTTGCTCAGGGCCTTCACTTGCACGCCGACGAACCGGGAAGCGTCCCGGCTGTAGGCAATGATGTCCACCCCTCGCGCGTTGCGCGCCGTGGGCATGACGTTCCATCCCATCAGCGAGAGCCGATAGCAGCAGTAGTACAGACCGACGTTGCCGGTCAGTTGTGGGTCGAGGGTTGGATGCAGGCTCACGAGAACAGCTCGGAGTGCGTCCCGCTGCGCACGAAAACGACCAAGCCGCTTTTGCCCGAGTCGTCGAGCGTGTAGATCAGCAGGAAGTCGCCGCCGATGTGGCACTCACGATGGCCTACCCAGTCACCCGTCAGCGGATGGTCGAGCCATTCAGGCGGCAGCGGCCCGTCGTTGGCGATCAGCAGCGTCATGGCCTCTTTCAGCCGGTTCATGTCGTACCGGCCGGAGTGGGACAGGCGCTGCCAGTCCTTGAGGAAGTCCTTGGTGTAGTCCGACGCGCGAGGCAGGTTCGCCCGCTTACTTGCGGCTGGCTTCTTCGAGGTCATTCAGGAGCGCATCAGCGGTTGCGAAGCGAGCGCGACGGCTCTTGATGATCTCGTTGGCCTCGGCGATGGCGACGCGGCTGGTGGCGTTCGGTGCCTTGAGCGCGAACGGCAGTTCCTTGTCGGCGACGACGCGGGTCAGGAACACGCGGATCGCGTCGGAGACGGTCAGGCCCATCGAGGCCAGCGTTTCCGCAGCCTGCGCCTTGACGTTCTCGTCCACGCGGACGTGAACCATAGTGGTGGTAGCAGCCATGACGGCCTCCTGTTGCGACTGATTGAGATACATTGTATCGCACGCCGCGCACAATCGCAAGGCGACACCCCTCCCCCCCGGCTTCCTGCGTGTATGTAGGTATATAGGTATATATATACCTACTTACCTACAGCGACCACGGAAGGAGCTTGGCGATGTTGCGGGCATCGTCGAGGCCGCGATGGTGCGAACCATCGAGAGGCAGGCCCACCATCTGCAACGCGCGGGCCATCCCCACTTCCTTGATCTTGCGGCCCTTAGCAAACCGGCGCTTGAGGTTCACATGCTCGAACGCTGCGAGCGGGCTTTCGATGCCGTGTCGCTCGCAGTCACGCGCAAGCTGCTTGGCGTCGAATTGGCCCCAGCTCCCCCACGTTGCGCCCGGTGCCTGATGGCGTTGGGCGAAGCTGGCCAGCCGTGCCGCGACCGCTGGGAACAACTCGGCACCGTCCACGTCGGCCTGCTGAATGTTGGTGAGCTGCCGACAAAACGGAGTGAGCTGAGGGCGTACCACGGGGCGTACCAGCGCCTGAAACGTGTCGAGCACGCTGCCCTCAACCGTAGCCCACACCGCGCCGATCTCGATGATCTCCATATCGCTCGCCGGGAGGCCATCGCCATCGTCGCAGGTGGCCTCAAGGTCGATGACCAGCATCATGGGATGCGCCTCCGAGCGATGGCCGGTGGCATTGCGCGGACTTCCACGGCGGAGACAGGCGGCCACCAGTGGCCAGCCTTCATGGCGGCAATCTGGTCGGGTGGTAGCTCGGTGGCACGCAGGTAGGAAGACTGCCACCACTCGACCCACTGCACCAAATCAGCGCTGGACGCGCTTCGCTCGACTTGCGGAATGACCAGCACGCCAGCCATTGCGTCAGCTACGGCCCACGCGCTAGCCATGTTGCCGACGGCAGCCGCGAGGCGAACGCGCGCCGAAGGCGCGGACAGGCCAAGATTGCTGTCGGTGGACACCAGCTTGTCGCGGTCGGTGTCGGCCCAGCCTTCTGGCTGGTCATCGACGGCGATCCAGTCAGTGATGCCTGCGCGATCCACGTAGCGGCGGATTTGCTGGTAGCGCGTTGACGTGTCCCACCATGTGTCTCTGCCCAGAGGCCGGTGCTCGTCGTCGGTAGCCATCCCGGAGTGCCAAGTGGCTCCAATAATCCGCTGCCGCAACTCGGCAGGCAGGTAGTCGCGGGCGCGGGCGAAGCGCAGCTCGCGCGCCCAGCTTGTACTCAGAACAATGCGGACATGCGGCGCGCTGGCCAGCGCATCCACCAGATAGCAAGACCACATGAACAGTTCGCCCCCGCTGCGCAGCTCCGGCCGCCCGCGAACTAAGTACGCCGCGTCTGGATGCAATACGCCGTCGAAGTCGAGAAAGAGGATCACGGCCGCACCTCAATGCCCAGCAAGAGCATGAAGGCCCGTTCGCTAGGCAACACGGCTTGCCAGTCGATCCGGGGCAGCGCCGCCTCGTAGATGTACCGGCAAGCCCTGCCGTCCAGCTTGATTGCCTTGGTGCCTTCACGAGCCAAGGCATCCAGCACGGGGTAATCAGCCAGCCGATGCAGCGCGTGCCACACAACGGGATCGGTCATGGCTGCAATCCCTCCGGCCCATGCCTCCCGTACCAACTGCCATGCGCCCAGCACTGCCAGTCCCATGCGTAGGCCGCTCGCTCTACGCCGTCGATCTTGGGGCACTGTGAGCCATAGAGCGCAGTCCAAAATTGGTCACGCCACGGCTGCGGAATTTCGGCAAGGCTCACGTAGAACGGGCGGCCCTCATGCTCGTATACGGGGACGGCTGCAATCAGTTCGTCGCGGGTCATGGCGTGCCCCCGTGCATACGCTTCAATACCGGGGCATAGATGTAGAGCGCCCGGTTGATGATGTCGCGATTGCTCGGCGTCAGTGCCCGGCGCTCGCCAAGAACAGTGGTCAGCTCGTGGTCAAGGGCCGCGATCCGTTCGTAGTTCGGGGCCGCCTGCTCTTGCTCCAAGTCGATCTCACAGTTCAAGTACCCGATGTACTCGGCGAGTGTCTCGGTGGCAGCCTCAAGGCGTGCCGTTTCGGCGATGGGTGAGGATGCGTTCATGGCGCAATCCCCGGCACTTTCCTCTGAGCAATGAAAGCCGCTTGCGTGATCGCGCCCACTGGGGCGTGCTCCGCGCACCGGGTCATGTGCCAGTGCTCATGCACCAGCGTCTGACCCGGCCTGCCGCACTGGTCACAGATGCGGGCAGACAGGGCCTCGGCCATGTAGATCATTCCCCGCTGCGTTTGGTTAGCTTCGCGAGGATAGAAGCACAGCGTGCCGAATTTCTCCTTGACCTGCTGGGCGACAACTTGCGGCGCTCCGTTGCGATCCGTCCAGAATTGCAGGCGCTCGCAGAGGGTGTCGATCAGGTCAAACCAACCATCGCCGCATGAAAAGCCCCAGCCCATGCAGCTCTCTTTGATGGAGCGGCGACGATCCGCGAAGATCAGCGGGTAGCGCTGGCACAGCAGCTCATCGAGTTCTTTTTTCATAGCACTCCCTTGAGGGCATCGACCAGCGACTGCCCTCCCCTGCGATCCAGCCAGCGAGCCTGCATCCCGAAAGCCTGCGGCCCGTCAAAGTCGCAGCGCTTGCTGTCGCCCACGAAAACCGTCTCGGCCGGAGCGCAGCCCAGCTCGGCGCACGCGAGCCGGTACATCGTCGGGTGTGGCTTGGCCACCCCGACCTCGTAGGAGAACACGTAGGCGTCCAGTTCGGGCACGAGGCCGCGCACGGCCGGGCCGTACTCATAGGCAAGGTTCGAGCAGACGGCCAGCCGCAGGCCTGCGGCCCGCGCCTTGGCGAGCACGTCGGCCACCTCGGGGAACAGGCGCAGGCCGGACAGCTCTTCGGCCAAGTCGGCTTCCATGATGTCCAAGCTGCTCTCTGCGCCCAGCTCGGCGGCGAAGGTCGCCATCGGCACGTTGCGCGTGAGGCAGGCGAGCCGATCCACCAGCCGCCCTGCTGCGTCCACCAGACGCCCGTAGGGTGCCGGGCGCGTGGTGTAGCGGATCAGGGTGCCGAAGGCGTCAAAGACAATGGCTCTTGTGGGCTTCATGTATATATATACCTACCTATATACCTACATACCTACTCGAACAGCTCGCGCTCGAACTCGACGCCAGTCACCACCAGCGGCTCGCCGCTGGGCCAGCGCTTGGGCGGCTGGTGATCGCTGATGACCTGCACGTCGATGTCGTCGTTGACCACGGCCACGTCGGCAGCGTGCAAAGCGGCTTGCTTGCTCGCGCGCTCGAAGCGGCAGGTGTTGGGGTCAAATGTCCAGTAGCGCAT
>NZ_CP058628.1 GCF_013403565.1 Chitinibacter bivalviorum | reverse complement strand
CACCTAGACAGGGCAGCGGCCCAGCAAGAGCGGGAAAAGCGCCTAGAGGCGCTGGAAACGGCCAAGCCGGGCGGCTATGGCTCGCAATACGACCCGGTGAAGGAGTACCAGCGGCAGGCGCAGCGCCTGATGCAGCGGTACGGCAAGGAAGCCGACTTCTCCCGGCTGGACTGGATGATTGCCACGGACATGGCGAAATCCGGGCGCTTCACGGCGCAGGACATCGAGAAGGGCATCCTGGAATGCTCCCCGCACGTTGAGAGCCGCAAGGCGGGCCACGTCGAGGACTACGCCCGGCGCACGGCGGCCAATGCGTGGGCAGCGCCAGAGGTGCAGGCCCACCGGCAGGAGCAGGAGCAGGAGCGAGAGCGGCAAGCACAGCGCAGCCGCGACCGGGACGCCCCGGCATGATCCGTTGAGACTTTCCCCAGCCCAGCAGGGCGTGGGGGCTGTTGTCATTTTCAGAAGACGACTGCACCAGACAACGCGGTTTGAAGGCTGTTGTGCAGTCGTCTATTGAACGAACAGTATCAGGAGTCCGCTGCACGAATGATGACCTCAAGCCGGTTCTGGTCGCGCTGGCGACCGATCAGCCCCTGGATGTGCGATACCGCGACCACGATCTTTCCGGCGATTGGGCGGGCTACCGCGAATGCCACATCAAGCCCGACCTGCTGCTGATCTACCGCAAGTCCGACGCCGACACCCTGCGACTGGCGCGGCTTGGCTCCATAGCGAGCTGTTCGGCTGATGCCAGTCGCCTTGTCCGCCAAACGATCATTAGTCGGCCATGCCGGACACTGTCCAGCAAAGTTATTGCACAACGGGTTGTCGGACATTAAGATAGGCGGACGGAATGACGGACAAGAGAGGCGGCAAATGGCACTGATCGGCTATGCGCGGGTATCGACGGCGGAACAGGACACCGCCTTGCAGACGGATGCGCTACGCAAGGCAGGCTGCGAGCGCGTTTTCGAGGACACGGCTTCCGGGGCCAAGGCCGACCGCCCCGGCTTGGCTGATGCGCTGGCCTACCTGCGCGACGGCGACGTGCTGGCCGTCTGGCGGCTGGATCGGCTCGGGCGCTCTATGCCGCACCTAATCGAAACGATAGGCGCGCTGGAAGCGCGAGGCGTCGGCTTCCGTTCTCTGACGGAAGCCATCGACACCACCACGCCAGGCGGGCGGCTCATCTTCCACGTGTTCGGCGCGCTGGGCCAGTTCGAGCGCGACTTGATCCGCGAGCGCACCAAGGCCGGGTTGACTGCCGCCGCCCGCTCGTGGGAGGAAGGGCGGGCGAAAGCCGGTTGTCACCGCCGACAAGTTGCAGCGAGCGCGGGAGCACATCGCCAACGGGCTTAATGTCCGAGAGGCCGCTACACGGCTCAAGGTGAGCAAGACGGCCCTGTACACCGCGCTGCAATCCACCAGTGCAGCCGACTCCTGATATTCCGTGCAGTCGTCTTCTGAAAATGACAACAAGGTCATTTTCCACGTCAACAAGGACGTGAAGATCACCTACACCGGCGTCGAGCTGCGGGCCGACGATGACGAACTGGTGTGGCAGCAGGTGTTGGAGTACGCGAAGCGCACCCCTATCGGCGAGCCGATCACCTTCACGTTCTACGAGCTTTGCCAGGACCTGGGCTGGTCGATCAATGGCCGGTATTACACGAAGGCCGAGGAATGCCTGTCGCGCCTACAGGCGACGGCGATGGGCTTCACGTCCGACCGCGTTGGGCACCTGGAATCGGTGTCGCTGCTGCACCGCTTCCGCGTCCTGGACCGTGGCAAGAAAACGTCCCGTTGCCAGGTCCTGATCGACGAGGAAATCGTCGTGCTGTTTGCTGGCGACCACTACACGAAATCATATGGGAGAAGTACCGCAAGCTGTCGCCGACGGCCCGACGGATGTTCGACTATTTCAGCTCGCACCGGGAGCCGTACCCGCTCAAGCTGGAAACCTTCCGCCTCATGTGCGGATCGGATTCCACCCGCGTGAAGAAGTGGCGCGAGCAGGTCGGCGAAGCCTGCGAAGAGTTGCGAGGCAGCGGCCTGGTGGAACACGCCTGGGTCAATGATGACCTGGTGCATTGCAAACGCTAGGGCCTTGTGGGGTCAGTTCCGGCTGGGGGTTCAGCAGCCAGCGCTTTACTGGCATTTCAGGAACAAGCGGGCACTGCTCGACGCACTTGCTTCGCTCAGTATCGCTCGGGACGCACGGCGCGCTCTACGAACTGCCGATAAACAGAGGATTAAAATTGACAATTGTGATTAAGGCTCAGATTCGACGGCTTGGAGCGGCCGACGTGCAGGATTTCCGCGAGATCCGATTGTCGGCCCTGAAGAAAGCTCCAGAGATGTTCGGGTCCGTTTACGAGCACGAGGAGAAAAAGCCCATGGAGGCGTTCGCTGAACGGTTGCGAGATGCCGTGGCATTCGGCGCCTACATCGACGGCGAGATCATTGGGCTGTCGGTCTTCAAACAGGAGGACGGCCCCAAGGACGCTCACAAGGCGCATCTGTCCGGCGTTTTCGTGGAGCCCGAACAGCGAGGCCGAGGGGTCGCCGGTATGCTGCTGCGGGCGGTGATAGACTATGGCCGCGAGCATGTGGAGCAGATCATGCTGACGGTTGCGGAAGGGAACGAAGCCGCTATAAACCTCTATCAGCGATCGGCTCGTTGCCCTGCGCCGCTCCAAAGCCCGCGACGCAGCCCGGCAGGCAGAGCAAGTAGAGGGGCAGCGCCTGCATCCATGCCCACCCGTTCCACGTTGTTATAGAAGCCGCATAGATCGCCGTGAAGAGGAGGGTCCGACGATCGAGGTCAGGCTGGTGAGCGCCGCCAGTGAGCCTTGCAGCTGCCCCTGACGTTCCTCATCCACCTGCCTGGACAACATTGCTTGCAGCGCCGGCATTCCGATGCCACCCGAAGCAAGCAGGACCATGATCGGGAACGCCATCCATCCCCGTGTCGCGAAGGCAAGCAGGATGTAGCCTGTGCCGTCGGCAATCATTCCGAGCATGAGTGCCCGCCTTTCGCCGAGCCGGGCGGCTACAGGGCCGGTGATCATTGCCTGGCGAGTGAATGCAGAATGCCAAATGCGGCAAGCGAAATGCCGATCGTGGTCGCGTCCCAGTGAAAGCGATCCTCGCGAAAATGACCCAAAGCGCGGCCGGCACCTGTCCGACAAGTTGCATGATGAAGAAGACCGCCATCAGGGCGGCGACGACGGTCATGCCCCGGGCCCACCGGAACGAAGCGAGCGGGTTGAGAGCCTCCCGGCGTAACGGCCGGCGTTTCGCCTTTGTGCGACTCCGGCAAAAGGAAACAGCCCGTCAGGAAATTGAGGCCGTTCAAGGCTGCCGCGGCGAAGAACGGAGCGTGGGGGAGAAACCGCCCATCAGCCCACCGAGCACAGGTCCCGCGACCATCCCGAACCCGAAACAGGCGCTCATGAAGCGAAGTGCCGGCGCGCTCATCGCCATCAGTGATATCGGCAATATAAGCGCCGGCTACCGCCCCAGTCGCCCCGGTGATGCCGGCCACGATCCGCCCGATATAGAGAACCCAAAGGAAAGGCGCCGTCGCCATGATGGCGTAGTCGACAGCAGCGCCGGCCAGCGAGACGAGCAAGACCGGCCGCCGCCCGAAACGATCCGACAGCGCGCCCAGCACAGGTGCGCAGGCAATTGCATCAACGCATACAGCGCCAGCAGAATGCCATAGTGGGCGGTGACGTCGTTCGAGTGAACCAGATCGCGCAGGAGGCCCGGCAGCACCGGCATAATCAGGCCGATGCCGACAGCGTCGAGCGCGACAGTGCTCAGAATTACGATCAGGGGTCTGTTGGGTTTCACGTCTGGCCTCCGGACCAGCCTCCGCTGGTCCGATTGAACGCGCGGATTCTTTATCACTGATAAGTTGGTGGACATATTATGTTATCAGTGATAAATTGTCAAGCATGACAAAGTTGCAGCCGAATACAGTGATCCGTGCCGCCCTGGACCTGTTGAACGAGGTCGGCGTAGACGGTCTGACGACACGCAAACTGGCGGAACGGTTGGGGGTTCAGCAGCCGGCGCTTTACTGGCACTTCAGGAACAAGCGGGCGCTGCTCGACGCACTGGCCGAAGCCATGCTGGCGGAGAATCATACGCATTCGGTGCCGAGAGCCGACGACGACTGGCGCTCATTTCTGATCGGGAATGCCCGCAGCTTCAGGCAGGCGCTGCTCGCCTACCGCGATGGCGCGCGCATCCATGCCGGCACGCGACCGGGCGCACCGCAGATGGAAACGGCCGACGCGCAGCTTCGCTTCCTCTGCGAGGCGGGTTTTTCGGCCGGGGACGCCGTCAATGCGCTGATGACAATCAGCTACTTCACTGTTGGGGCCGTGCTTGAGGAGCAGGCCGGCGACAGCGATGCCGGCGAGCGCGGCGGCACCGTTGAACAGGCTCCGCTCTCGCCGCTGTTGCGGGCCGCGATAGACGCCTTCGACGAAGCCGGTCCGGACGCAGCGTTCGAGCAGGGACTCGCGGTGATTGTCGATGGATTGGCGAAAAGGAGGCTCGTTGTCAGGAACGTTGAAGGACCGAGAAAGGGTGACGATTGATCAGGACCGCTGCCGGAGCGCAACCCACTCACTACAGCAGAGCCATGTAGACAACATCCCCTCCCCCTTTCCACCGCGTCAGACGCCCGTAGCAGCCCGCTACGGGCTTTTTCATGCCCTGCCCTAGCGTCCAAGCCTCACGGCCGCGCTCGGCCTCTCTGGCGGCCTTCTGGCGCTCCTGCTGCGGCGTCCGCTCGTGGGCCGTGGCGCGGGTCCGCGCGCCGGCCTCGTGCGCCTGGCGCTCGCGGGCGAGGTCCAGGGCGGCCGTCTTCACGTTCTGCCTTGCGCAGATGAGATAGATCTAGCGTGGACTCAAGGCTCTCGCGAATGGCTCGCGTTGGAAACTTTCATTGACACTTGAGGGGCACCGCAGGGAAATTCTCGTCCTTGCGAGAACCGGCTATGTCGTGCTGCGCATCGAGCCTGCGCCCTTGGCTTGTCTCGCCCCTCTCCGCGTCGCTACGGGGCTTCCAGCGTGTCATTTTCAGAAGACGACTGCACGGAATATCAGGAGTCGGCTGCACTGGTGGATTGCAGCGCGGTGTACAGGGCCGTCTTGCTCACCTTGAGCCGTGTAGCGGCCTCTCGGACATTAAGCCCGTTGGCGATGTGCTCCCGCGCTCGCTGCAACTTGTCGGCGGTGACAACCGGCTTTCGCCCGCCCTTCCTCCCACGAGCGGCGGCGGCAGTCAACCCGGCCTTGGTGCGCTCGCGGATCAAGTCGCGCTCGAACTGGCCCAGCGCGCCGAACACGTGGAAGATGAGCCGCCCGCCTGGCGTGGTGGTGTCGATGGCTTCCGTCAGAGAACGGAAGCCGACGCCTCGCGCTTCCAGCGCGCCTATCGTTTCGATTAGGTGCGGCATAGAGCGCCCGAGCCGATCCAGCCGCCAGACGGCCAGCACGTCGCCGTCGCGCAGGTAGGCCAGCGCATCAGCCAAGCCGGGGCGGTCGGCCTTGGCCCCGGAAGCCGTGTCCTCGAAAACGCGCTCGCAGCCTGCCTTGCGTAGCGCATCCGTCTGCAAGGCGGTGTCCTGTTCCGCCGTCGATACCCGCGCATAGCCGATCAGTGCCATTTGCCGCCTCTCTTGTCCGTCATTCCGTCCGCCTATCTTAATGTCCGACAACCCGTTGTGCAATAACTTTGCTGGACAGTGTCCGGCATGGCCGACTAATGATCGTTTGGCGGACAAGGCGACTGGCATCAGCCGAACAGCTCGCTATGGGAGCCAAGCCGCGCCAGTCGCAGGGTGTCGGCGTCGGACTTGCGGTAGATCAGCAGCAGGTCGGGCTTGATGTGGCATTCGCGGTAGCCCGCCCAATCGCCGGAAAGATCGTGGTCGCGGTATCGCACATCCAGGGGCTGATCGGTCGCCAGCGCGACCAGAACCGGCTTGAGGTCATCATTCGTGCAGCGGACTCCTGATACTGTTCGTTCAATAGACGACTGCACAACAGCCTTCAAACCGCGTTGTCTGGTGCAGTCGTCTTCTGAAAATGACACAGGAGCTTGAGCGCCGGGCTACCAGCATCGTGCAGGCGCTGGATGATGCGACCCTTGAGGCCATCGCAGCGGGCACGCTCGACATGCTGGCCATGTGCCGACAGGTGGCCGACGAGATCCACCAGGCCGCCTAAGCCCTCCCCTGCCCTGCCACCGAACCCCGCCGCGTGCGGGGTTTTTTATGACTTCAAACCCTCAAAAGGTGCATTTACTCAAATCCTCAATATGCTATACTGCGCTTGAGTAATTCCTTTTTTCCTCAAACGCTCAATAGCTCAAGGAGCGCATATGCAAGTCATTGCTGTACTGAACCAGAAGGGCGGGGCGGGTAAAACCACCATCGCCACCCACCTTGCCCGCGCCCTGCAACTCGACGGCGCAGACGTGTTGCTGGTTGATTCTGACCCGCAGGGCAGCGCCCGCGATTGGGCCGCCGTCCGCGAGGATCAACCCGTGCCCGTGGTTGGCATCGACCGGCCCACCATCGAGCGCGATCTAAAGAGCGTGGCCCGGAAAGACTTTGTTGTGATCGACGGAGCGCCGCAGGCTCATGACTTGGCCGTGTCGGCAATGAAGGCCGCCGATTGTGTGCTGATCCCGGTGCAGCCGTCGCCCTACGACATTTGGGCAACCTCTGACCTCGTGGATTTGGTCAAGCAGCGCATCGAGCTGACCGACGGCAAGCTAAAAGCGGCTTTCGTGGTGTCCCGTGCGATCAAGGGCACCAAGATTGGTGCGGAAGTCTCCGAGGCGCTGGCCGGGTACGGCCTGCCGATCCTGCAAACGCGCATCACGCAGCGCGTCATCTACCCGAGCAGCGCGGCCAGCGGCACCACGGCCATTGACCAAGAGCCGACGAGCGAGGCCGCCGAGGAAATCCGGGCGCTGGCTGAGGAAGTGCGCCGTTTCCTCAATTGCACCATTTGAGTAATTAAGGAGTAGGTGAAAATGAGTAGCGGGAAACTTGGCATGAAAGCAGGCCGCCCGAGCGCCGCGAAGGCTGGCCCTACCTTGTCCGACCTTGCCGACAAGGCCGCCACCGTCCGGGTGAATTTCGACCTCGACCGGGCCGAGCACACGAAGCTGAAGATTTACGCCGCCAAGACCGGGCGCAGCATCACGGACATTCTGCGCGAACTGGTGCGCTCACTTGATGAAAAGAGTGATTGAGTAATCACTTAACCGGCTGGACGGGTCAAAAGCATGGACTATAGTCCATACATTTTTGATTTGGCGAAATTTAATAATGTTGATGAAATACGGCGCGTGGGGTATAAAGTGATGGTTGAAATGGAACCGTTGAGTCTGGAGGTACTGCCGCCCTCTCATTTCAAGGCGTTTGCGAAGAACGCACCGCATGAGATCAAGGGCGCTGTCATCGAGAACACAGAGCGCGGGCTGGTGATCGTGCTGCACGTTGGCAACGAGCGGCGCATTCTCGGCCAGTACCGGGGAGGCATCCGGTTTTTTCGCTCTTTCGATGGCGCGGCGGCAGTGCTGCGGCAGCATGGCGTGCTGCACTGGACGGCGAATGCAAAAGGCTGGATTCCGCGAACTTTGGAAGCGAAGGAGCGGAGTTCAGATGGATGAAAAAGCAAAGCCCCGCGTGGCAGCGGGGCTTGGCAAGAGGTGGGAACCTAGCAGGTGGCACTGTTTGGAACCCCAAGGCGTGACCGATGCAGACGACCAGAAACACCCAAACTATGGTCTGCATTGTAGCGCCCTACCTCTTGCCGCACAAGCGGAAAGAGGGTTATGGGGCAAGCACAGCTACGACTTTTCAGCCCAGCCGATGAGGCGGGTTGCTATCACGACACAGCCCGGCAGGGCTTTTTCTCGTTGCTCATGGCGACGGGCGAGGGCAGCGGCAAGAAGCAGGACAGTTACCGGCTGTCACAGATGCCCGTGGTGCTCTCCATGCTCGACCACAGCCGGGATACCTGGCTGTCTCAGGCTGAGTTCATCAAGCCCAATCGCCGCGTGGTCAACTTGGCCCGCATCGGCTTGCTGTTCGCCGATCTGGACACCTACCGCGAGCCGTGGGCGCAGGGGCGCAGCCCCGAGCAACTGGCCGCCGCTGTCATGTTCCGCTGCTACGACGAAGGCGTGCCGCCGCCGTCGATCCTCGTTTTCTCTGGCCGTGGCGTGCAAGCAAAGTGGCTGCTGGATGGCACCTTGCCGCGTCAGGCGCTGCCACGCTGGAATGCCTGCCAGCGTTACCTGATCGACCGTCTGGCCGGGCTGGGCGCTGATCCAGCGGCCAAGGATGCAAGCCGCGTGCTCCGGCTGGTCAATACGGTGAACAGCAAGAGCGGCGAGGTTTGCCGCGTCATCCACGTTGAGCTAGGCCCGGACGGCGAGCCGATCCGGTACAACTTCGAGTATCTGGCCGAGGCGCTGCTGCCGGTGGCCCGCTGGGACATCGAGGCCGACCGCAAGGCCCGCGCCGACCGTCGCCAGTTCAAGCTGCTGCCGGGCGGCCAAACCGGCAACCTGCGCACGCTCAACGGGCGGCAACTGGCGTGGGATCGCCTGGAGGACTTGCGCACGCTGGCCGCGCTGCGCGGCGGCGTGGCCGAGGGTGAGCGGATGCAGCACCTGTTTTGGCGGCTGAATTTCCTGCTGCTGTCAGGTGCGACGCACACCGGCCAGATGTACCACGAGGCCGCCGCGCTGGCCCGTGAGCTTGACCCACGGTGGAACTACCGCAGCGCCGAGCTTATGACGCTGTACGCCAAGGCCAAGGCCCACGAAGCCGGGGAAAAGGTGGAGTTCGGCGGCAAGCAGTTTGCGCCGCTCTACACGCCCAAGAACGACACGCTTATCAGCCTGTTTCACATCACCGACGACGAGCAGCGCAAGCTGCGCACGCTCATCAGCCGGGACATGGCCGCAGAGCGCCACAGCGAGCGCGAGAAAGCCCGCAGACGTGCCGCTGGGGCTGTCGATCGTGCTTCCTATCTGGAAGCAGCCAGCGCCAAGCAGGCGCAGGCTTTGGCCCTCAAGGCGCAGGGTCTGAGCGTGCGGGCCATTGCTGCACAGATGGGCATTAGCAAGACCGCTGCCGGGCGCTACATCGCAGAGCCGGGAGAGTGTCCCAAGTCCATGCGTATTACTAATGGCGAAGCCTACGCCCGGCGCGTAGCGCCTGCCTTTGAATAGCGCCTGCCTTTGAATAGCGCCTGCCTTTGAATAGCGCCTGCCTTTGAATAGCGCCTGCCTTTGAATAGCGCCTGCCTTTGAATAGCGCCTGCCTTTGAATAGCGCCTGCCTTTGAATAGCGCCTGCCTTTGAATAGCGCCTGCCTTTGAATAGCGCCTGCCTTTGAATAGCGCCTGAACGGCGCGGCCCCCTCGTCCAGTTCCTCGGGTGGCTGTCATGAGTCGCGCCCGTCGATCCTTTCCGCCCGCGCTGCTGGATTCGTTGCGGGCAATGACGGTGCAGGAAACGCTAGACCGGCTGGGCCTGTACTGGAAACGTGATCCTGGCTTTGTGCCGGTGAAGGACAAGGCTACGGTGCGGCTGAATGTGTCCATTGGTGGCGGCGGTGTTGAGCTACTGGCGACCGGGCCGAAGTGGTACGACACGCGGAAAGAGCAGGGCGGCGGTGCCATCGACCTGGCCATGCACCTGTTCAGATTGTCATTTGTGGATGCGGTCAAACGGCTGTCGCCTTGATCGTGTTTGCAAGATGCCTCCGGCGGCCCTGCCGGGGGCCACTCGCCGCCGTGAGGCTCGGGGGGCAGGGTGGCGGTCTTCGCCCTTCGTCCTGCCCCCACTCGCTCAGGCTGGGGCGCTCCGAGGGCATCAAGCGACTTTCGCGGCATCAACGGTGCCCCCCTACGGGCTACCCCCTTTATTCCACGGTTCGCTTGACCCCCTCTCCACTAGTAGGCGGCCCGTGGCGGCGTTTTCTCGACGTGGCCCTGCCTGCCCCCTTTCTTACCTTCTCAAAACGCGCTGTAGGCCCGTTTCTGGCCGGAGCCGGGCGGCGGGCGGAAAGCTCCGCTTTTCGTTCGACGGCTGGCCGACAACGAGCCGAAGGCGAGGCGTCAGCACGGTGTTTCACCAAAAACGAGCAGCCGACCGGGCAGCGGTACGTTACGAAAACCGCTTGCGTATCGTATCTGTATTGCGTATCATATCTGTATTGATACGATTTACACCGATACGGTACGAAAGGAGCAACGATCATGGCACGTCAGGGCATCACTTTTGAGCAGGTCGCCGCCGTCGCTGATGCGCTGGCAGGCGAGGGTCAGCAGCCGACCATCCGGGCGGTGCGGGAGCGGTTGGGCGACACCGGCAGCCCGAACACCATCCACAAGCATCTGGCCGCGTGGCGTGAGGCTCGCCCGGTGGCCGCCGCCGCTGCGCCGGAACTGCCGCAGGCGCTGACCGCTGCCATTGCCGCCGAGATCGAGCGGGCCGCATCGCGGGCACGCGGCGAGATCGAGGGCCGTCTGGTGCAGGCGCAGGCGGAGGCCGCCGAACTGGCCGCCGCTGGCGAGGTGCTGGAAGACGAACGCGACGAGCTGGCCGAGCAGGTGGCCGTGCTGACCACTGAGCGCGACACGCTGGCAGGCAAAGCCGCCCAGCAGGCCGCCGACTTGGCCGAGGCGCAGCAGCGCATCGAGCGCGAGCAGCAGGCGGCAGAGTCTGCGCGGCTGGAGGTGGCAACCGCCCGGCACAAGATCGAGGCGCAGGCCGAGCGCGTGAGCGAGCAGGCCGCCGAGCTTGTGCGCCTACGCGCCGCATTGGCCGAGGCACAGCAGGGCCGCACCGCCGCCGAACAACAGGCCGCCGTGCTGGCCGCCAAGCTGGAGGCGTGCGCCGACCGTGTGAGCCGCGCAGAGGCCCGCGCCGAGCAGATCGAGCAGCAGGCCGCCAAGGCTGCACAGGCCCACGACACCGCCCGCGCCGCAGCAGCGCAGGAAACCCGGCAGGCGCAGGCCGAGCGTGACGAGGCTCGCAAGGTGGCAGCAGAGGCCCGCGAGCAGGCCGCACGACTTGCCGGGCAGCTTGAGGCGCTGCGGAAGGCAGATCCTGTCCCCGCCGTTTTTCCCCCCGCATCGACTGGCGTATGATGTGGTTATCGGTGGCGTAGTTGGTTAGAAGCAAGCCATGTTTTCGCTTCGCTCAAACGGCTTGGCATGGGCTGCGCCCCTGCACCCCGGCGGCGCTCCCTTCGGTCGGCACCGCCCGCCGCATTCACTCGTTGGAGGCTCGTTCATGACGGCAGAAACAACCCCACCGCGCAAAGGCAGAGGAGGCCGCCCCAAGGGCGACCCCTCCGCCGTGCGCGCCTCGACCATTGGCGTCCGGGTGTCGGCGGAGGAATACGCCGCACTCCGGGCCAAGGCCGATCAGATGGGCATGACCCCGGCACAGTGGCTGCGGGAAGCGGCGCTATCCCGACGCCTACCGTCGCCACCAGTCCCGCCCATCAACCGCGAGCAGTACGCCGAACTGGCGAGACTCGCGGCCAACCTCAACCAGCTAACCCGGCTGGCGAACGAAGGCCGCCCCGTCACCGTTGCCGACGCGCTTTTGCAGCGGCTGGCCGGTGAAGTCGGGCGGCTTCGGCTGGCCCTCATTGGCGCGGGTGGCGGCGAATGATTGCCAAGATGGTCAAGGGCCGCGGCTTCCGTGGGGCGCTGGAATACGACCTCACGAAAGAGAAGGGCCGCGTCATTGATAGCAACATGGCCGGGCAAAACCCGCGAGAACTCGCCGCAGAATTTGGCGAGATTCGCAAGCTTCGCCCGAACTTGGGCAAGGCAGTTATGCATGTTTCGCTATCCGCCGCCCCCGGCGAAAAGCTTACGGATGAGCAGTGGCGGGAAGTCGGGCAGCGTTATTTGCGCGGGATGGGCTTCAAGGACAACCAGTTCGTCATCACCCGGCACACCGACACCGAGCACGAGCACATCCACATCTTGGCGAACCGCATCACCCACGCCGGCGAGGTGGTCAGCGACGGGCAGGACTACAAGCGGCAGGAAACCATCATGCGAGAGATCGAACGGGATTACGGCCTGCAACGGGTGGCCCCGAGCATCGAGGCCGAGCGCAAAGCGCCGACCAAGGGCGAGATCGAGCAGCACGCCCGCACCGGCCAGCCCAGCGCCCGGCAGCAGCTCCAGCAGATTTGTGACGCGTGCGCCAGGGATTGCCGCAGCTTCAGCGAGTACCAGGAGCGACTGGAGGCGGCAGGCGTGGAGGTGGTGCCGGTGGCCCAGCTCAACGGCGCGAAGCTGTCCGGTCTGTCGTACCGGCTGGACGGCGTGACCATGAAGGGCAGCGACTTAGGGAAGGGCTACACCGCCGCAGGCATCCAGAAAAGGGGCATCAGCTATGAGCAAGACAGAGACTTTGCGGCAGTCCGCCGCAGCATCGAACGAGACGCGGCTAGAGCGTTTGGCGAGCCAGATCGAGACAGTGAGGCAGGCCAAGCACCAGAGCGCGGAGGACTTGGCCGCGACGCTGGAGCCGCTGGCCCAAGCAATGGCGGCGCTGGCCGACGAGACCCGGCAGACGCTGGCCGAGATCGACCGCAAGAGCCGGGAGCAGGGCGAGACGTTCACGCGCCAGCTATCGGAGTCGGTGAAGGGCTACAAGGACGCGGTAGCTGCAGCGAGCCAAGCCGCCGAGAGCCTGAACCAAGCCGGGCAGCGGATGGAGTGGAGGCACTACGGCCTAGCCGTGGTAACGGGGTTGGTTACGGCGGCGCTCGTGAGCGGCTTTTGGCTTTGGCTGGCCCCGCCCAAGGTGCAGAACATGCTGGACGCGCAAGCGGTGGCGGAGTACCTGAAACCCGCCGTGATCGAAGCCTTGAAGCCATCCAGAGGCAGGTGACGGCGCTGGACGTGCCGCGCTTCGAGGTGGGCATCCGGGAGGCTAAGACCGGCCAGATGATGAACCGGGAATGGAGCCGCGCCGAGCTGGAGCAGTCCGCCGCGTGGCTCAAGCGGATGAACGCCAAAGGCAACGACGTGTATATCCGCCCGGCTGGCGAGCATGGCCTAGTGCTGGTCGATGACCTCAAGCCGCAGGCTCTGGAGCGCATGAAGGCGGAAGGATTCGCCCCCGCTGCGACCATCGAAACCAGCCCCGGCAACTATCAGGCGTGGGTCAAGCTGTCGGATAAACCGTTATCCGCAGACGTGCGGCGCATCGCGGCGCAGGGGCTGGCGAAGCAGTACGGCGGCGACAGTCGCCACTATGGGCGGCTGGCAGGCTTCACCAACCAGAAGCCGCAGCACGCCCGTGACGGTCGCCAGCCCTACGTACTGGCCCACGACTGCCCCGGCAAGGCCGCCAGATCCGCGCCATCGTACCTAGAACGCATCGAGCAGCACCTAGACAGGGCAGCGGCCCAGCAAGAGCGGGAAAAGCGCCTAGAGGCGCTGGAAACGGCCAAGCCGGGCGGCTATGGCTCGCAATACGACCCGGTGAAGGAGTACCAGCGGCAGGCGCAGCGCCTGATGCAGCGGTACGGCAAGGAAGCCGACTTCTCCCGGCTGGACTGGATGATTGCCACGGACATGGCGAAATCCGGGCGCTTCACGGCGCAGGACATCGAGAAGGGCATCCTGGAATGCTCCCCGCACGTTGAGAGCCGCAAGGCGGGCCACGTCGAGGACTACGCCCGGCGCACGGCGGCCAATGCGTGGGCAGCGCCAGAGGTGCAGGCCCACCGGCAGGAGCAGGAGCAGGAGCGAGAGCGGCAAGCACAGCGCAGCCGCGACCGGGACGGCCCCGGCATGATCCGTTGAGACTTTCCCCCAGCCCAGCAGGGCGTGGGGGCTGTTGTCATTTTCAGAAGACGACTGCACCAGACAACGCGGTTTGAAGGCTGTTGTGCAGTCGTCTATTGAACGAACAGTATCAGGAGTCCGCTGCACGAATGATGACCTCAAGCCGGTTCTGGTCGCGCTGGCGACCGATCAGCCCCTGGATGTGCGATACCGCGACCACGATCTTTCCGGCGATTGGGCGGGCTACCGCGAATGCCACATCAAGCCCGACCTGCTGCTGATCTACCGCAAGTCCGACGCCGACACCCTGCGACTGGCGCGGCTTGGCTCCCATAGCGAGCTGTTCGGCTGATGCCAGTCGCCTTGTCCGCCAAACGATCATTAGTCGGCCATGCCGGACACTGTCCAGCAAAGTTATTGCACAACGGGTTGTCGGACATTAAGATAGGCGGACGGAATGACGGACAAGAGAGGCGGCAAATGGCACTGATCGGCTATGCGCGGGTATCGACGGCGGAACAGGACACCGCCTTGCAGACGGATGCGCTACGCAAGGCAGGCTGCGAGCGCGTTTTCGAGGACACGGCTTCCGGGGCCAAGGCCGACCGCCCCGGCTTGGCTGATGCGCTGGCCTACCTGCGCGACGGCGACGTGCTGGCCGTCTGGCGGCTGGATCGGCTCGGGCGCTCTATGCCGCACCTAATCGAAACGATAGGCGCGCTGGAAGCGCGAGGCGTCGGCTTCCGTTCTCTGACGGAAGCCATCGACACCACCACGCCAGGCGGGCGGCTCATCTTCCACGTGTTCGGCGCGCTGGGCCAGTTCGAGCGCGACTTGATCCGCGAGCGCACCAAGGCCGGGTTGACTGCCGCCGCCGCTCGTGGGAGGAAGGGCGGGCGAAAGCCGGTTGTCACCGCCGACAAGTTGCAGCGAGCGCGGGAGCACATCGCCAACGGGCTTAATGTCCGAGAGGCCGCTACACGGCTCAAGGTGAGCAAGACGGCCCTGTACACCGCGCTGCAATCCACCAGTGCAGCCGACTCCTGATATTCCGTGCAGTCGTCTTCTGAAAATGACAACAAGGTCATTTTCCACGTCAACAAGGACGTGAAGATCACCTACACCGGCGTCGAGCTGCGGGCCGACGATGACGAACTGGTGTGGCAGCAGGTGTTGGAGTACGCGAAGCGCACCCCTATCGGCGAGCCGATCACCTTCACGTTCTACGAGCTTTGCCAGGACCTGGGCTGGTCGATCAATGGCCGGTATTACACGAAGGCCGAGGAATGCCTGTCGCGCCTACAGGCGACGGCGATGGGCTTCACGTCCGACCGCGTTGGGCACCTGGAATCGGTGTCGCTGCTGCACCGCTTCCGCGTCCTGGACCGTGGCAAGAAAACGTCCCGTTGCCAGGTCCTGATCGACGAGGAAATCGTCGTGCTGTTTGCTGGCGACCACTACACGAAATTCATATGGGAGAAGTACCGCAAGCTGTCGCCGACGGCCCGACGGATGTTCGACTATTTCAGCTCGCACCGGGAGCCGTACCCGCTCAAGCTGGAAACCTTCCGCCTCATGTGCGGATCGGATTCCACCCGCGTGAAGAAGTGGCGCGAGCAGGTCGGCGAAGCCTGCGAAGAGTTGCGAGGCAGCGGCCTGGTGGAACACGCCTGGGTCAATGATGACCTGGTGCATTGCAAACGCTAGGGCCTTGTGGGGTCAGTTCCGGCTGGGGGTTCAGCAGCCAGCGCTTTACTGGCATTTCAGGAACAAGCGGGCACTGCTCGACGCACTTGCTTCGCTCAGTATCGCTCGGGACGCACGGCGCGCTCTACGAACTGCCGATAAACAGAGGATTAAAATTGACAATTGTGATTAAGGCTCAGATTCGACGGCTTGGAGCGGCCGACGTGCAGGATTTCCGCGAGATCCGATTGTCGGCCCTGAAGAAAGCTCCAGAGATGTTCGGGTCCGTTTACGAGCACGAGGAGAAAAAGCCCATGGAGGCGTTCGCTGAACGGTTGCGAGATGCCGTGGCATTCGGCGCCTACATCGACGGCGAGATCATTGGGCTGTCGGTCTTCAAACAGGAGGACGGCCCCAAGGACGCTCACAAGGCGCATCTGTCCGGCGTTTTCGTGGAGCCCGAACAGCGAGGCCGAGGGGTCGCCGGTATGCTGCTGCGGGCGGTGATAGACTATGGCCGCGAGCATGTGGAGCAGATCATGCTGACGGTTGCGGAAGGGAACGAAGCCGCTATAAACCTCTATCAGCGATCGGCTCGTTGCCCTGCGCCGCTCCAAAGCCCGCGACGCAGCGCCGGCAGGCAGAGCAAGTAGAGGGCAGCGCCTGCAATCCATGCCCACCCGTTCCACGTTGTTATAGAAGCCGCATAGATCGCCGTGAAGAGGAGGGGTCCGACGATCGAGGTCAGGCTGGTGAGCGCCGCCAGTGAGCCTTGCAGCTGCCCCTGACGTTCCTCATCCACCTGCCTGGACAACATTGCTTGCAGCGCCGGCATTCCGATGCCACCCGAAGCAAGCAGGACCATGATCGGGAACGCCATCCATCCCCGTGTCGCGAAGGCAAGCAGGATGTAGCCTGTGCCGTCGGCAATCATTCCGAGCATGAGTGCCCGCCTTTCGCCGAGCCGGGCGGCTACAGGGCCGGTGATCATTGCCTGGGCGAGTGAATGCAGAATGCCAAATGCGGCAAGCGAAATGCCGATCGTGGTCGCGTCCCAGTGAAAGCGATCCTCGCCGAAAATGACCCAAAGCGCGGCCGGCACCTGTCCGACAAGTTGCATGATGAAGAAGACCGCCATCAGGGCGGCGACGACGGTCATGCCCCGGGCCCACCGGAACGAAGCGAGCGGGTTGAGAGCCTCCCGGCGTAACGGCCGGCGTTCGCCTTTGTGCGACTCCGGCAAAAGGAAACAGCCCGTCAGGAAATTGAGGCCGTTCAAGGCTGCCGCGGCGAAGAACGGAGCGTGGGGGGAGAAACCGCCCATCAGCCCACCGAGCACAGGTCCCGCGACCATCCCGAACCCGAAACAGGCGCTCATGAAGCCGAAGTGCCGCGCGCGCTCATCGCCATCAGTGATATCGGCAATATAAGCGCCGGCTACCGCCCCAGTCGCCCCGGTGATGCCGGCCACGATCCGCCCGATATAGAGAACCCAAAGGAAAGGCGCCGTCGCCATGATGGCGTAGTCGACAGCAGCGCCGGCCAGCGAGACGAGCAAGACCGGCCGCCGCCCGAAACGATCCGACAGCGCGCCCAGCACAGGTGCGCAGGCAAATTGCATCAACGCATACAGCGCCAGCAGAATGCCATAGTGGGCGGTGACGTCGTTCGAGTGAACCAGATCGCGCAGGAGGCCCGGCAGCACCGGCATAATCAGGCCGATGCCGACAGCGTCGAGCGCGACAGTGCTCAGAATTACGATCAGGGGTCTGTTGGGTTTCACGTCTGGCCTCCGGACCAGCCTCCGCTGGTCCGATTGAACGCGCGGATTCTTTATCACTGATAAGTTGGTGGACATATTATGTTTATCAGTGATAAATTGTCAAGCATGACAAAGTTGCAGCCGAATACAGTGATCCGTGCCGCCCTGGACCTGTTGAACGAGGTCGGCGTAGACGGTCTGACGACACGCAAACTGGCGGAACGGTTGGGGGTTCAGCAGCCGGCGCTTTACTGGCACTTCAGGAACAAGCGGGCGCTGCTCGACGCACTGGCCGAAGCCATGCTGGCGGAGAATCATACGCATTCGGTGCCGAGAGCCGACGACGACTGGCGCTCATTTCTGATCGGGAATGCCCGCAGCTTCAGGCAGGCGCTGCTCGCCTACCGCGATGGCGCGCGCATCCATGCCGGCACGCGACCGGGCGCACCGCAGATGGAAACGGCCGACGCGCAGCTTCGCTTCCTCTGCGAGGCGGGTTTTTCGGCCGGGGACGCCGTCAATGCGCTGATGACAATCAGCTACTTCACTGTTGGGGCCGTGCTTGAGGAGCAGGCCGGCGACAGCGATGCCGGCGAGCGCGGCGGCACCGTTGAACAGGCTCCGCTCTCGCCGCTGTTGCGGGCCGCGATAGACGCCTTCGACGAAGCCGGTCCGGACGCAGCGTTCGAGCAGGGACTCGCGGTGATTGTCGATGGATTGGCGAAAAGGAGGCTCGTTGTCAGGAACGTTGAAGGACCGAGAAAGGGTGACGATTGATCAGGACCGCTGCCGGAGCGCAACCCACTCACTACAGCAGAGCCATGTAGACAACATCCCCTCCCCCTTTCCACCGCGTCAGACGCCCGTAGCAGCCCGCTACGGGCTTTTTCATGCCCTGCCCTAGCGTCCAAGCCTCACGGCCGCGCTCGGCCTCTCTGGCGGCCTTCTGGCGCTCCTGCTGCGGCGTCCGCTCGTGGGCCGTGGCGCGGGTCCGCGCGCCGGCCTCGTGCGCCTGGCGCTCGCGGGCGAGGTCCAGGGCGGCCGTCTTCACGTTCTGCCTTGCGCAGATGAGATAGATCTAGCGTGGACTCAAGGCTCTCGCGAATGGCTCGCGTTGGAAACTTTCATTGACACTTGAGGGGCACCGCAGGGAAATTCTCGTCCTTGCGAGAACCGGCTATGTCGTGCTGCGCATCGAGCCTGCGCCCTTGGCTTGTCTCGCCCCTCTCCGCGTCGCTACGGGGCTTCCAGCGTGTCATTTTCAGAAGACGACTGCACGGAATATCAGGAGTCGGCTGCACTGGTGGATTGCAGCGCGGTGTACAGGGCCGTCTTGCTCACCTTGAGCCGTGTAGCGGCCTCTCGGACATTAAGCCCGTTGGCGATGTGCTCCCGCGCTCGCTGCAACTTGTCGGCGGTGACAACCGGCTTTCGCCCGCCCTTCCTCCCACGAGCGGCGGCGGCAGTCAACCCGGCCTTGGTGCGCTCGCGGATCAAGTCGCGCTCGAACTGGCCCAGCGCGCCGAACACGTGGAAGATGAGCCGCCCGCCTGGCGTGGTGGTGTCGATGGCTTCCGTCAGAGAACGGAAGCCGACGCCTCGCGCTTCCAGCGCGCCTATCGTTTCGATTAGGTGCGGCATAGAGCGCCCGAGCCGATCCAGCCGCCAGACGGCCAGCACGTCGCCGTCGCGCAGGTAGGCCAGCGCATCAGCCAAGCCGGGGCGGTCGGCCTTGGCCCCGGAAGCCGTGTCCTCGAAAACGCGCTCGCAGCCTGCCTTGCGTAGCGCATCCGTCTGCAAGGCGGTGTCCTGTTCCGCCGTCGATACCCGCGCATAGCCGATCAGTGCCATTTGCCGCCTCTCTTGTCCGTCATTCCGTCCGCCTATCTTAATGTCCGACAACCCGTTGTGCAATAACTTTGCTGGACAGTGTCCGGCATGGCCGACTAATGATCGTTTGGCGGACAAGGCGACTGGCATCAGCCGAACAGCTCGCTATGGGAGCCAAGCCGCGCCAGTCGCAGGGTGTCGGCGTCGGACTTGCGGTAGATCAGCAGCAGGTCGGGCTTGATGTGGCATTCGCGGTAGCCCGCCCAATCGCCGGAAAGATCGTGGTCGCGGTATCGCACATCCAGGGGCTGATCGGTCGCCAGCGCGACCAGAACCGGCTTGAGGTCATCATTCGTGCAGCGGACTCCTGATACTGTTCGTTCAATAGACGACTGCACAACAGCCTTCAAACCGCGTTGTCTGGTGCAGTCGTCTTCTGAAAATGACACAGGAGCTTGAGCGCCGGGCTACCAGCATCGTGCAGGCGCTGGATGATGCGACCCTTGAGGCCATCGCAGCGGGCACGCTCGACATGCTGGCCATGTGCCGACAGGTGGCCGACGAGATCCACCAGGCCGCCTAAGCCCTCCCCTGCCCTGCCACCGAACCCCGCCGCGTGCGGGGTTTTTTATGACTTCAAACCCTCAAAAGGTGCATTTACTCAAATCCTCAATATGCTATACTGCGCTTGAGTAATTCCTTTTTTCCTCAAACGCTCAATAGCTCAAGGAGCGCATATGCAAGTCATTGCTGTACTGAACCAGAAGGGCGGGGCGGGTAAAACCACCATCGCCACCCACCTTGCCCGCGCCCTGCAACTCGACGGCGCAGACGTGTTGCTGGTTGATTCTGACCCGCAGGGCAGCGCCCGCGATTGGGCCGCCGTCCGCGAGGATCAACCCGTGCCCGTGGTTGGCATCGACCGGCCCACCATCGAGCGCGATCTAAAGAGCGTGGCCCGGAAAGACTTTGTTGTGATCGACGGAGCGCCGCAGGCTCATGACTTGGCCGTGTCGGCAATGAAGGCCGCCGATTGTGTGCTGATCCCGGTGCAGCCGTCGCCCTACGACATTTGGGCAACCTCTGACCTCGTGGATTTGGTCAAGCAGCGCATCGAGCTGACCGACGGCAAGCTAAAAGCGGCTTTCGTGGTGTCCCGTGCGATCAAGGGCACCAAGATTGGTGCGGAAGTCTCCGAGGCGCTGGCCGGGTACGGCCTGCCGATCCTGCAAACGCGCATCACGCAGCGCGTCATCTACCCGAGCAGCGCGGCCAGCGGCACCACGGCCATTGACCAAGAGCCGACGAGCGAGGCCGCCGAGGAAATCCGGGCGCTGGCTGAGGAAGTGCGCCGTTTCCTCAATTGCACCATTTGAGTAATTAAGGAGTAGGTGAAAATGAGTAGCGGGAAACTTGGCATGAAAGCAGGCCGCCCGAGCGCCGCGAAGGCTGGCCCTACCTTGTCCGACCTTGCCGACAAGGCCGCCACCGTCCGGGTGAATTTCGACCTCGACCGGGCCGAGCACACGAAGCTGAAGATTTACGCCGCCAAGACCGGGCGCAGCATCACGGACATTCTGCGCGAACTGGTGCGCTCACTTGATGAAAAGAGTGATTGAGTAATCACTTAACCGGCTGGACGGGTCAAAAGCATGGACTATAGTCCATACATTTTTGATTTGGCGAAATTTAATAATGTTGATGAAATACGGCGCGTGGGGTATAAAGTGATGGTTGAAATGGAACCGTTGAGTCTGGAGGTACTGCCGCCCTCTCATTTCAAGGCGTTTGCGAAGAACGCACCGCATGAGATCAAGGGCGCTGTCATCGAGAACACAGAGCGCGGGCTGGTGATCGTGCTGCACGTTGGCAACGAGCGGCGCATTCTCGGCCAGTACCGGGGAGGCATCCGGTTTTTTCGCTCTTTCGATGGCGCGGCGGCAGTGCTGCGGCAGCATGGCGTGCTGCACTGGACGGCGAATGCAAAAGGCTGGATTCCGCGAACTTTGGAAGCGAAGGAGCGGAGTTCAGATGGATGAAAAAGCAAAGCCCCGCGTGGCAGCGGGGCTTGGCAAGAGGTGGGAACCTAGCAGGTGGCACTGTTTGGAACCCCAAGGCGTGACCGATGCAGACGACCAGAAACACCCAAACTATGGTCTGCATTGTAGCGCCCTACCTCTTGCCGCACAAGCGGAAAGAGGGTTATGGGGCAAGCACAGCTACGACTTTTCAGCCCAGCCGATGAGGCGGGTTGCTATCACGACACAGCCCGGCAGGGCTTTTTCTCGTTGCTCATGGCGACGGGCGAGGGCAGCGGCAAGAAGCAGGACAGTTACCGGCTGTCACAGATGCCCGTGGTGCTCTCCATGCTCGACCACAGCCGGGATACCTGGCTGTCTCAGGCTGAGTTCATCAAGCCCAATCGCCGCGTGGTCAACTTGGCCCGCATCGGCTTGCTGTTCGCCGATCTGGACACCTACCGCGAGCCGTGGGCGCAGGGGCGCAGCCCCGAGCAACTGGCCGCCGCTGTCATGTTCCGCTGCTACGACGAAGGCGTGCCGCCGCCGTCGATCCTCGTTTTCTCTGGCCGTGGCGTGCAAGCAAAGTGGCTGCTGGATGGCACCTTGCCGCGTCAGGCGCTGCCACGCTGGAATGCCTGCCAGCGTTACCTGATCGACCGTCTGGCCGGGCTGGGCGCTGATCCAGCGGCCAAGGATGCAAGCCGCGTGCTCCGGCTGGTCAATACGGTGAACAGCAAGAGCGGCGAGGTTTGCCGCGTCATCCACGTTGAGCTAGGCCCGGACGGCGAGCCGATCCGGTACAACTTCGAGTATCTGGCCGAGGCGCTGCTGCCGGTGGCCCGCTGGGACATCGAGGCCGACCGCAAGGCCCGCGCCGACCGTCGCCAGTTCAAGCTGCTGCCGGGCGGCCAAACCGGCAACCTGCGCACGCTCAACGGGCGGCAACTGGCGTGGGATCGCCTGGAGGACTTGCGCACGCTGGCCGCGCTGCGCGGCGGCGTGGCCGAGGGTGAGCGGATGCAGCACCTGTTTTGGCGGCTGAATTTCCTGCTGCTGTCAGGTGCGACGCACACCGGCCAGATGTACCACGAGGCCGCCGCGCTGGCCCGTGAGCTTGACCCACGGTGGAACTACCGCAGCGCCGAGCTTATGACGCTGTACGCCAAGGCCAAGGCCCACGAAGCCGGGGAAAAGGTGGAGTTCGGCGGCAAGCAGTTTGCGCCGCTCTACACGCCCAAGAACGACACGCTTATCAGCCTGTTTCACATCACCGACGACGAGCAGCGCAAGCTGCGCACGCTCATCAGCCGGGACATGGCCGCAGAGCGCCACAGCGAGCGCGAGAAAGCCCGCAGACGTGCCGCTGGGGCTGTCGATCGTGCTTCCTATCTGGAAGCAGCCAGCGCCAAGCAGGCGCAGGCTTTGGCCCTCAAGGCGCAGGGTCTGAGCGTGCGGGCCATTGCTGCACAGATGGGCATTAGCAAGACCGCTGCCGGGCGCTACATCGCAGAGCCGGGAGAGTGTCCCAAGTCCATGCGTATTACTAATGGCGAAGCCTACGCCCGGCGCGTAGCGCCTGCCTTTGAATAGCGCCTGCCTTTGAATAGCGCCTGCCTTTGAATAGCGCCTGCCTTTGAATAGCGCCTGCCTTTGAATAGCGCCTGCCTTTGAATAGCGCCTGCCTTTGAATAGCGCCTGCCTTTGAATAGCGCCTGCCTTTGAATAGCGCCTGCCTTTGAATAGCGCTGCTTTGAATAGCGCCTGCCTTTGAATAGCGCCTGAACGGCGCGGCCCCCTCGTCCAGTTCCTCGGGTGGCTGTCATGAGTCGCGCCCGTCGATCCTTTCCGCCCGCGCTGCTGGATTCGTTGCGGGCAATGACGGTGCAGGAAACGCTAGACCGGCTGGGCCTGTACTGGAAACGTGATCCTGGCTTTGTGCCGGTGAAGGACAAGGCTACGGTGCGGCTGAATGTGTCCATTGGTGGCGGCGGTGTTGAGCTACTGGCGACCGGGCCGAAGTGGTACGACACGCGGAAAGAGCAGGGCGGCGGTGCCATCGACCTGGCCATGCACCTGTTCAGATTGTCATTTGTGGATGCGGTCAAACGGCTGTCGCCTTGATCGTGTTTGCAAGATGCCTCCGGCGGCCCTGCCGGGGGCCACTCGCCGCCGTGAGGCTCGGGGGGCAGGGTGGCGGTCTTCGCCCTTCGTCCTGCCCCCACTCGCTCAGGCTGGGGCGCTCCGAGGGCATCAAGCGACTTTCGCGGCATCAACGGTGCCCCCCTACGGGCTACCCCCTTTATTCCACGGTTCGCTTGACCCCCTCTCCACTAGTAGGCGGCCCGTGGCGGCGTTTTCTCGACGTGGCCCTGCCTGCCCCCTTTCTTACCTTCTCAAAACGCGCTGTAGGCCCGTTTCTGGCCGGAGCCGGGCGGCGGGCGGAAAGCTCCGCTTTTCGTTCGACGGCTGGCCGACAACGAGCCGAAGGCGAGGCGTCAGCACGGTGTTTCACCAAAAACGAGCAGCCGACCGGGCAGCGGTACGTTACGAAAACCGCTTGCGTATCGTATCTGTATTGCGTATCATATCTGTATTGATACGATTTACACCGATACGGTACGAAAGGAGCAACGATCATGGCACGTCAGGGCATCACTTTTGAGCAGGTCGCCGCCGTCGCTGATGCGCTGGCAGGCGAGGGTCAGCAGCCGACCATCCGGGCGGTGCGGGAGCGGTTGGGCGACACCGGCAGCCCGAACACCATCCACAAGCATCTGGCCGCGTGGCGTGAGGCTCGCCCGGTGGCCGCCGCCGCTGCGCCGGAACTGCCGCAGGCGCTGACCGCTGCCATTGCCGCCGAGATCGAGCGGGCCGCATCGCGGGCACGCGGCGAGATCGAGGGCCGTCTGGTGCAGGCGCAGGCGGAGGCCGCCGAACTGGCCGCCGCTGGCGAGGTGCTGGAAGACGAACGCGACGAGCTGGCCGAGCAGGTGGCCGTGCTGACCACTGAGCGCGACACGCTGGCAGGCAAAGCCGCCCAGCAGGCCGCCGACTTGGCCGAGGCGCAGCAGCGCATCGAGCGCGAGCAGCAGGCGGCAGAGTCTGCGCGGCTGGAGGTGGCAACCGCCCGGCACAAGATCGAGGCGCAGGCCGAGCGCGTGAGCGAGCAGGCCGCCGAGCTTGTGCGCCTACGCGCCGCATTGGCCGAGGCACAGCAGGGCCGCACCGCCGCCGAACAACAGGCCGCCGTGCTGGCCGCCAAGCTGGAGGCGTGCGCCGACCGTGTGAGCCGCGCAGAGGCCCGCGCCGAGCAGATCGAGCAGCAGGCCGCCAAGGCTGCACAGGCCCACGACACCGCCCGCGCCGCAGCAGCGCAGGAAACCCGGCAGGCGCAGGCCGAGCGTGACGAGGCTCGCAAGGTGGCAGCAGAGGCCCGCGAGCAGGCCGCACGACTTGCCGGGCAGCTTGAGGCGCTGCGGAAGGCAGATCCTGTCCCCGCCGTTTTTCCCCCCGCATCGACTGGCGTATGATGTGGTTATCGGTGGCGTAGTTGGTTAGAAGCAAGCCATGTTTTCGCTTCGCTCAAACGGCTTGGCATGGGCTGCGCCCCTGCACCCCGGCGGCGCTCCCTTCGGTCGGCACCGCCCGCCGCATTCACTCGTTGGAGGCTCGTTCATGACGGCAGAAACAACCCCACCGCGCAAAGGCAGAGGAGGCCGCCCCAAGGGCGACCCCTCCGCCGTGCGCGCCTCGACCATTGGCGTCCGGGTGTCGGCGGAGGAATACGCCGCACTCCGGGCCAAGGCCGATCAGATGGGCATGACCCCGGCACAGTGGCTGCGGGAAGCGGCGCTATCCCGACGCCTACCGTCGCCACCAGTCCCGCCCATCAACCGCGAGCAGTACGCCGAACTGGCGAGACTCGCGGCCAACCTCAACCAGCTAACCCGGCTGGCGAACGAAGGCCGCCCCGTCACCGTTGCCGACGCGCTTTTGCAGCGGCTGGCCGGTGAAGTCGGGCGGCTTCGGCTGGCCCTCATTGGCGCGGGTGGCGGCGAATGATTGCCAAGATGGTCAAGGGCCGCGGCTTCCGTGGGGCGCTGGAATACGACCTCACGAAAGAGAAGGGCCGCGTCATTGATAGCAACATGGCCGGGCAAAACCCGCGAGAACTCGCCGCAGAATTTGGCGAGATTCGCAAGCTTCGCCCGAACTTGGGCAAGGCAGTTATGCATGTTTCGCTATCCGCCGCCCCCGGCGAAAAGCTTACGGATGAGCAGTGGCGGGAAGTCGGGCAGCGTTATTTGCGCGGGATGGGCTTCAAGGACAACCAGTTCGTCATCACCCGGCACACCGACACCGAGCACGAGCACATCCACATCTTGGCGAACCGCATCACCCACGCCGGCGAGGTGGTCAGCGACGGGCAGGACTACAAGCGGCAGGAAACCATCATGCGAGAGATCGAACGGGATTACGGCCTGCAACGGGTGGCCCCGAGCATCGAGGCCGAGCGCAAAGCGCCGACCAAGGGCGAGATCGAGCAGCACGCCCGCACCGGCCAGCCCAGCGCCCGGCAGCAGCTCCAGCAGATTTGTGACGCGTGCGCCAGGGATTGCCGCAGCTTCAGCGAGTACCAGGAGCGACTGGAGGCGGCAGGCGTGGAGGTGGTGCCGGTGGCCCAGCTCAACGGCGCGAAGCTGTCCGGTCTGTCGTACCGGCTGGACGGCGTGACCATGAAGGGCAGCGACTTAGGGAAGGGCTACACCGCCGCAGGCATCCAGAAAAGGGGCATCAGCTATGAGCAAGACAGAGACTTTGCGGCAGTCCGCCGCAGCATCGAACGAGACGCGGCTAGAGCGTTTGGCGAGCCAGATCGAGACAGTGAGGCAGGCCAAGCACCAGAGCGCGGAGGACTTGGCCGCGACGCTGGAGCCGCTGGCCCAAGCAATGGCGGCGCTGGCCGACGAGACCCGGCAGACGCTGGCCGAGATCGACCGCAAGAGCCGGGAGCAGGGCGAGACGTTCACGCGCCAGCTATCGGAGTCGGTGAAGGGCTACAAGGACGCGGTAGCTGCAGCGAGCCAAGCCGCCGAGAGCCTGAACCAAGCCGGGCAGCGGATGGAGTGGAGGCACTACGGCCTAGCCGTGGTAACGGGGTTGGTTACGGCGGCGCTCGTGAGCGGCTTTTGGCTTTGGCTGGCCCCGCCCAAGGTGCAGAACATGCTGGACGCGCAAGCGGTGGCGGAGTACCTGAAACCCGCCGTGATCGAAGCCTTGAAGCCATCCAGAGGCAGGTGACGGCGCTGGACGTGCCGCGCTTCGAGGTGGGCATCCGGGAGGCTAAGACCGGCCAGATGATGAACCGGGAATGGAGCCGCGCCGAGCTGGAGCAGTCCGCCGCGTGGCTCAAGCGGATGAACGCCAAAGGCAACGACGTGTATATCCGCCCGGCTGGCGAGCATGGCCTAGTGCTGGTCGATGACCTCAAGCCGCAGGCTCTGGAGCGCATGAAGGCGGAAGGATTCGCCCCCGCTGCGACCATCGAAACCAGCCCCGGCAACTATCAGGCGTGGGTCAAGCTGTCGGATAAACCGTTATCCGCAGACGTGCGGCGCATCGCGGCGCAGGGGCTGGCGAAGCAGTACGGCGGCGACAGTCGCCACTATGGGCGGCTGGCAGGCTTCACCAACCAGAAGCCGCAGCACGCCCGTGACGGTCGCCAGCCCTACGTACTGGCCCACGACTGCCCCGGCAAGGCCGCCAGATCCGCGCCATCGTACCTAGAACGCATCGAGCAGCACCTAGACAGGGCAGCGGCCCAGCAAGAGCGGGAAAAGCGCCTAGAGGCGCTGGAAACGGCCAAGCCGGGCGGCTATGGCTCGCAATACGACCCGGTGAAGGAGTACCAGCGGCAGGCGCAGCGCCTGATGCAGCGGTACGGCAAGGAAGCCGACTTCTCCCGGCTGGACTGGATGATTGCCACGGACATGGCGAAATCCGGGCGCTTCACGGCGCAGGACATCGAGAAGGGCATCCTGGAATGCTCCCCGCACGTTGAGAGCCGCAAGGCGGGCCACGTCGAGGACTACGCCCGGCGCACGGCGGCCAATGCGTGGGCAGCGCCAGAGGTGCAGGCCCACCGGCAGGAGCAGGAGCAGGAGCGAGAGCGGCAAGCACAGCGCAGCCGCGACCGGGACGGCCCCGGCATGATCCGTTGAGACTTTCCCCCAGCCCAGCAGGGCGTGGGGGCTGTTGTCATTTTCAGAAGACGACTGCACCAGACAACGCGGTTTGAAGGCTGTTGTGCAGTCGTCTATTGAACGAACAGTATCAGGAGTCCGCTGCACGAATGATGACCTCAAGCCGGTTCTGGTCGCGCTGGCGACCGATCAGCCCCTGGATGTGCGATACCGCGACCACGATCTTTCCGGCGATTGGGCGGGCTACCGCGAATGCCACATCAAGCCCGACCTGCTGCTGATCTACCGCAAGTCCGACGCCGACACCCTGCGACTGGCGCGGCTTGGCTCCCATAGCGAGCTGTTCGGCTGATGCCAGTCGCCTTGTCCGCCAAACGATCATTAGTCGGCCATGCCGGACACTGTCCAGCAAAGTTATTGCACAACGGGTTGTCGGACATTAAGATAGGCGGACGGAATGACGGACAAGAGAGGCGGCAAATGGCACTGATCGGCTATGCGCGGGTATCGACGGCGGAACAGGACACCGCCTTGCAGACGGATGCGCTACGCAAGGCAGGCTGCGAGCGCGTTTTCGAGGACACGGCTTCCGGGGCCAAGGCCGACCGCCCCGGCTTGGCTGATGCGCTGGCCTACCTGCGCGACGGCGACGTGCTGGCCGTCTGGCGGCTGGATCGGCTCGGGCGCTCTATGCCGCACCTAATCGAAACGATAGGCGCGCTGGAAGCGCGAGGCGTCGGCTTCCGTTCTCTGACGGAAGCCATCGACACCACCACGCCAGGCGGGCGGCTCATCTTCCACGTGTTCGGCGCGCTGGGCCAGTTCGAGCGCGACTTGATCCGCGAGCGCACCAAGGCCGGGTTGACTGCCGCCGCCGCTCGTGGGAGGAAGGGCGGGCGAAAGCCGGTTGTCACCGCCGACAAGTTGCAGCGAGCGCGGGAGCACATCGCCAACGGGCTTAATGTCCGAGAGGCCGCTACACGGCTCAAGGTGAGCAAGACGGCCCTGTACACCGCGCTGCAATCCACCAGTGCAGCCGACTCCTGATATTCCGTGCAGTCGTCTTCTGAAAATGACACGCTGGAAGCCCCGTAGCGACGCGGAGAGGGGCGAGACAAGCCAAGGGCGCAGGCTCGATGCGCAGCACGACATAGCCGGTTCTCGCAAGGACGAGAATTTCCCTGCGGTGCCCCTCAAGTGTCAATGAAAGTTTCCAACGCGAGCCATTCGCGAGAGCCTTGAGTCCACGCTAGATCTATCTCATCTGCGCAAGGCAGAACGTGAAGACGGCCGCCCTGGACCTCGCCCGCGAGCGCCAGGCGCACGAGGCCGGCGCGCGGACCCGCGCCACGGCCCACGAGCGGACGCCGCAGCAGGAGCGCCAGAAGGCCGCCAGAGAGGCCGAGCGCGGCCGTGAGGCTTGGACGCTAGGGCAGGGCATGAAAAAGCCCGTAGCGGGCTGCTACGGGCGTCTGACGCGGTGGAAAGGGGGAGGGGATGTTGTCTACATGGCTCTGCTGTAGTGAGTGGGTTGCGCTCCGGCAGCGGTCCTGATCAATCGTCACCCTTTCTCGGTCCTTCAACGTTCCTGACAACGAGCCTCCTTTTCGCCAATCCATCGACAATCACCGCGAGTCCCTGCTCGAACGCTGCGTCCGGACCGGCTTCGTCGAAGGCGTCTATCGCGGCCCGCAACAGCGGCGAGAGCGGAGCCTGTTCAACGGTGCCGCCGCGCTCGCCGGCATCGCTGTCGCCGGCCTGCTCCTCAAGCACGGCCCCAACAGTGAAGTAGCTGATTGTCATCAGCGCATTGACGGCGTCCCCGGCCGAAAAACCCGCCTCGCAGAGGAAGCGAAGCTGCGCGTCGGCCGTTTCCATCTGCGGTGCGCCCGGTCGCGTGCCGGCATGGATGCGCGCGCCATCGCGGTAGGCGAGCAGCGCCTGCCTGAAGCTGCGGGCATTCCCGATCAGAAATGAGCGCCAGTCGTCGTCGGCTCTCGGCACCGAATGCGTATGATTCTCCGCCAGCATGGCTTCGGCCAGTGCGTCGAGCAGCGCCCGCTTGTTCCTGAAGTGCCAGTAAAGCGCCGGCTGCTGAACCCCCAACCGTTCCGCCAGTTTGCGTGTCGTCAGACCGTCTACGCCGACCTCGTTCAACAGGTCCAGGGCGGCACGGATCACTGTATTCGGCTGCAACTTTGTCATGCTTGACAATTTATCACTGATAAACATAATATGTCCACCAACTTATCAGTGATAAAGAATCCGCGCGTTCAATCGGACCAGCGGAGGCTGGTCCGGAGGCCAGACGTGAAACCCAACAGACCCCTGATCGTAATTCTGAGCACTGTCGCGCTCGACGCTGTCGGCATCGGCCTGATTATGCCGGTGCTGCCGGGCCTCCTGCGCGATCTGGTTCACTCGAACGACGTCACCGCCCACTATGGCATTCTGCTGGCGCTGTATGCGTTGATGCAATTTGCCTGCGCACCTGTGCTGGGCGCGCTGTCGGATCGTTTCGGGCGGCGGCCGGTCTTGCTCGTCTCGCTGGCCGGCGCTGCTGTCGACTACGCCATCATGGCGACGGCGCCTTTCCTTTGGGTTCTCTATATCGGGCGGATCGTGGCCGGCATCACCGGGGCGACTGGGGCGGTAGCCGGCGCTTATATTGCCGATATCACTGATGGCGATGAGCGCGCGCGGCACTTCGGCTTCATGAGCGCCTGTTTCGGGTTCGGGATGGTCGCGGGACCTGTGCTCGGTGGGCTGATGGGCGGTTTCTCCCCCCACGCTCCGTTCTTCGCCGCGGCAGCCTTGAACGGCCTCAATTTCCTGACGGGCTGTTTCCTTTTGCCGGAGTCGCACAAAGGCGAACGCCGGCCGTTACGCCGGGAGGCTCTCAACCCGCTCGCTTCGTTCCGGTGGGCCCGGGGCATGACCGTCGTCGCCGCCCTGATGGCGGTCTTCTTCATCATGCAACTTGTCGGACAGGTGCCGGCCGCGCTTTGGGTCATTTTCGGCGAGGATCGCTTTCACTGGGACGCGACCACGATCGGCATTTCGCTTGCCGCATTTGGCATTCTGCATTCACTCGCCCAGGCAATGATCACCGGCCCTGTAGCCGCCCGGCTCGGCGAAAGGCGGGCACTCATGCTCGGAATGATTGCCGACGGCACAGGCTACATCCTGCTTGCCTTCGCGACACGGGGATGGATGGCGTTCCCGATCATGGTCCTGCTTGCTTCGGGTGGCATCGGAATGCCGGCGCTGCAAGCAATGTTGTCCAGGCAGGTGGATGAGGAACGTCAGGGGCAGCTGCAAGGCTCACTGGCGGCGCTCACCAGCCTGACCTCGATCGTCGGACCCCTCCTCTTCACGGCGATCTATGCGGCTTCTATAACAACGTGGAACGGGTGGGCATGGATTGCAGGCGCTGCCCTCTACTTGCTCTGCCTGCCGGCGCTGCGTCGCGGGCTTTGGAGCGGCGCAGGGCAACGAGCCGATCGCTGATAGAGGTTTATAGCGGCTTCGTTCCCTTCCGCAACCGTCAGCATGATCTGCTCCACATGCTCGCGGCCATAGTCTATCACCGCCCGCAGCAGCATACCGGCGACCCCTCGGCCTCGCTGTTCGGGCTCCACGAAAACGCCGGACAGATGCGCCTTGTGAGCGTCCTTGGGGCCGTCCTCCTGTTTGAAGACCGACAGCCCAATGATCTCGCCGTCGATGTAGGCGCCGAATGCCACGGCATCTCGCAACCGTTCAGCGAACGCCTCCATGGGCTTTTTCTCCTCGTGCTCGTAAACGGACCCGAACATCTCTGGAGCTTTCTTCAGGGCCGACAATCGGATCTCGCGGAAATCCTGCACGTCGGCCGCTCCAAGCCGTCGAATCTGAGCCTTAATCACAATTGTCAATTTTAATCCTCTGTTTATCGGCAGTTCGTAGAGCGCGCCGTGCGTCCCGAGCGATACTGAGCGAAGCAAGTGCGTCGAGCAGTGCCCGCTTGTTCCTGAAATGCCAGTAAAGCGCTGGCTGCTGAACCCCCAGCCGGAACTGACCCCACAAGGCCCTAGCGTTTGCAATGCACCAGGTCATCATTGACCCAGGCGTGTTCCACCAGGCCGCTGCCTCGCAACTCTTCGCAGGCTTCGCCGACCTGCTCGCGCCACTTCTTCACGCGGGTGGAATCCGATCCGCACATGAGGCGGAAGGTTTCCAGCTTGAGCGGGTACGGCTCCCGGTGCGAGCTGAAATAGTCGAACATCCGTCGGGCCGTCGGCGACAGCTTGCGGTACTTCTCCCATATGAATTTCGTGTAGTGGTCGCCAGCAAACAGCACGACGATTTCCTCGTCGATCAGGACCTGGCAACGGGACGTTTTCTTGCCACGGTCCAGGACGCGGAAGCGGTGCAGCAGCGACACCGATTCCAGGTGCCCAACGCGGTCGGACGTGAAGCCCATCGCCGTCGCCTGTAGGCGCGACAGGCATTCCTCGGCCTTCGTGTAATACCGGCCATTGATCGACCAGCCCAGGTCCTGGCAAAGCTCGTAGAACGTGAAGGTGATCGGCTCGCCGATAGGGGTGCGCTTCGCGTACTCCAACACCTGCTGCCACACCAGTTCGTCATCGTCGGCCCGCAGCTCGACGCCGGTGTAGGTGATCTTCACGTCCTTGTTGACGTGGAAAATGACCTTGTTGTCATTTTCAGAAGACGACTGCACGGAATATCAGGAGTCGGCTGCACTGGTGGATTGCAGCGCGGTGTACAGGGCCGTCTTGCTCACCTTGAGCCGTGTAGCGGCCTCTCGGACATTAAGCCCGTTGGCGATGTGCTCCCGCGCTCGCTGCAACTTGTCGGCGGTGACAACCGGCTTTCGCCCGCCCTTCCTCCCACGAGCGGCGGCGGCAGTCAACCCGGCCTTGGTGCGCTCGCGGATCAAGTCGCGCTCGAACTGGCCCAGCGCGCCGAACACGTGGAAGATGAGCCGCCCGCCTGGCGTGGTGGTGTCGATGGCTTCCGTCAGAGAACGGAAGCCGACGCCTCGCGCTTCCAGCGCGCCTATCGTTTCGATTAGGTGCGGCATAGAGCGCCCGAGCCGATCCAGCCGCCAGACGGCCAGCACGTCGCCGTCGCGCAGGTAGGCCAGCGCATCAGCCAAGCCGGGGCGGTCGGCCTTGGCCCCGGAAGCCGTGTCCTCGAAAACGCGCTCGCAGCCTGCCTTGCGTAGCGCATCCGTCTGCAAGGCGGTGTCCTGTTCCGCCGTCGATACCCGCGCATAGCCGATCAGTGCCATTTGCCGCCTCTCTTGTCCGTCATTCCGTCCGCCTATCTTAATGTCCGACAACCCGTTGTGCAATAACTTTGCTGGACAGTGTCCGGCATGGCCGACTAATGATCGTTTGGCGGACAAGGCGACTGGCATCAGCCGAACAGCTCGCTATGGGAGCCAAGCCGCGCCAGTCGCAGGGTGTCGGCGTCGGACTTGCGGTAGATCAGCAGCAGGTCGGGCTTGATGTGGCATTCGCGGTAGCCCGCCCAATCGCCGGAAAGATCGTGGTCGCGGTATCGCACATCCAGGGGCTGATCGGTCGCCAGCGCGACCAGAACCGGCTTGAGGTCATCATTCGTGCAGCGGACTCCTGATACTGTTCGTTCAATAGACGACTGCACAACAGCCTTCAAACCGCGTTGTCTGGTGCAGTCGTCTTCTGAAAATGACACAGGAGCTTGAGCGCCGGGCTACCAGCATCGTGCAGGCGCTGGATGATGCGACCCTTGAGGCCATCGCAGCGGGCACGCTCGACATGCTGGCCATGTGCCGACAGGTGGCCGACGAGATCCACCAGGCCGCCTAAGCCCTCCCCTGCCCTGCCACCGAACCCCGCCGCGTGCGGGGTTTTTTATGACTTCAAACCCTCAAAAGGTGCATTTACTCAAATCCTCAATATGCTATACTGCGCTTGAGTAATTCCTTTTTTCCTCAAACGCTCAATAGCTCAAGGAGCGCATATGCAAGTCATTGCTGTACTGAACCAGAAGGGCGGGGCGGGTAAAACCACCATCGCCACCCACCTTGCCCGCGCCCTGCAACTCGACGGCGCAGACGTGTTGCTGGTTGATTCTGACCCGCAGGGCAGCGCCCGCGATTGGGCCGCCGTCCGCGAGGATCAACCCGTGCCCGTGGTTGGCATCGACCGGCCCACCATCGAGCGCGATCTAAAGAGCGTGGCCCGGAAAGACTTTGTTGTGATCGACGGAGCGCCGCAGGCTCATGACTTGGCCGTGTCGGCAATGAAGGCCGCCGATTGTGTGCTGATCCCGGTGCAGCCGTCGCCCTACGACATTTGGGCAACCTCTGACCTCGTGGATTTGGTCAAGCAGCGCATCGAGCTGACCGACGGCAAGCTAAAAGCGGCTTTCGTGGTGTCCCGTGCGATCAAGGGCACCAAGATTGGTGCGGAAGTCTCCGAGGCGCTGGCCGGGTACGGCCTGCCGATCCTGCAAACGCGCATCACGCAGCGCGTCATCTACCCGAGCAGCGCGGCCAGCGGCACCACGGCCATTGACCAAGAGCCGACGAGCGAGGCCGCCGAGGAAATCCGGGCGCTGGCTGAGGAAGTGCGCCGTTTCCTCAATTGCACCATTTGAGTAATTAAGGAGTAGGTGAAAATGAGTAGCGGGAAACTTGGCATGAAAGCAGGCCGCCCGAGCGCCGCGAAGGCTGGCCCTACCTTGTCCGACCTTGCCGACAAGGCCGCCACCGTCCGGGTGAATTTCGACCTCGACCGGGCCGAGCACACGAAGCTGAAGATTTACGCCGCCAAGACCGGGCGCAGCATCACGGACATTCTGCGCGAACTGGTGCGCTCACTTGATGAAAAGAGTGATTGAGTAATCACTTAACCGGCTGGACGGGTCAAAAGCATGGACTATAGTCCATACATTTTTGATTTGGCGAAATTTAATAATGTTGATGAAATACGGCGCGTGGGGTATAAAGTGATGGTTGAAATGGAACCGTTGAGTCTGGAGGTACTGCCGCCCTCTCATTTCAAGGCGTTTGCGAAGAACGCACCGCATGAGATCAAGGGCGCTGTCATCGAGAACACAGAGCGCGGGCTGGTGATCGTGCTGCACGTTGGCAACGAGCGGCGCATTCTCGGCCAGTACCGGGGAGGCATCCGGTTTTTTCGCTCTTTCGATGGCGCGGCGGCAGTGCTGCGGCAGCATGGCGTGCTGCACTGGACGGCGAATGCAAAAGGCTGGATTCCGCGAACTTTGGAAGCGAAGGAGCGGAGTTCAGATGGATGAAAAAGCAAAGCCCCGCGTGGCAGCGGGGCTTGGCAAGAGGTGGGAACCTAGCAGGTGGCACTGTTTGGAACCCCAAGGCGTGACCGATGCAGACGACCAGAAACACCCAAACTATGGTCTGCATTGTAGCGCCCTACCTCTTGCCGCACAAGCGGAAAGAGGGTTATGGGGCAAGCACAGCTACGACTTTTCAGCCCAGCCGATGAGGCGGGTTGCTATCACGACACAGCCCGGCAGGGCTTTTTCTCGTTGCTCATGGCGACGGGCGAGGGCAGCGGCAAGAAGCAGGACAGTTACCGGCTGTCACAGATGCCCGTGGTGCTCTCCATGCTCGACCACAGCCGGGATACCTGGCTGTCTCAGGCTGAGTTCATCAAGCCCAATCGCCGCGTGGTCAACTTGGCCCGCATCGGCTTGCTGTTCGCCGATCTGGACACCTACCGCGAGCCGTGGGCGCAGGGGCGCAGCCCCGAGCAACTGGCCGCCGCTGTCATGTTCCGCTGCTACGACGAAGGCGTGCCGCCGCCGTCGATCCTCGTTTTCTCTGGCCGTGGCGTGCAAGCAAAGTGGCTGCTGGATGGCACCTTGCCGCGTCAGGCGCTGCCACGCTGGAATGCCTGCCAGCGTTACCTGATCGACCGTCTGGCCGGGCTGGGCGCTGATCCAGCGGCCAAGGATGCAAGCCGCGTGCTCCGGCTGGTCAATACGGTGAACAGCAAGAGCGGCGAGGTTTGCCGCGTCATCCACGTTGAGCTAGGCCCGGACGGCGAGCCGATCCGGTACAACTTCGAGTATCTGGCCGAGGCGCTGCTGCCGGTGGCCCGCTGGGACATCGAGGCCGACCGCAAGGCCCGCGCCGACCGTCGCCAGTTCAAGCTGCTGCCGGGCGGCCAAACCGGCAACCTGCGCACGCTCAACGGGCGGCAACTGGCGTGGGATCGCCTGGAGGACTTGCGCACGCTGGCCGCGCTGCGCGGCGGCGTGGCCGAGGGTGAGCGGATGCAGCACCTGTTTTGGCGGCTGAATTTCCTGCTGCTGTCAGGTGCGACGCACACCGGCCAGATGTACCACGAGGCCGCCGCGCTGGCCCGTGAGCTTGACCCACGGTGGAACTACCGCAGCGCCGAGCTTATGACGCTGTACGCCAAGGCCAAGGCCCACGAAGCCGGGGAAAAGGTGGAGTTCGGCGGCAAGCAGTTTGCGCCGCTCTACACGCCCAAGAACGACACGCTTATCAGCCTGTTTCACATCACCGACGACGAGCAGCGCAAGCTGCGCACGCTCATCAGCCGGGACATGGCCGCAGAGCGCCACAGCGAGCGCGAGAAAGCCCGCAGACGTGCCGCTGGGGCTGTCGATCGTGCTTCCTATCTGGAAGCAGCCAGCGCCAAGCAGGCGCAGGCTTTGGCCCTCAAGGCGCAGGGTCTGAGCGTGCGGGCCATTGCTGCACAGATGGGCATTAGCAAGACCGCTGCCGGGCGCTACATCGCAGAGCCGGGAGAGTGTCCCAAGTCCATGCGTATTACTAATGGCGAAGCCTACGCCCGGCGCGTAGCGCCTGCCTTTGAATAGCGCCTGCCTTTGAATAGCGCCTGCCTTTGAATAGCGCCTGCCTTTGAATAGCGCCTGCCTTTGAATAGCGCCTGCCTTTGAATAGCGCCTGCCTTTGAATAGCGCCTGCCTTTGAATAGCGCCTGCCTTTGAATAGCGCCTGCCTTTGAATAGCGCCTGCCTTTGAATAGCGCCTGCCTTTGATAGCCTGCTTGAATAGCGCCTGCCTTTGAATAGCGCCTGAACGGCGCGGCCCCCTCGTCCAGTTCCTCGGGTGGCTGTCATGAGTCGCGCCCGTCGATCCTTTCCGCCCGCGCTGCTGGATTCGTTGCGGGCAATGACGGTGCAGGAAACGCTAGACCGGCTGGGCCTGTACTGGAAACGTGATCCTGGCTTTGTGCCGGTGAAGGACAAGGCTACGGTGCGGCTGAATGTGTCCATTGGTGGCGGCGGTGTTGAGCTACTGGCGACCGGGCCGAAGTGGTACGACACGCGGAAAGAGCAGGGCGGCGGTGCCATCGACCTGGCCATGCACCTGTTCAGATTGTCATTTGTGGATGCGGTCAAACGGCTGTCGCCTTGATCGTGTTTGCAAGATGCCTCCGGCGGCCCTGCCGGGGGCCACTCGCCGCCGTGAGGCTCGGGGGGCAGGGTGGCGGTCTTCGCCCTTCGTCCTGCCCCCACTCGCTCAGGCTGGGGCGCTCCGAGGGCATCAAGCGACTTTCGCGGCATCAACGGTGCCCCCCTACGGGCTACCCCCTTTATTCCACGGTTCGCTTGACCCCCTCTCCACTAGTAGGCGGCCCGTGGCGGCGTTTTCTCGACGTGGCCCTGCCTGCCCCCTTTCTTACCTTCTCAAAACGCGCTGTAGGCCCGTTTCTGGCCGGAGCCGGGCGGCGGGCGGAAAGCTCCGCTTTTCGTTCGACGGCTGGCCGACAACGAGCCGAAGGCGAGGCGTCAGCACGGTGTTTCACCAAAAACGAGCAGCCGACCGGGCAGCGGTACGTTACGAAAACCGCTTGCGTATCGTATCTGTATTGCGTATCATATCTGTATTGATACGATTTACACCGATACGGTACGAAAGGAGCAACGATCATGGCACGTCAGGGCATCACTTTTGAGCAGGTCGCCGCCGTCGCTGATGCGCTGGCAGGCGAGGGTCAGCAGCCGACCATCCGGGCGGTGCGGGAGCGGTTGGGCGACACCGGCAGCCCGAACACCATCCACAAGCATCTGGCCGCGTGGCGTGAGGCTCGCCCGGTGGCCGCCGCCGCTGCGCCGGAACTGCCGCAGGCGCTGACCGCTGCCATTGCCGCCGAGATCGAGCGGGCCGCATCGCGGGCACGCGGCGAGATCGAGGGCCGTCTGGTGCAGGCGCAGGCGGAGGCCGCCGAACTGGCCGCCGCTGGCGAGGTGCTGGAAGACGAACGCGACGAGCTGGCCGAGCAGGTGGCCGTGCTGACCACTGAGCGCGACACGCTGGCAGGCAAAGCCGCCCAGCAGGCCGCCGACTTGGCCGAGGCGCAGCAGCGCATCGAGCGCGAGCAGCAGGCGGCAGAGTCTGCGCGGCTGGAGGTGGCAACCGCCCGGCACAAGATCGAGGCGCAGGCCGAGCGCGTGAGCGAGCAGGCCGCCGAGCTTGTGCGCCTACGCGCCGCATTGGCCGAGGCACAGCAGGGCCGCACCGCCGCCGAACAACAGGCCGCCGTGCTGGCCGCCAAGCTGGAGGCGTGCGCCGACCGTGTGAGCCGCGCAGAGGCCCGCGCCGAGCAGATCGAGCAGCAGGCCGCCAAGGCTGCACAGGCCCACGACACCGCCCGCGCCGCAGCAGCGCAGGAAACCCGGCAGGCGCAGGCCGAGCGTGACGAGGCTCGCAAGGTGGCAGCAGAGGCCCGCGAGCAGGCCGCACGACTTGCCGGGCAGCTTGAGGCGCTGCGGAAGGCAGATCCTGTCCCCGCCGTTTTTCCCCCCGCATCGACTGGCGTATGATGTGGTTATCGGTGGCGTAGTTGGTTAGAAGCAAGCCATGTTTTCGCTTCGCTCAAACGGCTTGGCATGGGCTGCGCCCCTGCACCCCGGCGGCGCTCCCTTCGGTCGGCACCGCCCGCCGCATTCACTCGTTGGAGGCTCGTTCATGACGGCAGAAACAACCCCACCGCGCAAAGGCAGAGGAGGCCGCCCCAAGGGCGACCCCTCCGCCGTGCGCGCCTCGACCATTGGCGTCCGGGTGTCGGCGGAGGAATACGCCGCACTCCGGGCCAAGGCCGATCAGATGGGCATGACCCCGGCACAGTGGCTGCGGGAAGCGGCGCTATCCCGACGCCTACCGTCGCCACCAGTCCCGCCCATCAACCGCGAGCAGTACGCCGAACTGGCGAGACTCGCGGCCAACCTCAACCAGCTAACCCGGCTGGCGAACGAAGGCCGCCCCGTCACCGTTGCCGACGCGCTTTTGCAGCGGCTGGCCGGTGAAGTCGGGCGGCTTCGGCTGGCCCTCATTGGCGCGGGTGGCGGCGAATGATTGCCAAGATGGTCAAGGGCCGCGGCTTCCGTGGGGCGCTGGAATACGACCTCACGAAAGAGAAGGGCCGCGTCATTGATAGCAACATGGCCGGGCAAAACCCGCGAGAACTCGCCGCAGAATTTGGCGAGATTCGCAAGCTTCGCCCGAACTTGGGCAAGGCAGTTATGCATGTTTCGCTATCCGCCGCCCCCGGCGAAAAGCTTACGGATGAGCAGTGGCGGGAAGTCGGGCAGCGTTATTTGCGCGGGATGGGCTTCAAGGACAACCAGTTCGTCATCACCCGGCACACCGACACCGAGCACGAGCACATCCACATCTTGGCGAACCGCATCACCCACGCCGGCGAGGTGGTCAGCGACGGGCAGGACTACAAGCGGCAGGAAACCATCATGCGAGAGATCGAACGGGATTACGGCCTGCAACGGGTGGCCCCGAGCATCGAGGCCGAGCGCAAAGCGCCGACCAAGGGCGAGATCGAGCAGCACGCCCGCACCGGCCAGCCCAGCGCCCGGCAGCAGCTCCAGCAGATTTGTGACGCGTGCGCCAGGGATTGCCGCAGCTTCAGCGAGTACCAGGAGCGACTGGAGGCGGCAGGCGTGGAGGTGGTGCCGGTGGCCCAGCTCAACGGCGCGAAGCTGTCCGGTCTGTCGTACCGGCTGGACGGCGTGACCATGAAGGGCAGCGACTTAGGGAAGGGCTACACCGCCGCAGGCATCCAGAAAAGGGGCATCAGCTATGAGCAAGACAGAGACTTTGCGGCAGTCCGCCGCAGCATCGAACGAGACGCGGCTAGAGCGTTTGGCGAGCCAGATCGAGACAGTGAGGCAGGCCAAGCACCAGAGCGCGGAGGACTTGGCCGCGACGCTGGAGCCGCTGGCCCAAGCAATGGCGGCGCTGGCCGACGAGACCCGGCAGACGCTGGCCGAGATCGACCGCAAGAGCCGGGAGCAGGGCGAGACGTTCACGCGCCAGCTATCGGAGTCGGTGAAGGGCTACAAGGACGCGGTAGCTGCAGCGAGCCAAGCCGCCGAGAGCCTGAACCAAGCCGGGCAGCGGATGGAGTGGAGGCACTACGGCCTAGCCGTGGTAACGGGGTTGGTTACGGCGGCGCTCGTGAGCGGCTTTTGGCTTTGGCTGGCCCCGCCCAAGGTGCAGAACATGCTGGACGCGCAAGCGGTGGCGGAGTACCTGAAACCCGCCGTGATCGAAGCCTTGAAGCCATCCAGAGGCAGGTGACGGCGCTGGACGTGCCGCGCTTCGAGGTGGGCATCCGGGAGGCTAAGACCGGCCAGATGATGAACCGGGAATGGAGCCGCGCCGAGCTGGAGCAGTCCGCCGCGTGGCTCAAGCGGATGAACGCCAAAGGCAACGACGTGTATATCCGCCCGGCTGGCGAGCATGGCCTAGTGCTGGTCGATGACCTCAAGCCGCAGGCTCTGGAGCGCATGAAGGCGGAAGGATTCGCCCCCGCTGCGACCATCGAAACCAGCCCCGGCAACTATCAGGCGTGGGTCAAGCTGTCGGATAAACCGTTATCCGCAGACGTGCGGCGCATCGCGGCGCAGGGGCTGGCGAAGCAGTACGGCGGCGACAGTCGCCACTATGGGCGGCTGGCAGGCTTCACCAACCAGAAGCCGCAGCACGCCCGTGACGGTCGCCAGCCCTACGTACTGGCCCACGACTGCCCCGGCAAGGCCGCCAGATCCGCGCCATCGTACCTAGAACGCATCGAGCAGCACCTAGACAGGGCAGCGGCCCAGCAAGAGCGGGAAAAGCGCCTAGAGGCGCTGGAAACGGCCAAGCCGGGCGGCTATGGCTCGCAATACGACCCGGTGAAGGAGTACCAGCGGCAGGCGCAGCGCCTGATGCAGCGGTACGGCAAGGAAGCCGACTTCTCCCGGCTGGACTGGATGATTGCCACGGACATGGCGAAATCCGGGCGCTTCACGGCGCAGGACATCGAGAAGGGCATCCTGGAATGCTCCCCGCACGTTGAGAGCCGCAAGGCGGGCCACGTCGAGGACTACGCCCGGCGCACGGCGGCCAATGCGTGGGCAGCGCCAGAGGTGCAGGCCCACCGGCAGGAGCAGGAGCAGGAGCGAGAGCGGCAAGCACAGCGCAGCCGCGACCGGGACGGCCCCGGCATGATCCGTTGAGACTTTCCCCCAGCCCAGCAGGGCGTGGGGGCTGTTGTCATTTTCAGAAGACGACTGCACCAGACAACGCGGTTTGAAGGCTGTTGTGCAGTCGTCTATTGAACGAACAGTATCAGGAGTCCGCTGCACGAATGATGACCTCAAGCCGGTTCTGGTCGCGCTGGCGACCGATCAGCCCCTGGATGTGCGATACCGCGACCACGATCTTTCCGGCGATTGGGCGGGCTACCGCGAATGCCACATCAAGCCCGACCTGCTGCTGATCTACCGCAAGTCCGACGCCGACACCCTGCGACTGGCGCGGCTTGGCTCCCATAGCGAGCTGTTCGGCTGATGCCAGTCGCCTTGTCCGCCAAACGATCATTAGTCGGCCATGCCGGACACTGTCCAGCAAAGTTATTGCACAACGGGTTGTCGGACATTAAGATAGGCGGACGGAATGACGGACAAGAGAGGCGGCAAATGGCACTGATCGGCTATGCGCGGGTATCGACGGCGGAACAGGACACCGCCTTGCAGACGGATGCGCTACGCAAGGCAGGCTGCGAGCGCGTTTTCGAGGACACGGCTTCCGGGGCCAAGGCCGACCGCCCCGGCTTGGCTGATGCGCTGGCCTACCTGCGCGACGGCGACGTGCTGGCCGTCTGGCGGCTGGATCGGCTCGGGCGCTCTATGCCGCACCTAATCGAAACGATAGGCGCGCTGGAAGCGCGAGGCGTCGGCTTCCGTTCTCTGACGGAAGCCATCGACACCACCACGCCAGGCGGGCGGCTCATCTTCCACGTGTTCGGCGCGCTGGGCCAGTTCGAGCGCGACTTGATCCGCGAGCGCACCAAGGCCGGGTTGACTGCCGCCGCCGCTCGTGGGAGGAAGGGCGGGCGAAAGCCGGTTGTCACCGCCGACAAGTTGCAGCGAGCGCGGGAGCACATCGCCAACGGGCTTAATGTCCGAGAGGCCGCTACACGGCTCAAGGTGAGCAAGACGGCCCTGTACACCGCGCTGCAATCCACCAGTGCAGCCGACTCCTGATATTCCGTGCAGTCGTCTTCTGAAAATGACACGCTGGAAGCCCCGTAGCGACGCGGAGAGGGGCGAGACAAGCCAAGGGCGCAGGCTCGATGCGCAGCACGACATAGCCGGTTCTCGCAAGGACGAGAATTTCCCTGCGGTGCCCCTCAAGTGTCAATGAAAGTTTCCAACGCGAGCCATTCGCGAGAGCCTTGAGTCCACGCTAGATCTATCTCATCTGCGCAAGGCAGAACGTGAAGACGGCCGCCCTGGACCTCGCCCGCGAGCGCCAGGCGCACGAGGCCGGCGCGCGGACCCGCGCCACGGCCCACGAGCGGACGCCGCAGCAGGAGCGCCAGAAGGCCGCCAGAGAGGCCGAGCGCGGCCGTGAGGCTTGGACGCTAGGGCAGGGCATGAAAAAGCCCGTAGCGGGCTGCTACGGGCGTCTGACGCGGTGGAAAGGGGGAGGGGATGTTGTCTACATGGCTCTGCTGTAGTGAGTGGGTTGCGCTCCGGCAGCGGTCCTGATCAATCGTCACCCTTTCTCGGTCCTTCAACGTTCCTGACAACGAGCCTCCTTTTCGCCAATCCATCGACAATCACCGCGAGTCCCTGCTCGAACGCTGCGTCCGGACCGGCTTCGTCGAAGGCGTCTATCGCGGCCCGCAACAGCGGCGAGAGCGGAGCCTGTTCAACGGTGCCGCCGCGCTCGCCGGCATCGCTGTCGCCGGCCTGCTCCTCAAGCACGGCCCCAACAGTGAAGTAGCTGATTGTCATCAGCGCATTGACGGCGTCCCCGGCCGAAAAACCCGCCTCGCAGAGGAAGCGAAGCTGCGCGTCGGCCGTTTCCATCTGCGGTGCGCCCGGTCGCGTGCCGGCATGGATGCGCGCGCCATCGCGGTAGGCGAGCAGCGCCTGCCTGAAGCTGCGGGCATTCCCGATCAGAAATGAGCGCCAGTCGTCGTCGGCTCTCGGCACCGAATGCGTATGATTCTCCGCCAGCATGGCTTC
>NZ_CP058627.1:3300000-3575171 GCF_013403565.1 Chitinibacter bivalviorum | reverse complement strand
GCCGCTGCTCTATCAATAAAGGAATTAATGCGGCTAATGCCGCGGGGTAATCCAAGCCATCCAGCGCATTTGAAACTGCTTGCAGTGAATGTACCGCCACTTCATCGTTCAGTTTAGACAACAATTGCTGCAGTTTCTGCCTCGCACGCAGGCTATTCTCTTTGAGCGCTTGTACCAAAGCCTGCGCATCTTCTTGTACCTCCAACGGCAGACGTTGCACGGGCATTTGACTCGGCGCGGTTCCGGCCGCACTTTGTACCAGTGGCGCAATGTGCTTCATTGCCTGAGCCCAAGCATAGCGCAGCCGCAGTGAGTCAGGAAAACCAGCGCCCTGCTTTTTAAAATAATTTAGGTTTTGTTCAAACACACTGGCGGCCTCATACAGCGCCGATAATCCCAATGTTCCCGCTACGCCGCGCAAGGCATGGACTTTACTAATCAAAGGGGTGATTTCCTGCTCATTACATAATTGCTCAATTTCATCAAAAAATGTCTTTTGCTCGCTAAAAAACTGCAATAACCAACGTTTCAACCGCATCACATTGCCATTCAAACGGCTCAAGGCATCTTTCACATCCACGCCAGCCTGAGACAATTGGCGCAAAAAGACATCATCTCCTTCATTTAGCCGATCATGTTCCATCGGGGCTGAAGACCCCATTTCTTTGAGTTGATAACCGCGTTCAAGCTGATATAAGGTGGCATTTTCTACCACTTGCCGTAATTGCTGCGGGTCAATCGGCTTAACCAGATAATCATCCATCCCCGCCTCAAAACCTGCTCGCCGCTCTTCCTCTGTGGCATTGGCAGTGAGGGCAACGATATAAATTTTGGGGTCCAAGACTTTAAGCTGAGCTTTGCCGCCCTCCCGAATTAGGCGAGTAGCCATCAATCCATCCATCACGGGCATCCGGCCATCCATTAAAACCAAATCAAAATGCTCTTTGGATAAGCACTCCAGCGCGGCAAACCCGGTGTTGGCCACCTTGATCGACAAGCCCATTTCCTCTAGCAGCGCACCTACTATTAATTGATTGGTTACTATATCTTCGGCATAAAGCACATTGATCTGATAGCGAAGCGGCTCAACCACGATGGGGCTCTCAGGCGCATCTTCAACCAATTGCACTGGTTCTAGCGGCAAATCTACGCGAAAACAAGTGCCCCCCCCAACTCACTCGTCACCCCGATAGAGCCTTGCATTAGCTCGACGAGGCTGTGGCAAATGGATAGACCCAGCCCCGTGCCACCATATTTGCGCGTTGTCGATGAATCGGCCTGCTCAAATTTACGAAACAAGCGCCCCACACTTTGTTCGTCCATTCCGATGCCAGTGTCGACAATCGAAAATTTAACCTGCTCCCCATCGCGATAGGCGCTGAGTCGAATCGACCCTTTTTCAGTAAATTTAATGGCATTACTTATCAAATTAAACAACACCTGCCGAATTCGTGTGGGATCACCCAAGCAGCCGCCATGCGACAAATGAGCAACATCCACAATAAAACTCAACCCTTTTTCCTCAGCTCTAGCCGCAAAGAGCGCTGTAACCTGGCCAATCACCTTGTGCAAGTCAAAAGGAATCACTTCGATCGATATTTTCCCTGCTTCGATTTTTGAAGCATCCAAAATATCATTAATTATCCCCAGCAATAATTCGGCATTTTCCAGTCCGGTACTAATTTGCTCGCGGGTGCTAGGGCGTAATTCTTTTTGCGATTTAGCCAAGCGTAGCATGCCAATCACACCAGACAATGGCGTTCTAATTTCATGACTAATTAATGCCAGGAAATCACTTTTCGCTTGATTCACAGCTAAAAGAGCATTTTTCTCAGCCAAATACTCAGCTTGACGGCGAATATTTTCTTCCTCTAAATTTTTCCTTTGCTGTTCTGTTTTTAGCAATTTAAGGCGTATTTCAGATCGATTAATTTTTCTTAAAGTGGTACTTTGTAACTGGGTATTATTTCTTTCCGTCGCAAGTTGAACAGATAATTCACAATGCCTTTCATAGGTGCTCAGAGCAAGCTCAAATTGTCCAAGAGCCTCTAGTGCGGCAGACTTAATTTTACAAGCACGCAATTCATGGTGAATTGAATTATTTTTAATTGCATAATCATGAGCTAGCTTTGCCAAAAATAACGATTCGCCATGCAATCCTTGTGATAACTTCACTTCAGCTAAACCCATTGTCGCCATCGCCAAAGGCCATGCATGATGATTTTTCTCTGCTATTTCAATACTTTCGCTAAATTGCTTTGCCGCCATTGCGAGCTCATTCATGCCTAAATAAGCATAGCCCATATGCATAATCACTTCACAAACTTGGCCAGCATCTGCCTGGCGACGATAAAATGCTCTAGCCTGATTTAAATGTGAAAGCGCTAATTCGTATTGGCCCAATTCATTATAATCACTACCTAACCATAGGTTGAGCATCATGAGTAATACAGCATCATCTAACTCTTGTGCATATTCCAGCGCCAATAAATGATGACGTAATGACTCTTGATACAAACCAAAATATAAATAAACCCCACCAATGCCGGTATAGGCTTTAATATAGTGGACAATAGATTGGCACTCTAAGGCCAACTCTAAACATTGACTCCAATAATCAAGTGCTAAATTTAACTCACCAATTGCATAGCAAGCTTTACCTAGGCATTCATAGACATCCAGTAATAACGGGGCTTGCTTATCCTTAAGCAACAACATGGCCTCTAAACGAAGCAATACTGCTTTTGCATCGTGAAATTGGCCCACCTTTTCCAGCGCTTCCCCTTGCAAGAATAAAGCTTGGGCAAGGTGCTGATTATCATTTTGCGCGCTCGCAATCTGTACCAATTCAATAGCTAGGGCCAAAGCCTGATCATAATTACGCAGGCGATATTGGGCTTGGCGCACCATGAGTCGAGAAAAATCATCCTGCATCATGCCAACCCCGCTGAATAATCTGATCAACCTGATCGATTAACATCTGCTCTACCATTAAAATTCTAGCGCGCGCAATCACATGCGATAGTTGAAACCGTGACCATGGCTGAGCTTCAATTGCCTTTACTAGTCGCATTGAAAAATCATGCAGGCTTTTACCATTTTGAGTTGGATAAATATAAAAACGACCATTACCAACCTTAATCCAAACATCTTTAGGACTACAATAATCAGTAATGACCAATAATGCGCGCTGATCAACAATACTTCGCGATTCAGGTTTTACATTAATTTCAATAATTCGACCTGACCCTACACTGTGGTCACACAAAGCCTTGAAAGCCATCAACTGCTTCATACTCATTCGAATATTCGAGCCACCTGCGAGACGTTCGAACTTGATAAAATCACGTCTCAAAGAGGGGTACAATTTCCTTAACTTTTGCAGAAACAGACCAGATAATCCATAGCCGACCGATTTCTCAATATTATGTAAACGACAAGCATGAGCTTTTTTTATTGCCGCCAGGGCCAGCTCAAACTTCGAAGCCAACTTCATTGTTCGATACTGCAAAAAAAACCACTTTTCAGTCAAATCATCGTCAGGAAATAAATCGAGATGATGCCGCGCATTGAGCAAAATTTCTTGAGCTCGTACGCCATCATTTTCAAGCAACAACATTTCGGCATATATCACAGCAGTTGCAGCATATGCCCAATTTAAGTTAAATTCACTTGCAATCGCCAACCCAGACTCAAAACAAGTGATTGCCTCATCTTTTTGACCAAGATACCACAGGCAAGCTCCTTTATTTTTACATGACTCGATAATCCAGGTCATATCACCATGCAATATAATATCCATCTCCGCTCGCATCACAATCGACATTGCTGCGGAATACTGCCCTGCAAAAATTAATGCATCAGATAAAAATATACAACTCTTTGCCAATAGCTTCTTATCATTAATCGACTCAGCAATGGTAAAACCACTCATCAACATCCCAGAGCACTCTTCATGCAATTCCGCCAATTGGTACAACATACCAATATTTAAATAGACCTCAATTGCTATTTCCAATTTTGAATTTTCAAGCGCTATTTTTAATGCTTCTAGCCATGCTTTAAATGCGCCATTATAATTTCTTATTTTTTTATTTGTAACGCCTAGCCATAGCAAGACCAGAGGCAGATGCGCCTTATCATTTTTCTTTTTGCACCACAATTCGGCTTGATGAATGAAAGACAAGGCACTTGCAAAATCGCCTACAATCAAAAATGAGCGGCCATATAACAAATATGCATAGCCCAGCATTTCATTTTTCTCTTTCAAGCAAAGATCGAGCAGATTTTTGCAATCTTGGTGCAATTCATTGTTCGATTGCCAATATTTCAGCTCGATCAAGCCAACGAGTTCGGCAACTTTAGCGTCCGTTTTCGAGTGGGAAATCATGCCTGAACCCGCTTCAATAATGCATCTATTGTGCTTTTGGGACTCAACCACTCACTTTCAATCGCTGGGGCGTTACAATCATGCCAACTCCAAGGGAAATTGGAAAATTTATCCATTAAGTTCGCTAGCAATACGCTGTTTTGATTTCCACCTTCGTCGAAATAAATATAGTAATTACCTACTTCACTTCTAACCCAAACATCTCCTCCAGAACAAAATTCTCTTAATAAAAGCACAATTTTATTCTCCACCACTTTACGACTTACAATCGCGGATTCAACTTTTAGATGAAGTATTTGAGAATCGTTCCCTAAACTTGCGCATCTCTCGACTAATAATTTACTTCGGTGCGCTAAGCTTTTTGGCTCGACAAAACCTAGCAGCTTTTCAAACTCAATTCTTGTCTTTTCAATCAATTTATTGCTACGAACAAACTGCCCCAAGGCACTCGCAGTTTTACGCTCTAGGGTTGATGACCCGCCCAACAAAAACTCTAGCTTTAACGCTTCATATTTTTTTAAATATTGCAAAGCTTGCTGAAAATCAAATTTCCCTTTGTAAACCTTAAAGCGCAGTAACAATTCTTTTTGTCTTAAATAAATATTATCAAAAATACGTAACCCTGGTGCTGCCTTATCAAGCATTTCGACCGATTTTTCAAACTGACCTTGATCAAATAAAAATTCGGCAAAGTTAATTGACACCAGAGAATAAGCCCACAAATTCTCATAGTAATTGGACATCGCACGCATTGTTTCAAAATACAGCTCGGCTTGCTCGTTGCACCCCATCCGATAATAACAAACAGCCATTGATTTTCCAGCTTCAACGACCCAAGTCATGTCACCATATTCTAAAATTCTGGCTTCACTCTGATAAATAACTTCCAACGCTTCTGTATAGCGCCCCGCATCGAGCAAATTATTGGATAAAAAAATCGCACTTTTTGCGATCAGTTTTACATCATCAATCGCAATAGACAATTGATGCCCAACTTGCAGCAATTCATTCGCTTCATCATTCTTGCCAAAAATAAAATAGATTTGGCTTACATTTAGGTAGGCTTCAATTGCGACCGCAATATTCACCACATCGACGGCGACATCGGTGGCCATTGCCAGATCATTAAGGGAGACAAGGTAGCGTTTCAGACTTAAATTAACCACACCGCGTAACAAATAAACTTCAGCCCTTAATTCATTGAGTTGAAATTCATTGACCTTTTTACCTGCTTGCTTAATCAAGCGTAAGGCCGGAGAAAAGCGCCCCAAGCCCCAAAGCGCTCTGGCGTGCGAGAGATGCACCTGTACTGACAAAGCAGGGCTAAGCAGCAGGTGCTTGCTTCGCTCGAAAAGTGCGGCGCTGGCCAGATAGGCTTGATTGACATCCTGCAGCGCAAGCGACTCGACTTGACTGAGCAAGTAGGGAACTTCCGCTTCGCAGGCACTTTGAAAAACATCCACAGATCGTAGCCTGAAATCACAATAGTTCTTTATAGCGGTCGAACTAGCTGATCACAATTAGAATGGCTAAATCACAAGAAAATTAGGCGACTTGGATCGCCGCTTGAATCGCGGCATGAAGCTGCTCAGGACGAACAGGTTTGGTTATAAAATCATCCATACCGGCGGCAAAGCAGGCCTGTCGATCCCCCTCGAGTGCATTTGCCGTCAGGGCAATAATGGGCGTGCGGTGATGATGTTCTTGTAACCTGATTTGCCGTGCAGCTTCCAAGCCATCCATAACCGGCATTTGCACATCCATCAAAATGACATCAAAGCCCTGCGCCTGCACCATAGCGACCGCTTGAGCACCATTTTCTGCGGTGTAAACCTGATGCCCCGCTACTTCGAGAATTTTACTTGCGACGAGTCGATTGGTCGGATTGTCTTCAACCAACAAAATACTCAAAGGCTTAAGAGTTGCATGATTGATTTCAACTTGGTCATCCGCTTCTAACGCCGGTTGCAATGGAATGGCAAATGAAAAAGTCGCCCCTTTTCCAGCCTCGGAGCTCACTTGCAATTCGCCGCCCAAGTGTTTCACAATTTTTTGCGAAATAGTCAACCCCAAGCCCGTGCCACCAAATTGCCGCGAAGAAGATCCATCCGCCTGTACAAAAGCGTCAAAAATATGTGAAAGATGATCCGCAGAAATACCGATACCTGAATCACTGACCGAGAAAAAATAATGATTGTCTTCATGACGGCAATTAACCGTGACCTGACCTTGCTTGGTAAATTTGATGGCATTACCAATTAAATTCACCAGCACCTGCTGCAAGCGTAAAAAATCTCCCGCAACATAAATAGGTGTCGCCGCAGGGGGCTCTAAACTCAGCGTGATTCCTTTCTCTTTGGCACTTACCGCAAACATTTTGACGGTATTGAGCAGCAATTCACTCAGATTAAACGAAGTAATATTGCTTTCGATTTTGCCCGCCTCAATTTTTGATAAATCCAAGACATCGTTCACCAGCGCTAGTAACAGACTCGATGACGATTGGATCACCGCCAACTCCTGACGCTGATTCTCATTGAGTGGCGATTGAGCCAGCATATGCGTCATGCCCACAATGCCATTCATAGGGGTACGAATCTCGTGGCTGACATTGGCAATAAATTCACTCTTTGCGCGACTGGCCGCCTCGGCGATATTGCGAGCTTTTTCCAACTCAACGACCAATTGTTTTTGCTCTAACTCCAGCAACACACTTTCTAAAATTGCATCGTTATAATTTTTAACGCCTTTGGTGACCACAACCATGTACAAAATACACATGGCGGCGAGGACCGGGTCTAACTGCCCTTTACCCAACAGCGCCGTGATGAGCACCGGCGTTAAAATCAGCAATGCAAAATTGCGCAGCGCCGTATATTGCGCGCCCAAAATAGGTACAGCTCCGGCAACAAGGCCAGACAGAACAAAGGCGGTAAAGAGTCGCAATGAGTCTGACGCGCCATTCATCAATACATAGCCACCCAAACCCCAGATCAAGCCAGAGACATTGACCCCCGTTGCGAATCGTCGATTCCAATAAGGATAATCAACCTCAGCTTGATCTTTAATCGCAAAATATTGTCGCGCGGCAATCAAACGCCAGCAGGCGGCCAACCAGGTCGCGGCAATCCAGCTGCATAACACCCAAGGCTCTACGTGTTCAAAATGAGCTGCCGCCAGCACCAGAGCCGTGAGCATGCAGATAATTTGCCCAGGTACCGTGCTGCGATACACCAGCTTTGTAATTCGATCTAAAATCGCGGGATTACTCTTATGATCCATGCTCAATATGGTCGCTCAGCGTAAAGTTGGCAGCGTAACGTCATTCGATGAGATGCGTATTACCTTAGCTTAGCGCGCAACCAAAGGAAGCACTGCAACCTCATCGCGGTTGTCCGCCAAAATATTCAGCGTCACCCGGCGATTGCGGGCTCGACTCTCTAGGGTGTCATTTGATTCAACGGGCCGAAACTCCGCGTAGCCGATAGCCACCATGCGCTGTGGTGCCACTCCGGCACTTTGAAACAAGCGCACGACACTGGCGGCACGAGCAGCCGACAATTCCCAATTACTAGGAAATAAACCCGCGCGGATTGGTTGATTATCGGTATGCCCTTCGATTTGAATTAAATTATCGGCGTCTTTGACGCGCTCAGCGATGGCCAACAAGGCATTTGCCGAGTCTGGCTGCAAATCGGCGCGGCCAGTATCGAATAAAATCGAGTCGCTAATTTCGACGGCAATGCCGCGTTTTGATTGTGTGACTTTGACCTTGCCTTGGTCAATCAGAGTGCCAAGCGTTTCGCGCAAATCACCGGCCATACCTTGCATTTTTTTAGTTTGCGCCTCGATCTTGCCGTCATTGGGCAACATCGTTGGCCCCGGAATCACAATTAATTTTTGCGGCGCACCCGGTACATTTTGGTTGTCGAGTCGAATAAGCTCAGCCGATTGCTTGGGCTGCTTGAAGGCATCGACCAAGGAATTGGACAGCACTTTGTACTTCCCTTCGTTAACCGAAGAAATGGCATACATCACCACAAAGAAGGCAAACAACAGCGTAATAAAGTCAGCATACGACACCAGCCAGCGCTCATGGTTTTCGTGCTCTTCAGCTCTTTTTCTACGTGCCATTGACATCACCCCCTAGAAGTACTGGGTATAAGGCCAAAGACATTAATAATAAATATCTCTAGCCATATACCCTTCAATTTATTTCAAATGAAACTCCATCTTTGCACCCAACGTCGTGGCTGCTGCAACGCCCAACTGGCGAGCCAATCGATCCGCGTAAGAAGGTTGCGGCGTGAAGTCGACCACGTTAGGCACTTTCACGACATCGCGTGCTACTGAATTCACCGAACCCAAGGCGTCCACCAGACCGAGTTTCAAGCCCGATTCGCCCGACCACACCAGCCCAGAAAATAAATCAGGATTATCTTGCGCCAAGCGTTTGCCACGCCCCTGTTTGACCACACTGATAAATTGCTGATGAATTTCTGCCAGCATCGCCAACGCTTTTTCTTTTTGTGCTTCGCTTTGCGGCGAGAACGGATCCAAAAAGCCTTTATTAGCGCCCGCGGTCATCAAGCGACGCTCAACCCCCAGTTTTTCCATCGCACCAGTAAAACCAAAGCCGTCCATCAAAACGCCAATCGAGCCAACGATCGAGGCTTTATCGGCAAAAATTTTGTCTGCCGACACCGCAGTGTAGTAACAACCCGAAGCGCACACATCTTCGACCACGACATAAAATGGTGTTTTCGGATGCATTTTCTTCAAGCGAACAATTTCGTCATACATCAGACCCGATTGCACAGGGCTACCACCAGGGCTATTGGCACGCAAAATCACCGCTTTGGTGTTGCTGTCTTCAAAGGCCGCTTTCAAACCGGCCAACACGATGTCACTACTGGCGTCACTTCCCGCCGAAATTTCACCCTTCAAATCCACCACCGCAGTGTGCGGGCCAGTTGAGGCACTTTCCGCTTCTTTATTACCGACCCAGCCCATAAACAAAGCCAGCATCAAAAACAGATATGAAAACGTGAGTAATTTAAAGAAAATTCCCCAGCGGCGAGCGGCACGCTGCTCTTTGACCGAAGCGGTTAAAATATCTTTTAAAGCATCACGTTCAATAGAATCACTCATTCACTTTTCCTCAAGCAGCCAAACTGCTTCGTCTTTTTCGATGACCGTCAGTGGACTTAACCGTCGGCCGGTGCACGGGCCACCTAAACATAAACCATTGGTCGGATCATAATATGCGCCATGCGTCGAGCAAACCAAAAACTGTCGACTGAGGTCAAACACATCACCCGGATTAAAATCAAGCTCGATCGGGATATGCGCGCATTCATTAATATAGGCATAGACCTGCCCATCGTAACGCAGCGCAATGGCCGCTCGTTCTCGCGCCCCGTTTTGCACCACAAAGCGAAACGCAAGCGCACGTTCTTGCAAATCACTCGATGCGCAAATCCTAACCATGCGCCAACACCCAATCGATCAAACTATTAAATTCATCAAACAGCGCCAAAGCCTGTAAATCTTGCAGCGCCTCACCTTTATGCGCACCATAGGTTAAGCCTAGGCTCGCCGTACCAGCATTAATGGCCAACTGCAAATCATGGGTGGTATCGCCCACCATAACAGCACGCTCGGGCGCTACAGCCGAATACTCCAAGATGTATTCCAGCATGGCGGGGTGAGGTTTAGAAAAGGCCTCATCCGCAGTGCGCGTCACCTCAAAGAAATGACCTAATTGCGTCGCTTTGAGCACCCGATCAAGACCTGCGCGGGATTTACCCGTTGCCACCGCCATCCTAAATTTGGCCTCGCGCAAGCGCGCCAAACCTTCTTCAACGCCATCGTAGAGTTTTAATTCCTGATCTTTAGCCAGAAAATGGCCACGGTAGGCATCCACCACTTGTCGAATTTGCACCTCAGATGCATCCGGCGCCAAGTGCGCCATTGCCTCACCCAAACCATAACCAATGACATACCGTGCTTCTTGCTCACTCGGCACCGGCAAGCCAACATCATCGAATGCGCGCTGAATTGAACGGGCAATCATGCCCGTGCTATCCATCAAAGTGCCATCCCAATCAAACACCACTAAATCAAACCGTCGCGATGCCACGCTTATGCTCCTTTGGATTGAGAATCAAGTTGATGAATATACGCCTGCAACTCGGCAGGCAACGGCGCCTCTAACGTCATGCGCTCCCCGGTTAATGGGTGATTCAGTGTTAAGCGCCACGCGTGCAAAAACATTCTACGCAAGCCTTGCTTCGGTAATGCGCGATTGACCGCCGAATCGCCATATTTATCGTCACCCAAAATCGCGTGACCGCTGGCCGATAAATGCACCCGAATCTGGTGCGTGCGGCCGGTTTTCAACTCACATTCAAGCAATGACGCATTCGTCCACGCCTGCTGACGATTCACAATCGTATGTGAGCTCAAGCCATCGGCGTGTACTTTGACACGGCGCTCGCCATCCGGCGTTTCGTATTTCAGTAGTTTCATCTTCACATGGCAGCGTGTATGTGGCCATACCCCCCCCACCAATGCGAGGTAACGCTTGTCAATACCATGGCTTTCACGCAATACCTCATGCATTTTCACCAGAGCACTGCGTTTTTTCGCTACCAGTAGCAAACCGGATGTTTCACGATCCAAACGATGAACGAGCTCTAAGAATTTGGCTTGCGGCCGTTGTGCACGCAATAGCTCAATCACGCCAAAGCTAATCCCCGATCCGCCATGCACTGCAATCCCCGCCGGTTTATCAATCACCAGCAAGGCATCGTCTTCGTACACAATCGGCAATTGCATGGTATCGGCAGCGGCCGTGGCATTATTCGGAGCCTTGGGCTGCTCCGCGACGCGCACCGGCGGCAGGCGAATCACATCACCCGCTGCAACACGTGTCGTGACATCGGCACGACCTTTATTGACCCGCACTTCACCCGATCGAACGATGCGGTAAACATGGCTTTTTGGCACGCCTTTGAGGCGTTTGAGCAGAAAATTATCAAGCCGTTGACCGGCATCTTCTTCATCGACCGTCACGAAGCTCACAGACGCTTTGCTAGTCTCGGACATATTGGCATATACTCTATGGCACGCTGCAATCTATGCAGCTGGTTTCCCCGCAAAAGCACTGCTTTTTCGGGGTGAGTAAAGGGTAATCGAAAGTGTTCCCGCAAGCAGTATCGCGGCTAACCTTGCGGCCCTTGGCTCACTAAATTGGATTTATTAATCGTTTATTTTACCGCTAGTACCCAGCGTTCAGGATTGTGATTTCTTTCCCGCCGTAACGGTTTTCGTTACCTGCTCGATTTAGAGCGTAGTAGCGCGGGGCTCACAAGACGATCGTGTTCGGCGTACAACGCAGTGAAATAACTGATTAGCGGTTATGACGCTCACCGCTCAATAAGAAGTAGCGATGGTAATTGATTTATTACATTAGCGCACTCACCGGATTTTTATACGTTCAGCCCTCACTAGATCGATGTGGCTGGATGTTTGCCCGACAGAGATACAGATCACCGGAGTAACGATACCCAGTTCCTAAGCCAATATAAAATTCCGCCAAACTAGCCCCAAACGCTAGGCCTTTAGCTTTGAGCAATGACTCAAATGCTGAATAGACTCTCTTGCATTGCGATAGCCTCGCGCAGAGAAATATTGAAAAAGAGTAAAAACACCGAAATGAGCTGGTTCACAGCCGTTTCAATTTCTGATGCTTGGCTTTGCCACAGCCTGAGACGTTTGACCTCAATTTCATTTAGCAACCTGCAAAGGTCGCGACTTTATATTGCCGAACTGCCGTCACAATCGATCTGCCTGTCAAATCCTTGGTTCTGCCGATGGGTGCGCGCAGGAGCCTTAAACCCATGAAGCGTATGCTTTTTAATGCAACTCAAGCTGAAGAGTTGCGCGTTGCAATTGTCGATGGCCAAAAACTCATCGACCTTGACATCGAAACCGTCGGCAAAGAACAACGCAAATCCAATATCTACAAAGGCATTATCACCCGCATCGAGCCTAGTCTCGAAGCGTGCTTTGTCGATTACGGCTGTGATCGTCATGGCTTCTTGCCATTCAAAGAAATCGCCCGCGCCTACCTCGGCGAAGGTGAAGGTGGCCGCGGCCGCGTTGCAGATAGCCTGAAAGAAGGCCAGCAACTAATCGTACAGGTGGAAAAAGACGAGCGCGGCAATAAAGGCGCAGCCCTCACCACCTACATCAGCTTGGCGGGTCGTTACCTCGTGCTGATGCCAAATAACCCACGTGGTGGTGGCGTTTCACGTCGCATTGAAGGCGAAGAGCGCAATGAATTGCGCGCCGCAATGGATCAACTCGAAACGCCTAACGGTATGAGCTTGATCGCCCGTACCGCTGCGATTGGCCGCAACGCAGAAGAATTGCAGTGGGATCTGGGGTATCTGCTGCAACTTTGGCGTGCTATTGAGGGCGCAGCCAATACCCAGACTGGCGCCTTCCTGATTTATCAAGAATCTAGCCTTGTAATCCGTGCGATTCGCGATTACTTCCAGCCTGATATTGGCGAGTTGCTGATCGACAAACGCGACATTTATGAACAAGCTCAGCAGTTCATGAGCCACGTTATGCCGAACAATGTGCATAAAGTGAAGTTCTACCAAGATGACGTACCACTGTTCTCGCGCTTCCAGATCGAACACCAAATCGAAACCGCGTATTCGCGTGAAGTGAGCTTGCCTTCAGGCGGCGCGATCGTACTCGATCGCACTGAAGCTTTGTGGTCCATCGACGTGAACTCGGCCAAAGCAACGCGCGGTGGTGACATCGAAGAAACTGCACTGCGTACTAATCTGGAAGCTGCCGATGAAATCGCGCGCCAGATGCGTTTGCGCGACGTCGGTGGTTTGATCGTGATCGACTTTATCGACATGGAAAACCCAAAAAACCAACGTGACGTTGAAAACCGCGTACGTGAAGCACTACATCACGACCGTGCTCGCGTGCAAACCGGCAAAATCAGCCGCTTTGGTTTGATGGAATTGTCACGCCAGCGCCTGCAACCATCACTCGAAGAAACCAGCCACATCGCCTGCCCACGCTGTCACGGCACAGGCTTTATCCGCGGCATCGAATCATCAGCTTTGCACATCCTGCGTATCATTCAGGAAGAAGCAATGAAAGAAAATACTGGCGCGCTGCATGCGCAAGTGCCCGTAGATGTTGCGACTTTCTTGCTCAATGAAAAACGCGCAGAGTTGTTTGCTGTTGAAGCGCGCCTGAAAGTTGGCGTGATGTTGATTCCAAATATGCATTTGGAAACACCGAACTACAGCATCACCCGCGTACGCTCGGAAGACGTTTTGCCATTTGAAGATGCTTTGCCGTCTTACCGCATGGTTGAACAGCCTGCGGAAGAAGGCTACAAACCGGGCAAAAGCAAGGAAGAGCAAGCCAAGCGCCAAGAAGCTGCGGTAAAAGGCATCACCCCAGCCCAGCCAGCCCCAGCAAGCACCGAGCGCGTGGCGAAACCGGAAGCAAAAGCAGACCAGCCATCGCTTTGGAAGAAAATCGTTGCTTGGTTTAGTAGCGAACCCGAAGAGAAAAAACCGGTTGAAGAAGCGAAACCAGCCCCACGCCAACCGCGTGGACGCAACGAGCGCCGTAACGGTCGTTTCGACCGCAACGAAAATCGCGAAGGCCGTGAAGGTCAAGCGACACGCGAGCGTGGTGAGCGCGCCGAACGTGGTGAACGTAGCGAAAAAGCGGAGCGTCCAGAGCGCACTCCTCGCTCAAGCAAACCTCGCATTGAGGAAGACATTCAAAAGCGTGAAGAGCGTCAACAACGCCCAAGCCGCGGCGAACGTCAGCCTCGCGAAGAGCGCCAACGCCAAGAAGCACGCAGCGAACAAGTTCAAGAGTTGCCAGCAACTGCAGTCGCACTGGAAGTAGGCGCTCCTGAACAAGCCGCAGCGCCAGAAGCGAATGGCGAAACGCGCAATCGTCGTCGTCGCAGCCGTCGTGATCGTCGTGATCGCAACGACCGCACGCCAAATAGCACAGAAACCACTTCAGGCAATGAAGAGAGCACTCCAGCTTTCATCCCCAATGAGGTGATTATTGCTCAAGCAGCAGCTTTGGCCGCCGAAGCGCCAGCAACTCCGACCGAAGTGAGCAGCAGCGAACCTGTTGTCGTTGCTGAACCAGTAGAAGTTGCTCCGGCGCCGTCGGTTGCAGTTGTTCAAGCAAGCGAAGCGGCAACGACCAACCCGCAAGTCGTTACTACGCCAGTTGCTGAAGCGCCTACTGCAGTGATCGCAGTCAATGATGATGTTGTGGCACCAAGTTTGCCGGCAGCACCAGCGCCTATCGTTGAAGCAGCGCCTGTTATTGAAGCGGCACCTGTCGTTGAATCACCAGTCGTAGCGACGGAAGTTGCCGCAACTCCAGCGCCTGTCGTGGCGACGCCTAAAGCTGAGTTTGTCGTTGCAACACCAGCTGAAGTGGGTTTGACGCAAGTGGCTACGCGCAACGAGACTGTCGCACCTGCTGCGATTGAAGAAGTTGTGGTACCCGCACGCCGCCGTCGTAGTGACTTGAAAAACAGCGCTGAGAGCAACGCAAATAATGCGCCAATCGCACTGCAATTAGTTGAAACGCGCTCAGCCACTGTCGCTGAAGCTGAGATTGCAGTTACCACCCCAGTGCGTCGTCGGCGCAAAGATGTACAAACCAACACTAGCTTGGCAAGTAGTGAAGGTGAAAAACTCGCTCAAGTTGAAACTAAACAGTAATTGACTTGCTTCGATACAAAAAACCACACTCAATGAGTGTGGTTTTTTTATTTTCTCGCTAGCAGAGCGTGAATGCGTGTTCTAGTATGGAAGTGGTTTCAGCCGATAAAAAAAATGCCCACGGGAGTGTTGCCATGAAATTGGAAGAAGTTTTCGAACAAACGCATAAACTACCTACGATTCCTAAAGTAGTTCAAGAATTGATCGACAGTTTCAGCAATGAAGACATTGATATCGATACCATTGCCAAGAAAATCGCCTTAGATCAAGTTATCACCGCCAAAGTATTACGCTTAGCCAACTCGGCGCATTTTGGTGCCAGCCGCCAAATCGGTTCGGTTCAAGAAGCGGTTGTGGTACTGGGCTTTAACACGGTACGTACACTCGTTGTGGCCTCAGGCATTACTGGCGCCTTTGTGGCCACGCCTGGTTTTGATCGTAAAAAATTCTGGAAAAATAGCCTGCAAGTGGCAACGATTGCCAAATGGCTATCCAAACCCGCCAAAATCAATGGTGAAGTCTCATTTACCGCCGGGATGATTCACAATATTGGCGAAATGTTGATTCATATTGTGACGCCAGAAATCGCTGCCAAAATTGATCAATTTGTTGCTAATGGCGCGGCTGATCGCGTGGCGCTTGAAGACAATAATATTGGTTTTGACTATGTGATGGTGGGTGAAGAACTCGCACGCCGCTGGAATTTCCCAGTTGCGATCCAACAAGCTATCAAATATCAAAATTCGCCAGCCGAGCAAGACCCAAGCGACAAGCTCACCAGTGTACTGAACCTCGCCAAATTGATTACTCATTTACAAGCTGACTCAGCAACGCAAGATGCTATTGCCGCCGCGCTGCCCGAACAAATCATTCTCACCGCAGGGCTAACCCCAGAAGGCTTGAACGACAAATTGGTCGAGCTTTCAGAGCTATCAAGTGGGCTTGATGAATTGATTGCATAGGGAAAATTGAAATCACAGTCCCTTTCTATCGGTTTTATTGAGCGAATAGGGAAAGACCTGATTATCTGTTCGGCAAAAGCTTACTAGCATCAGGGCAGGGATTGAAAAACTGTTAAAATCGTTTTTCATGACTGCCCTTTTTATTTGCAAGGATGGAGAATAACAATGAAGCGCACCCCATTTAGCTTTTTAGCCACCGCATTGCTCGCGGGCCTGATGTTCAATACGTCTGCGCAGGCCGCTAAAACCTATCAAGTTGCCACTGATGCAGCCTACGCCCCTTTTGAATCCCTTAATGAGAAAAAAGAAGCCGTTGGCTTTGACATGGACATCATGCAAGCAATTGCAGCAAAGGGTGGCTTTCAAGTTAAATTCATCAATACGCCTTGGGAAGGCATTTTTGCCTCGCTCAACACTGGCGATCGCGATATGGTGATTTCAGCGGTAACGATTACCCCTGAGCGCAAACAATCAATGGATTTCTCAGAGCCTTACTTTGAAGCTAAACAGCTGATCGCAGTTGGCCAAAGCAGCAAAGTCACCAAACTCGCTGACTTAAAAGGCAAAAAAGTAGGTGTACAAACCGGCACAACAGGCGATGAAGTTGCGCAAAAATTACTGGGCAAAACCAGCCCGAACATCAAGCGTTTCGAATCTACACCGTTGGCCATTAAAGAATTGCAAAACGGTGGTATTGACGCAGTCATTGCGGACAATGGCGTTGTGATCAACTTTGTCGCAAACAACCCATCTGCCAAGCTGAAAACCATCGATGATGCTACTTTTGCAAAAGAGTACTATGGTATTGCGGTTAAAAAAGGCAACAAAGCATTGGTTGAGCAACTCAACAAAGGCATTGCCGCCATTAAAGCCGATGGCACGTACGATAAAATCTACAAAAAATACTTCGGTAAATAAGGCGATCTAGCCTTTTCGGCTCACAAGCTCACGAGTACATCGATAAAGCGCAACCACGAGTTGTGCTTTATCGTCTTGAGCGATCAGATGGTATGACAATGGACTTCAATCAATTTTGGCAACAAGTACAGCACGCCGCGCCGCTGTTTGAAAATTTCCAGTTGCAAATGGTATGGGAATACCGCGAGCTTTTCGTCGACGGCATCAAAATGACACTGGGTATCACGCTGATCGCGGTTGTCCTAGGTACATTGATTGGCCTGTTTGCCGGTATGGCGCGCCTCGCAGAAGTAAAGCACGGCCCCTGGAAATATCCAGTAAAACTCTTATTGCGCTGGCCTGCCACCGCCTATGTTACTTTCTTTCGTGGTACACCGCTCTTTGTGCAAATTTTGCTCACGCATTTTGCCGTCATGCCTTTGCTAGTTCACCCTGAAAACGGCCTACTGCTGAGCGGCGAACTCGCCTCCACCTTGCGTCAAGACTACGGCGCCTTCCTCTCGGGTTTGGTGGCTTTAACCCTAAATGCTGGGGCCTATATCACCGAGATTTTCCGCGCGGGGATTCAATCGATTGCGAAAGGCCAATTTGAGGCCTCCCGCTCTCTGGGTATGACTTATGGCCAAACGATGCGTTTCATCATCGTTCCGCAAGCCTTCCGCCGCATGCTGCCGCCACTGGGCAATGAGGCCATCATGCTGCTCAAAGACAGCTCGCTGGTCTCTGCCATCGGTCTTGGCGAGCTGGCCTACGCTGCTCGTACTGTCGCAGGCGCCTATTCGCGCTACTGGGAGCCGTATCTGACCATTTCATTCTTATATTTGATTATGACTTTGGTGCTCGCAGCGGGTGTGAATCATCTGGAAAAACGATATCAACAAAGTGGCGGCATCCATTAATTGCCCGCACCAAGATACAAAAAGGCCCGCAAGCATGCGGGCTTTTTTATTGGGTATATCCATAAAGATATTCTACTAATTAATTCTCAAGCACATACCCATCTAACGTATATAAGGCATTGCAATTTCATCACTGCGGTTCACGCCAGCGGTTGCCTGACGACATAAGCTAAGGAAGGCATCCATGCTCGGCGTTTGGTATTTTTGCTTGTGCACCACAAAATGAAAATGGCGCGCCAGATCCAGCTCTGGCACTTCTAATGGCACCAAGCTGCCACGTCGGAACGCATCTTTTAACGCCAAGCGGGAAATACAACCAATCCCCAAGCCTGACTCCACGGCGCGCTTGATCGCCTCGGTATGCTCCAATTCAAGCCGGATATTTAATTGCGATAAAGCGTGGCGCATTGCAAATTCAAAGGTTTGGCGTGTACCTGAGCCTTGTTCACGCACAATCCATGAGGCTGCCACCAAATCATCGAACGTTACCAGTTTTTGCTGCGCTAATGGATGCTCGGGCGCGGCAAAAACAACCAGTTCATCGGGCACCCATGGCGTCACAATTAAATCGGGATGCTGGCAATCACCTTCAATCAGGCCTAAATCGAGCTCAAAATGCACGACCTGATTCACAATCGTCGCCGTATTATGTACGGCCAAACTGACGCGACAACCCGCATGCTGGCGCATAAAATCGCCAATCAGCAGTGTCGCCAAATAATTTCCAATCGTCAGCGTTGCACCCACGCGCAAGGGGCCCAAGCCGTGTTCGCCATTGAGCATGGCGTCCATACTCTGCGCCCGATCGAGCAGCTCAATCGCCCGAGGTAAGAGCAAAGCGCCCAGCTCATTGAGTTGCAAACGCTTGCCCACGCGGTCAAACAAGCGCATTTCATATTGGCGCTCCAATTCTGCTAATGCCGTACTGGTCGCCGATTGCGACATTTTGAGCTGCTCTGCAGCACGTGAAACGCTCTCACCCTGCCCTACTGCGACAAATACTTCCAATTGCCTGAGGGTAAATTTCATTTCGATGCCTTCAATGACTTTTGATTAATTAATTCAAAGTATAAATATGGGGGCGATACGCTGCAATCACAGAATGTCGCCGCCCCACATTGAATCAATCACTACCCATCAATTAAGTCGCTTGATGCAGGTCTCAAAACGCCCTTTTACCCTATTGGCAAACCATTCGGTCGTCAGTTTGCGGGTGATTTTGGGGCTTTTCAGATCAATCTGCGGCATGCTCGCGCGCGGCCAAGTTTTGCCGCCCTTATCTGCCAAGGCATAGACTTTTTGATACAGCTCGGTTTGGCTAAAACCGACGAGCTTTTCCTGCTTCAAATCACGCAACATTTCATCGCGGCTCATGCCGAGCGCCGCGTTCATGCTATAGAGCGCCGTCTGCACATCACTGGTGCCGCTTGGCACGCCGTTGCTGTAGCTGAGTAAATCGCCATCTTCTACCAATTCTTTGCCTGACAGATGCGACAATACCTTTTGGAATGCCGCATTGCGACTCGCGTAGCGCCCGGCATTAAAGTCGGCAAAACGATACGCCACATCGGTATAGGTCGCAGGGTATTGCAGCAAAATGGCTGTACCGAAATACACCCCACCTCGACGCGTAAACACTTCGTGACGAATACTTTCTTTGATCGGATAGGGATAAGGCCACACTTTGCTGTGTTGCTGCGCGAACTCCACACTCACCTGCATCGGCCCACCGGTGCGAATCGGATTTTTCATATTGAGCGGTAAATTCAGACTTTTCGCCTCATTGGCTAAATCCTCGAATAAATCATTCATTTCGCGCTCGGTACGCAAATTATCAATCCGCGCCTTATAGCTTTGCCCCGTCGGCGAGGGCTTGAGCAACGCAGTTTGGACCGCGATCAAGGGGATATGATATTTATCGGCTCGCTCGCCAATCGCATTCCAAACAATCTTCGGCAAGCCAGGCACCACGGGGTCGCCCTGCCAAGTCGACTCTTGCTCAATCACCGCCGCCACGGCGCAAATGTTTTCGGGCGTGTAGGCAATTTTGAGTGCAGTAAAAGCATCGAGCATATCGTCGATCCAGCCATTGCGATCATTGATTTTGGGCGGCAATAATTGCGCCATCAACGCGCGTCCTTGCGCCTCAGTCATCACAGGTTTTGGCGTCGGTTTTTGAGTCGGTGAGGGGCTGGGCGTCGGGCTTGCGCTGACCACAGGTGTTGGCGTTGCAAGCAATGCTCTCGGTGTCGCTAATTGCGGAGTAGCACTGGGCGTTGGCACAACAACACTGACCGGCGGTGACTGCGTCGCACAGGCACTGAGCAAAGAAATAGCCAACAAGAGAAAAATCCGACGCATTATATGGGTATCCGCTTCAAGAAGGTGCCAAGCTTAAAGTCGCCACTACACTGAATCAAGCATAAATACAAATGGTTACGCTCAAAAAAGCACAAAAAGTGGCGCAATTTTCGTCTAAAACCTGTATAGTTCGCCCTTATTTAAAAAAATGACGCTCAAACAGATCGGCGTCAGCCTTACTGGAATAAAGCATGTCAAAAGAAGATGTAGTTGAAATGGAAGGTGTTGTGGCCGAGGTTTTCCCGGACACTCGCTTTCGCGTTACGCTAACTAATGGTATCGAGATCACTGCCTACGCTTCAGGCAAGATCCGTCAAAACCATATCCGTATTATCGCTGGTGACCGTGTTACCGTTGAAATGTCTCCTTATGACTTAACCAAAGGTCGCGTGACCTTCCGTCATAAAGACGAACGTGGTGGCGCCCCAACAGGCGGCAACTTCCGTCGCAGATAATACCCACCATCAGTATTGACCTGTAGATCAATTCAAATTTAGTCTACAAGCTGATACCCAATAAAAAAACCGAGCCTAGGCTCGGTTTTTTTATTGCTGAACATCCAGCTAAAGCAGCACTCAAATCGACTGGCTGTCATTTGAGTGCCACTCAGGCTTATTCCAGCCCGCGACTTTCTAGGTATTCCTCGTAACCGCCCAAGAAGTGCGTATATGTACCATCACCATTCAATTCCAAAATCTGCGTCGCCAAAGACGATACAAATTGACGGTCATGCGACACGAAAATCAGCGTGCCTTTATACAACTCCAAAGCCATATTCAGCGACTCGATCGATTCCATATCCATGTGATTGGTTGGCTCGTCCATCACCAGTACGTTCGGCTTTTGCAAAATCAGCTTGCCGTACAACATGCGGCCTTTTTCACCACCAGACAAGACTTTGACTGATTTCTTCACATCATCGCCGCCAAACAACAGGCGACCCAAGATGCCGCGAATCACTTGGTCGTCATCACCAGGCTGCCCCCATTGCTTCATCCAGTCAAACAAGGTGATGTCTTCACTAAAATCTTCTTCGTGATCTTGTGCGAAATAGCCAGGCTCTGCTTTTTCAGCCCATTTGATCGTACCGGCATCGGGTGGCAATACGCCAACCAGCATTTTCATCAGCGTTGATTTACCCACGCCGTTACCACCGATCACAGCCATTTTCTGGCCCGCTTCAAAGATAAAGTTCAGTTTGGTAAACAGCGTTTTATCAAATGCTTTTGAAATATTGGTCAATTCAAAAGCCTGACGGTGCAGTTTTTGTTTGTCGTCCATCTCAAAGCGGATATACGGGTTTTGACGTGAAGAAGGCTTCACCTCAACCATCCCTTCCTTGATCTTATCAACCAGCTTCAAACGGCTGGTTGCTTGACGGCTTTTCGATTTATTCGCAGCAAAACGCTGCGCAAAGGCTTGCAACTCGGCCACGCGCTCTTTCGCTTTGCTGTTATCGGCCAAGGTGCGTTCACGCGCTTGCGTTGAGGCCAGCATGTAGTCGTCGTAATTGCCTGGATAGATCTGGATATTGCCGTAATCCACGTCAGCCACGTGCGTACACACTTGATTCAAGAAGTGGCGGTCATGGGAGATGATAATCATCGTTGAATTACGTTCATTCAACGTGTGCTCCAACCAGCGAATCGTGTTGATGTCCAAGTTATTTGTCGGTTCGTCGAGCAGCAGAACATCTGGATTTGAAAACAGCGCCTGCGCCAGCAATACCCGCAATTTCCAACCGGGAGCCACATCTGACATCGGGCCATTGTGCTGCTCAATCGGCACGCCAGCACCCAACAGCAAAGCACCCGCACGCGCTTCGGCGGTATAACCATCGTACTCAGCCACCAAGCCTTCGAGCTCAGCGGCGCGCATGTAGTCGTCTTCGGTCGCTTCGAGATTGGCATAGATTGCGTCACGCTCGTGGATTGCGGCCCACAATTCAATGTGACCTTGCATCACGACATCGAGCACACGCTGATCTTCGTAGGCAAACTGGTCCTGCTTCAATTTACCCAAGCGCACGCCAGGCTCAAGCGAAACATTACCTGCGGTAGGCTCCAAATCGCCGCCGAGGATTTTCATAAAGGTCGATTTACCGCAGCCATTGGCGCCAATCAAACCATAGCGATTACCATCGCCAAACTTTACCGAGACTTTTTCGAACAGTGGCTTGGCGCCAAACTGCATCGTAATGCCATTAGAACTGATCATTGTGTAATTTGCCCTATCACCGACAGCGAGGATTAGCCCTAGCTTGACGTAAAGTACGCAGCCAAGCGGCTGAAAACGCTATATTTTATCACAGCCAACCTCAGGGGTTTTGTAATTACAACAGCTGATTATTCGGGCAAAATGTGCAGAACTTCACAATCCTGCAACAACAGCCACCCGATATACTAGCAAAACCCGCACAATGCTTGCGGGCGATGCAAGAACAAGTTTATCGTTGCAGGTACAACTATATTTAATAATTAAGGCATAGCTAGGAATAACCCTATGTTTGACTTTAAAAGTCTGATCGGTGCGCTACTCGGCAAACGCGAACAAGAAGGCGTCCACAACTACAAGTCGGCCACGATTATGATGCAGGAGTTACCTGAAAGTGACATCCTGCAAGCGCAACAAGAAATCGTCAAAGCCCTGAAACAACTCAATGGCAATCCCAAAACCAACGCAAAAGAACGCTTTAAAACTGTCCCTTATCTCGACGAAAAAGCGCGCTCGCTGCAATCTCACTTAGTCGATATCTACCAAGGCCGTGTCTTGGATGATGGCGCCAGCCCCAAGCAAGTTCTGCCTACGCTGCTCGCCTTCTGGAATGATATGGGCGACGCCTATCGCTTCTGCATCAAACAAGCCAGTCAAGGCCTGCCACGCGGACTTGAAAAAGACCTGCAAGTTTTTACGCTGCGCGGCATCATGTATTTTGTTGAGCAAGCTCGCTGGGCCTATTTACGCTACATGGAAGTCGATAGCCGCACTTGGCGCAATTTAAATCGCCTGTACTTGTTTGCAGAACAGCAAGGCTTTGCCACCTCGCCACTGCAACCTTATCCAGAAGCAGACATTACCGATGTCCGTCGCGAGTACATGCTGTTGATGATGCTTTCACTCGCACATCCAGAGAAGCTACAACCAGCTCAAATCGAATTAGTCACTCAATGGCTCAAACGCTGGGTCAGCCGCATTGATCTCGAAAGCCAAATCAAACCCAATCGCCAGTTATTTGCCATCAATGTTGCGGGCTCAACGCCGCCAAAGCGTCTGCGCCGCGATATGGTCGGCGAAAATTGGCGCTACTGGTTTACCGAAACGCTTATTTTGCACATCAAAGAAACCATTGAAAAACTCAATCAAGGCGAAGAAGCCGAAAAACTCGGCCTGCCAGCGGATTCCAGCCACGCAGCCAATATCGACTTGATGCAACACCTGATTAATCTTTGGTCGCGCGACACGCCAGCGCCAGTGCGCAAATCTGAGCGCAGAAGCACGCAAAAATCAATCAATGTTACTCGCGGGCTAGACGATGTAATTAGCCATTTACGCGGTACGCTGCCCGCTCATTCGCAACAAGATCGCTGGACGATTGATAATGAAAGCGCAACGGGCATTGGCGTCAATTACCAAACTGATCGCGAAGACACCTTGCAAGTAGGTGAAATCGTAGGCATGGATGGCGTTGGCATGAGCCCTGTTTCTGTCGGGATTGTTCGCCGCATCACCAAAACCCGCGAGGGCATGGTGAACGTCGGGATCGAAACCGTATCGCAAACGCCGATCGTGGTCGAGCTCACCCCGCTACTGGGCAATCGCAGCTTTGCGGGCATTTATTCGCCGGAAAACACCTCGATCAATCAAAATCGTTTCCTGGTGTTGCCACAAGCCTTCTTTGCCGATAACCGAGAGTTCCGCCTTGCAGCTCAGGGCAAGACTTATCGTATTCGTTTATCACCCGCGATGGAGCACACGGCCAATGCATCTTTGGCGAATTTCGCCGTTTTAGAAAAACTGTAAAAAATTTCTAAAAAAAGCGAGACAAGGTCAAAAAACCTTGATATGATGCGCACCTATTCAAGAACGGAAGCGTGGCTGAGTGGTTTAAGGCAGCGGTCTTGAAAACCGTCGGGGATGTGAGTCCCCCCAGAGTTCGAATCTCTGCGCTTCCGCCAATGAATACATAAACTAGCTCTGACGCTGTCGGGGCTTTTTTATTCGAAATACAATTTAAGTACGGAAGCGTGGCTGAGTGGTTTAAGGCAGCGGTCTTGAAAACCGTCGGGGATGTGAGTCCCCCCAGAGTTCGAATCTCTGCGCTTCCGCCAAATATTCAAAAAAAGCCCTAGTTGATGCTAGGGCTTTTTTTGCGTCCATCCTCTGCGCAAGCACAAATACGCCTGCGACTTAAGTGATCACTGTTGAATCAGTTGCCGGCTCAGCAAAGTATCATTTACAAAATTAGCCTCGATTTTGACCTCGCCACTCTGCCACTGCACAGACTCGCCTCGCACGCCCAGCAAATCAACGGATTTACTGCTATCTGGCTCTCCCAAGATGGCCAACACCTCGGCCCGCGACATTCCTGCATTGAGCTTTTGATAATTTTTTGCGCTCACTTTGCTACACGCCACCAAACTGACGATCAGCACCCCAGCCAGCAATCCCTTCAAGCCCACAACACTCTTTTTTTGCAGCATTTCACTCTCAATCGATAAGTTAAATTCACGGCCGCATTTTAGCTTACAAGCCACATCGGCACTGTGATGTGACTCGCCCGCGATTAAGCCAAAACAAAACATTCTTACAATCAAAGATTTATCAAATAAGCGATAATTTTTTTGCGCAAGGGAATTGACGAAGAATGAGGCCCTAGGTATAGTTCGACTCCTCTAGTCGGGGCGTAGCGCAGCCTGGTAGCGCACCTGTTTTGGGAACAGGTGGTCGTGAGTTCGAATCCCACCGCCCCGACCAGATTTACACTTCTTTCATCACCTCAGTATTACCCTCCTGCTTCAAATCCAAAAAATTAAATTATCAGCACCTAGTCAACGCGTTTCGCGCTAAGACTTCGCTTCATTTTCCAGCTATCATCTGCTTTTACCTGCTCAAAGCCCAAAATGCGCGTATTTGCTCTTGCATGCCTTATTTTACTCGCAACCCTCTCCGCCCATGCGGCGACAGATAAAGCCGAGCTGCACTATCAACTCAATGCGGAACAACTGGGCTTGATCATCAATAAAAATGACCCGCTTTCCGTTGAGATTGGTGAATACTACGCCAAGCAAAGACAACTTCGCCCCGAGCAAATTCTCAGCATTGAACTTCCCACTGATCGGGTCTGGATCACCGAAGGCGAATTAGAAAAACTCAACGCCCAGATCAATCAATTTTTCGACGGCAAAACACAGGCACTGGCGCTAGCTTGGGCCAAGCCCTACCGCGTAAACTGCCTCAGCATGACGTATGGCGTCACCATCGGCTATGTAGAAGGCGTGTGCGCCAATACCGGCAAGCCCACCCCCGAATCGCCGTATTTCAATCACGCCAGCACACAACCCTTTACCGACCTCAAAATTCGCCCCAGCATGATGCTGGCGGCGAAAGACTTTGCCAGCGCCAAAAAACTCATCGACACCGGCCTACAAGCCTGGGGCAACTACCCCAAAGGCACGGCGTATTTTCTCAGCACCAGCGACAAAACCCGCAGCGCCCGAGCGCCGCTATTTCCGCCCAGCCAAAGCATCGCCAAGCTCCCCATCAAAATCGAAACGCTCACCAGCGATGCGCTACGCAATAAAAATGATGTAATCATTTATCAAACCGGCCTTGCCAAAGTCGAAGGCTTGGAGACACTCAAGTTTCAACCGGGTGCTTTGGCCGATCACCTCACCTCGTTCGGCGGCATGCTGACTGACAGCAGCCAGATGAGCAGCATGAAATGGCTAGAGGCTGGCGCAACCGCCAGCTACGGCACGGTGAGCGAGCCATACAACCACCAACAAAAATTCCCACACCCGCAAGTGCTGCTCTTTCATTACATCAATGGCGCAACCGCAGTGGAAGCGTACTGGAAAAGTGTCGCGTGGCCCGCGCAAGGCGTCTTCATTGGCGACCCCCTTGCCGCGCCATATCGAAATCTAAGCCCGTTTAAAAAATAGGGGTATAGGCCAGAAGCTATTCTATAAATTGACTTTCATCGAGATACAGCATTGGGTATGCAAATTTCGCCCCAAATTAACACGCATTCCGCAATGACACCTTGCCTCACCCCGTAGCACGCAGTATAAAAGCGCACCCTTTTGCATTTTGACTTCGGCACCGCACGCATGAACACCACTTTCCTTTGGCACGACTACGAAACCTTTGGCGTTAGCCCGAAAAACGATCGCCCAGCGCAATTTGCCGGTATTCGCACCGATGCCGAGCTCAATGAAATTGGGCAGCCGATCAATATTCATTGCAAACCTGCCAATGATTATCTGCCCGCGCCTGAAGCATGTCTGCTCACTGGCATCACGCCGCAGTTTTGCTTGGAGAATGGCGTTCCTGAATATCAATTCGCCGCAGCGATTGAGCGTGAGCTCGCCAAGCCGGAAACCATCGGCGTCGGCTACAACACGATTCGTTTTGACGATGAAGTGACGCGCTATATGTTCTGGCGCAATCTGATCGACCCGTATGCGCGCGAATGGCAAAACGGCTGCGGCCGTTGGGATTTGCTCGACGTCGTGCGCACGGTGTACGCACTACGTCCCGACGGCATCAACTGGCCAACGCATGACGATGGCCGAATTAGTTTCAAACTCGAACACCTGACCGTCGCCAACGGCCTAACGCACGAAGCCGCGCACGATGCGCTATCCGATGTGCGCGCGACAATTGCGCTGGCCAGGCTGATTCGCGATAAACAACCCAAGCTATTCGATTTCTGCCTGGCGCTGCGCAAAAAAGACCGTGTTTTCGACGAGATCAACGTCGCCCAACCACGCCCTTTCGTTCATATCTCGGGCATGTACGGCGTGGAGCGTGGCAATCTAGCCATTGTCTGGCCGCTGGGCATGCATCCAACAAATAAAAATGAAATTATCGTTTGGGATCTGGCTAATGACCCGAGCGAGCTGTTTACTCTCGACGCCACCGAAATCCGCCGCCGGATGTTTAGCAAACAAGATGAACTGGGCGCTACGCCCCGCCTGCCGATCAAGACCATACACGCCAACAAATCGCCCATCGTCGTCGGCAATCTGAAAGTACTGCGCAACGAAGACCTCGCTCGCTGGCGCATTGATCTGGATGCAATCAACGCCAACGCCGCTAAGCTGGCCAATGCGCCAGCACTACCGTGGCTCGCCGTCTTTACACGTGAAGCGATGCTGGAAAAGCAGGATGTGGATGCCAATTTATACGGCGGTTTTGTCTCCAACACCGACCGCCGTACTTTAACGCGGCTGCGCGGGCTAACTGGCGACAAATTAGCGGCGGAAATCGTGCACTTTGAAGATCGCCAACTGGAAGAGTTATTTTTCCGCTATCGCGCGCGCAATTTCCCACAGACTTTAAACGACGACGAAGCGGTGCGTTGGGAGCAATGGCGCAGCGCCCGGTTATTTGAAGGCGCGGCCAATGCGCTTACACTGGAAGCGTATAGCGAAGAAATAGATCGGCTCGCCGAAACATTATCGGAGAATGGCGACGAACGTGGCGAAGCGATTTTAGCGGCGTTGTACGATTACGCCGAAATGATCGCGCCCGAGTTTTAATCCCACCACTTCAGCCAACAATGGCAAGAGGCTAGCTTATTCATCCAAGTGCGCACATTGCTGGCGCTTGGATGAATACAGATAAATACTAAAATCCACTACATCCGAGCGCTCATTGCGCAAAAATTGCCCCGTGGTATCACGCTGATAAGCCAGCCAACGTCCCAGCAAATATGCCACCACCACAGCCAGCAAACTCAACTCAATCCATTCTGCAGCCATCTTTACCCCCTCACAGCCTCGCAAAAAGTAAGCTTAGGTTAAGAATTGGCAAGTGTAATAATTTATACCGTTAATTTTTTATTAAATCTTCCATTTTCTAATCTATAAAAATCTGCGGCAACGAATTCATCGATGGGTATAGGTACGTATGGCTTTAATTCAAAAGCATTCAAAGCTATACCCCTATAGCTAAAGCCAAGATCGATCTCCTACTGACTTATTTCCCAGCAGACACTCCTGCGCAAACCCTCACCTCAAGCTGCCCGTATTTTGTGCAGCGCAAAATCAAACACCAAGCCAAACGACTGTTTAATAAGGGTTTTTACATAGATCAACCCGCTTGATTTATTAATCAGATCGGCATAATCTTTTCATAAATCAAATTGATTTATTTATATAACTCTAAGCAATTTGATCGTAGGACACCTACAAACACACTGGAACATACGATTTAGGAGATAGTCATGCTACACACTCGCACCCACCTCGCCATTGCCACTGTTATCGGCGCGATTGCACTCCCCACTTTTGCGTCTGAGCCGATTATTGGCTTGATTACCAAGACCGAAACCAACCCTTTCTTCGTCAAAATGAAGGAAGGCGCGACTGCCGAAGCCAAAGCCAAAGGCGCAAAATTGCTTTCTGCGGCCGGCAAAACCGATGGCGATAATGCCGGCCAAGTCACCGCGATTGAAAATATGATTGCCGCCGGTGCGAAAACGATTCTGATTACGCCGAGCGATTCGAAAGCCATTGTGCCGTCGATCAAAAAAGCGCGGGATAAAGGTGTGCTCGTGATTGCGCTCGATAGCCCGACCGAGCCGATCGATGCGACCGATGCGCTATTTGCCACCGATAACTACAAAGCAGGGATTTTAATCGGCGAATACGCCAAAGCCAGCCTCGGCGGCAAACCCGTCAAAATCGCGACACTTGATCTTTTCCCCGGTCACCCAGTGGGTGCGCAGCGCCATAACGGCTTTTTGCAAGGCTTTGGCTTGAAATCATTCGATGCCAAAAACAATGAGCTGGCAAAACCTGCCGAAGTGGTGTGTATGGCCGATAGTTTTGGCGATCAAGCCAAAGGTCAGACCGCAATGGAAAACTGCCTGCAGAAAAACCCCGACATTAATCTGGTCTACACCATCAACGAACCAGCGGCCGCTGGTGCATTTAATGCGCTGAAAAAAGCCGGCAAAGAGAAAGGCGTGATGGTGGTATCGGTCGATGGCGGCTGTCAGGGCATTAAAGACGTCGCAGCAGGCAAAATCGCAGCGACCTCACAACAATACCCACTCAAAATGGCCGCGATGGGCGTGGCTGCGGGTGTTGAATATGCCAAAACGGGCAAAAAACCGTCCGGCTACACCGACACTGGCGTGACCTTGATTGCGGCCAAACCCGCTGCAGGCGTCGATAGCAAAGACACCAAAACCGGGATGGATTTGTGCTGGGGTAATAAATAAATGAGTCAGCCAACAACAGGCTCAGGTGCTGCTTCGGCAGTACTTGAGCGCACTACTCCCGCATTAGGCGTTTCTTTAGATCAACCTGCAGCAAGGAGCGCTGCCATGCCCAGCTGGAAAGAACATCTACCGTCGATTGGCACGCTGGGGCCATTTCTGGCTCTGCTGATGGCTTGCGTGTTTTTCTCGTTCCAGAGCGAGCAATTTCTCACTGGTGCGAATTTCTCTCTGATTTTGCAACAAGTGATGGTCGTCGGGCTAATCGCCATCGGCCAAACCCTGATTATCCTGACCGCGGGGATCGACCTTTCCTGCGGTATGGTGATGGCACTCGGTGGCGTGGTGATGACCAAAGTCTCGCACGACTATGGCGTACACCCGATCGTGGCGATTTTTGCTGGCTTTGCGGTGACCGCTGGGTTTGGCTTGATTAATGGCCTGCTGGTCACGCGCATCAAATTGCCGTCCTTCATCGTGACTTTGGGAACAATGAATATTGCGTTCGCAATCACGCAGCTTTATTCACAATCACAAACCATTACCGACCTGCCCGCTGGCATGACCTTTTTAGGCACCACATTTAGCATCGGCCAAACCGAAGTCGCCTTTGGCACGGTGCTGATGCTGGCGATGTACGGCATTGCTTGGCTGTGGCTACGCGAAACCGCGCAAGGCCGCCACATCTATGCGGTTGGGAATAACCCTGAAGCCACGCGCCTGACGGGGATTGCAACGCACCGCGTCCTGCTGATGGTGTATGTGCTGGCAGGGCTGTGCTACGGCATCGCGTCTTTGCTGTCGGTAGCGCGTACTGGCGTGGGCGATCCGAATGCGGGGCAAACCGAAAATCTGGATGCGATTACTGCGGTGGTATTGGGTGGCACGAGTTTGTTTGGTGGTCGCGGCATCGTGATCGGCTCGCTGGTGGGCGCGATGATTGTGGGGGTATTTCGCAATGGACTAACGCTGATGGGGGTTTCATCGGTATACCAGATCTTAATTACCGGTATTTTGGTTATTCTTGCCGTCGCAACCGATCAGCTGTCACGCAAAGGGGGCCGTTAAAATGAGCCTAATTCACGAACTAGAGCATCAACAAGTCGCGGCGGCGCCCGTGACCCCACAACTGGTGATGCAAGCGAAAGGCATCGTCAAACGTTACGGCCAAGTCACCGCGCTCGACGGCGCTGATTTTGAGCTGCGTGCAGGCGAAATCATGGCGGTGATTGGCGATAATGGCGCGGGCAAATCCTCGCTGATTAAAGCCTTATCCGGTGCTTTAGTCCCCGACAGCGGCGAGATTTTTCTTGATGGCCGTCGCGTTGAATTCAAAAGCCCGATCGACGCGCGCCGCGCTGGCATTGAAACGGTGTATCAGGATTTGGCCGTTGCGCCCGCAATGACGATTGCTGAAAACCTGTTTCTGGGGCGCGAAATCCGCCGCGATAATATTCTGGGGCAATGGTTTGGCGCGCTGGATAAAAAGCGCATGCTCAAAGACAGCATTGCCTATATGCAAGAGCTCAAAATCGGTATTCGCTCGATGACTCAGGCAGTAGAAACGCTATCGGGCGGCCAACGTCAGGGCGTAGCCGTAGCTCGCGCAGCGGCATTTGCCCGCCACGTGGTGATTATGGACGAGCCAACGGCGGCACTGGGCGTGAAGGAAGGCAATATGGTGCTGGAATTGATCCGCAATGTGCGAGATCGCGGCCTGCCGGTGGTGTTGATTAGCCACAATATGCCGCATGTGTTCGAGATTGCCGATCGCATTCACGTTGCCCGACTGGGGCGTCGCGCGGCGATACTGAACCCGAAAGCGATCACGATGAGTGATGCGGTCGCAGTGATGACCGGCGCGATGAAACCAGAAGACATCCCACCGCACTGGCTGGCGAATTAATTTATCAACCACATAAGGAGATCGCCATGCTTAAAGGGATAGATCCATTGCTCACGCCTGAATTACTCAAAGTGCTGGCTGAAATGGGGCATGGCGATGAAATCGTTATTGCCGATGCCAATTTCACTGCGGCATCGCTCGCCGCTGGCAAACCGCTTCTGCATCTGGCCGGCGCCGGCGTGGCGCGCGCAGTGGAAGCGGTGATGAGCTTATTACCGCTCGATCAGGATGTAAGCCAACCAGTGGGCTATATGCAGGTCAGCCATCAGCCCGATGGCTGGCGCAGCGCGCTACAAAGCCATGTCATTAATTCCCTATCCGAGCGCGGGCAGGCACTTGATAATCAATGCGAGGCGATTGAGCGATTTGCTTTCTACGAGCGCGTCAAGCAAGCTTACGCGATTGTCTTGACCAGTGAATTACAGCCCTACGGCAATTTCATACTCAAAAAAGGGGTCATCTGTGAACCGCTCGCCGGATAACACACTCGCCGAGCCTACGACCAAAGCCGCCAAGCTCAAACCACGCGGATCTTCGCAAGGCGGAATGCGGCAATACAATGAGCGCGTCGTTTTACAAGCGATTCGTCTCAATGGCCGTTTGCCCGGCGCAGAAATCGCACGCTTAACGCATCTGACGGCACAATCGATTTCACTGATTACCAAGCGTTTGCTCGACGATGAGCTACTGATCAAAGAGCAACCGCAGCGCGGCAAGGTTGGCCAACCGTCCGTGCCGCTGGCACTCAACCCCGATGGCGCTTTTGCCATTGGCGTAAAAGTGGGTCGTCGCAGTCTCGATGTATTGTTGGTTGATTTCACTGGCGTGGTGCGTGAACGCTGGGATTTGCAGTATGACTTTGCTGCGCCAGAGCAGATTTTGGCGCACATCGAGATTTGCCTGAATAAAATCAAACAAACACTGCCGCCGCAACTGTGGGAGCGCATCCAAGGCATCGGCGTCGCTGCGCCTCTCAATATGGGTGGCTGGCAGCAATTACTCGGCCTAGATGAAGCCATCGTGACCCGCTGGGCCAGCTTTGCGCTGGAAGATGAAATTGCGGCTTTGTCAGGCCTGCCTGTCCAATCAATCAAAGACACATCCGCTGCCTGCGTGGCCGAGCTGGTTGCCGGGCGTGGGCGCGACATTCGCAATTTTGTGTATATCTTTGTCGATACCTTCATCGGCGGCGGATTAGTACTCGATAGCCATTTGCACATCGGCCAGCGCGGCAATGCTGGCGCACTGGGTTCACTGCCTTTGGGCATGGGTAGTAAAGGCAGCAATGGCACGCAGCTTTTGAATGTGGCTTCGCTCTATCAACTAGAAAATCGGTATTTAGCCGCAGGCTTGGATGGCAAAGCCACCAGTGACGAGCGCAGCATTAGCCTTGAATATTGGCCGCACACGCAAGCTTGGCTCGCCGAGACCGCGCCCGCCATCGCGCTGGCGTTGCTGAACACCGCCTGCCTGCTTGATCTGGAAGGCGTCATTCTCGATGGCTGCTTCAGCCGAGAACTGCAAAACAAACTTATTGCGGCCATTATCGCAGCCATGGCCGAATTTAACTGGGAAGGCGTTACACCGCCGCAATTACTGGCTGGCGCAATCGGCTCAGATGCCCGCGCGCTAGGCGGCGCCCTATTACCGCTGTATGCCAACTTCGCCCCCGACCGTGATTTATTTTTGAAACTAGACTCATAGACAGGCCAAACCATGACAGACCACGCAACTCCACTCCCCACTTTTGTCGCCGCCGGTGAAGCACTGACCGACATGATACGAACCGGCTCAGACAGCTGGTTGAGCAAGGTAGGAGGCTCGACGTGGAATGTGGCACGGGTCATGGCCAGCCTAGGGCAAAGCAGCGCATTTGCAGGTGCGATTAGCACCGATTGCTTTGGTCAGGATTTATTGCAAGCCACCACGGCGGCAGGGCTGGACTTGCGGTTTTTGCAGCAAGTAAACAAATCACCACTGCTGGCTATCGTGCATTCCAGTCATCCGCCACAGTACTTCTTTGTTGGCGACGATGCCGCTGATTTGCATTTCGATCGCACAGCACTACCCCAAGCTTGGCAACAAGCGGTGAAGTGGGTGCATTTTGGCGGCATCAGCTTGGCGCGTCAGCCATTGGCTGGGCAACTACTCGCGCTAGCACGAGAATTAAAATCCAATGGTGTCAAAATCAGCTACGACCCCAATTTCCGCATTTTGATGGACGAAAAATACGATGCCACCTTGCGCGAAATGACCGAGCTCGCAGATGTGATTAAGGTATCTGATGAAGATTTGCTGGGATTATTCCGTACAGAAAACTTGGATTTAGCATTTAAAACGCTAAGCAGTTGGAATACTGAGGCGACTTATCTTTATACGCGGGGCGCTGAAGGCGCTAGTTTATACGCCGACGGCACCATGATTACCGCAGCAGCAGTCAAAATCAAAGTGGCCGATACCGTCGGTGCAGGCGACGCGTCGATGGGCGGTTTTATCTATAGCCTAATGAATTACCCCAAACGCAGCGCACACGAGCATTTGAGCTTTTCAATTGCCAGCGGTGCTGCAGCCTGCATGCACCACGGTGCAACGCCGCCCACGCTCGACGCAATTAATACGCTGTATTTAAGCGCCTTAGGCTAATTTATTGATTGGGTCGGCTCGCATCCCACGCTTTGAACGTTGCGGCATTGTCCTTCGTAACTAGCGTGGTATTGAGCAACACCAATTCAGGGTCGCTCTTGCCGCCGGCATGCAGCGCCACGCCCAACTCAACGCCTTTTTGCCCCATGCTCTCTGGAGATTGGCTCGCACTAACAATAATTTGCGAGCCAGCGGCGATCGCTTTCACCACCGCCTGAGAGCCATCCACCGAGCCAATTTTAGTTTGTGAAAAACCGCCCTTTTGCAGCGCCTGCATCGTTCCTAAGGCTTGGCGATCGTTAATGGTGAACACCGCATCCACCGGGCCATACGCCGACAATGCATTTTGCATCGCGGTATGCCCGCCCCACACCGAGCCATCGCCATTTTCTTTATCGGATAACAACTGTATCCCGGGGTAATGCGCCCATGCCGCTTTACAGCCCGCCACGCGATCGAGCACTGAAGAGACTTGCGGCCCAGTCTGGATTAGCACCCGACCTTTGCCATTGATACTACGGGCCAGATAATCACAAACCAATTGCCCTGCCTGTAGATTATTCGTTAATACGGTTTGGCTCGCACCATCGGCTCGTACATCGACACCGATCACAATCACACCCTGCTTTTTGGCTTTTTCCAGCACAGCAGCAAATCGATGTTCATGCGAGGCGGCAATGATTAATAAGTCGATTTTTTGCTCTAAAAGCTCATTAATCTGCTTAATTTGCGTTTCGACTGAATAGTCGGACGAGCGCACCATCATCTTTGCCGCAGGATTGAATTGCTTAATTTTTTCCTGCGCGCCGCGAGTCAGCGCCACAAAATATGGGTTTTCAACACTGGAGACACTCACCCCGACCCGTACCGGCCAATCTGCCGCCAATGTTGGCAAAGCCAGCAGCACGCTGGCAATACCACTCCAAACCAGACCAAGCAAAATACGCATCGTCCCATCCCCTAGGCAGAACCTTGAACACTGTACCTTACAATTTAGCCCGCCCAATTGTGGTGCAGACCACGATTCGGGCAGACAAATGGCGCACGCGATTGGGCGTACGATGCCAACAAGTCAAATGGCTCGCTTCGGAGGAAACAAGTACCAAGGGAACTAGCAGAATGGAGAATTTGAGTCCCGTCATAGCACTCGAACGCAACGCCAATAAAAGCTAGATAGCAGAAACGCAAAAACCCCGCTAATTTGCATTAGCGGGGTTTTACTTAACTGGTGGCTATGACGGGACTCGAACCTGTGACCCCAGCATTATGAGTGCTGTGCTCTAACCAACTGAGCTACATAGCCAAGAGAAGCAGCATGATAGTAGCTGCATTAATCACTGTCAACCCCTTTTGTATTTTTCTTTCAATTTAGTTCGCGGCTTGTTACCATAAGCCCTTCTTACCGGAGCCCTGCCCATGCGCAAGTTGCTGTTTTTGTTGCTTCTTACTCTTTCGACGGCCAGTTTTGCCGCACGCAACCTGCCCAAAGGTAAATTAGCTGAGCTAGAAGGTTTTGCCCGACCCGAGGTCAAACTCGATGGCAAAATCTATACCACGGCACCGGGTTTACAAATTCGCGGCATCAATAACACCCTATTGATGCCCACCCAGATCCCGCGCAATGCGATGGTTTGGTATCAATTAGAACCGAACACGGGCTTTGTTTGGCGCATCTGGTTTGTGACTAAAGAAGAAGCACAGCAACTTGAAGAACGCATGAAGCAAGAAGAAGCCATCGAAAAAGAAATCAAAGCATCCCAAGCACAATAAACAGGGTATATGTTAAAAGTTATTATTAGTAAATAACTACAAACACATACCCCACCACGAGCAAATCGGTATCGAGCTCGTTTTGCACTGCCCTGCAGCCCTATTTTAGTATTTGAAGAAAGACACCACCCATGAGCAAGAAAGTATTTATCAAGACCTTTGGCTGCCAGATGAACGAGTATGACTCGGACAAAATGGTCGATGTATTGCACGCCTCCGAAGGCTTGAGCCGCACCGACAATGTCGAAGAAGCCGACGTTATTTTATTTAACACCTGTAGCGTGCGCGAAAAAGCGCAGGAAAAAGTGTTTTCTGATCTGGGCCGCATTAAAGAACTCAAAAACGCCAATCCAAATATCGTGATCGGCGTGGGCGGCTGCGTCGCCTCGCAAGAAGGCGATACGATTGTGAAGCGCGCACCATACGTCGATATTGTGTTCGGCCCGCAAACCTTGCACCGTTTGCCCGAATTGATCGCCGAAAAACGCAAAACGGGTATCTCTCAAGTCGATATTTCCTTCCCTGAGATCGAAAAATTCGATCACATGCCACCTGCGCGCGTCGAAGGCGGCTCGGCCTTTGTGTCGATTATGGAAGGTTGCTCGAAATATTGTTCTTTCTGCGTCGTGCCGTACACGCGCGGCGAAGAAGTTTCGCGTCCGTTTGAAGACGTCTTGGTTGAAGTGGCGAATTTGGCGCAGCAAGGCATCAAGGAAATTCACCTACTCGGCCAAAATGTGAACGCCTACCGCGGCAAGATGGAAGACGGCGAGATCGCTGACTTCGCAACGCTGCTTGAATACGTGCACGAAATCCCCGGCATCGAGCGCATGCGTTTCACCACCAGCCATCCGAAAGAGATGACGCAGCGCATTATTGATTGCTACAAAAACCTGCCAAAATTGGTATCGCACTTACACTTACCCGTGCAAGCCGGTTCAGACCGCGTGCTGGTGAATATGAAGCGCGGCTACACGACGCTGGAATACAAATCGCTGATCCGCAAATTGCGCGAAGCTCGCCCTGATATTTGTATGTCGAGCGACTTTATCGTCGGCTTCCCCGGCGAAACCGAAGACGATTTCGAACGCACCATGAAGCTGATCGAAGACGTACGCTTTGACGCAAGCTTTAGCTTTGTCTATAGCCGCCGCCCGGGTACGCCCGCCGCCGATTTGGGCGACGATGTGCCAGAAGAAGTGAAATTGGCGCGCCTGAAACGCTTGCAAGCACGGATTGAAGAATTCGCCAGCGAGATCAATCAGGAAATGCTCGGCACCGTTCAACGCGTGATCGTTGAGAAAATCTCGAAAAAAGACAGCAACGAGCTGGCTGGCCGCACTGATAACAACCGCATCGTCAACTTCCCCGGCAACCCACGCCTGATCAATCAAATGGTCAATGTGCGGATCACCAAAGTGTTCCCGCATACTTTGGGTGGTGAATTGGTGATTGTGGAAGATTAAGCTGAATAGGCGATGTTCTAGTTAGCAGTTGATAATTTAAGTGCCTACGGCACGACTGTTTTGCAGTCGCAATCCGCGACAGGGACACCCTTTTCTTTGCGTCGCCAAAGAAAAGGGTGGAAAAGAAAGGCGACCCGGGCAAAAAGCGCTCCGCGCTCCCCTTGCCGCGTCGTGAGCCAAACGATAAAACCGTTTGTCTCTCTCCTTGCTGCGGTTTTTGCTAAACGGGTTTAAAGCTCATACCCAACCAGCGCGACAATATTAAGTACTAATGTGAACTTCACCGCTTAATTGGTAGGTATATCCTGCCATAATTTATGGAATAAGCCTTGCATACAGATACCCTCTCGTTCACCCCCATCGACAACGCCCGCCTGGCCAATTTATGCGGGCCGCTCGACGAAAACCTGAAGCAAATCGAAAATGCCCTCGATGTGACAATTGCCCGCCGCAACGAGCATTTCAAAGTCGCTGGCCGCACCAAGGTGGTGAATCAGACACTCGATGCGCTCGAATACTTCTACAACGAAGCGCAGCGTAAAGAACTGGAAGTTGATGATATTCAGCTTGGCTTAATCGAAATTATCCGCGGCCCAGAAGAAGCGCAATCGGATGTGGATACACCCATCCTGCGCACGCGCCGTGCCGATTTGCGTGGCCGCACGCCGGGGCAGAATGTTTATCTGAAGCAAATCCAAGACAATGACATTACGTTTGGCATCGGCCCAGCCGGTACGGGTAAGACGTATCTGGCGGTAGCCAGCGCGGTTGATGCTTTAGAGCGCGATACTGTCAAACGATTGATCTTGGTGCGCCCAGCTGTTGAGGCGGGAGAGAAGCTCGGTTTCCTACCGGGCGATTTAACGCAGAAGGTCGATCCTTACTTACGCCCACTGTACGACGCGCTGTATGATTTACTCGGTTTTGATCATGTCACGCGCTTATTTGAAAAAGGCATTATCGAAATCGCTCCGCTGGCCTTTATGCGCGGCCGCACGCTAAACCACAGCTTTATCATTTTGGACGAGGCGCAAAACAGTACGCCCGAGCAGATGAAGATGTTTTTGACGCGGATCGGCTTTGGTAGCAAAGCGGTGATTACCGGTGACCCGACGCAGGTCGATTTGCCCAAGCATATGAAATCAGGCCTTGTTGATGCGCAAGAAGTGCTGCAAGGCGTGCGCGGCATTGGCATTCATCACTTCACCAGTGACGACGTTGTGCGTCATCCGCTGGTACAAAAAATCGTTAATGCCTACGAAAAAGCGACCAAAAAGCGCGACGAAGAAGCAGCGGCACGCAAAGCCAAGCAAGAGGCTGAACGCAACGCTCAACTGAGCAATCGACATGAATAATCAAATCGAAATCGCGATTCAAAATGAAAGCGCGCACAGCCCGATTCCGCGCAAAAGCCTGTTGAAAAAATGGGTGCGCGCAGCGCTGTCGGAGCAAATATGCGATGCGCAAATCACGCTGCGCTTTGTCGATGCCGATGAGGGTCGCATCCTGAATCGCGACTATCGCCAGAAAGACTATTCAACCAATGTGCTGACCTTCACGTATGACGAAGATTTGCCACAAATCGACGGCATGCCGCTGATGGGTGATCTGGTGTTTTGCGGTGCGGTAATCGAGCGCGAAGCTTTGGAGCAAAATAAGCCGCTGCTGGCCCATTACTGCCATATGGTCGTGCATGGCACGCTGCATTTGCAGGGTTTTGATCACATCGAAGACACAGAAGCCGAGGCAATGGAAAGCCTGGAAACGCAAATTGTCATGCGTTTGGGTTATGATGATCCGTATCTGAGCGAAAAATCTTAACAGACCATTGCAAAGCTACTGCGAACTCCGAATACTGCTAGCGTTGCACTTGCTTCGCGGCGAAAAGTCAGCTCAAAATCCTCATTTACCTCGGTAAACTGCGGTTTTTCGCCGACTTCTGCCTTGTCTTCGGCCTTCTCGCTACGCTTTTCAAAGGCCTGCCGAGCTCGTTTAACTTATCACTTATTTAGGAACAGTACACACTATGGACGACGTACCGTCCCCGAGTCCCAAGCCAAGCTGGCTTGAGCGACTCACCCACTTCCTGTTACGGGAGCCGGAAAACCGCGGCGAACTGGTTGAAATTATGCACTCGGCGTTTGAACGCCACCTGCTCGATGCTGATGCGCTCGGCATGATCGAAGGCGTGCTCAACGTTGGCGATATGCAAGTGCGCGATGTAATGGTGCCGCGCTCGCAAATGGATGTCATCGACATCAACGACGCGCCAGCCGAATTTATCCCCCATGTAATCAAAACCGCCCACTCGCGTTTTCCAGTGGTCGATGGCAGCAAAGACAATGTGGTCGGCATTTTGCTGGCCAAAGATCTGCTGCGCTACTACGCCGAAGACGAAGAATTTGTGCTGCGCGAAATGCTGCGCCCCGTCGTCTATATTCCCGAAGCGAAACGCTTGAATGTCTTGCTAAAAGACTTCCGCAATAATCGCAACCATATGGCGATTGTCGTTGATGAGTACGGCGGCGTGGCGGGTTTGGTGACGATTGAAGACGTGATGGAGCAAATCGTCGGTGATATCGAAGACGAATTTGACGAAGACGAATCCGAAGACAATATCGTCCCTGATCGGCGCGGCAATTGGCGCGTTAAAGGCGTAACCGAGATTGGCGATCTGAACGAAGCGATCGGCAGCCACTTTAGCGATAAAGAAGTCGATACCGTCGCGGGACTGGTGACGCTGGCATTTGGCTGCGTTCCCAAGCGCGGTGAAGAAATCGTCATAGATGGTTATCATTTCCTGATTTTGCGCGCCGACAGCCGCCGCGTGCATTCGATCCAGATCGACGAGCATCTCGAACGGCACGAAACGGAATAACTGTTCCCGTTACCCCTATCGCACCCGAATCTGCCGCGCGCAATTCGGGTGTTTTCTTTTCGGCGTGGCTGCATGTTAAGCTGACGCCCAATTCAATGCATGCAAAAACCCCAATGACACTCCGCCCCATTCAACAACTCGCACTCCAACTCATTGCTGGCGCGATCAGTGTTTTTGCCTTTGCCCCGGTATCGCAATTCTGGCTGATGCCGATTTCATTGCTGGCTTTGTTCTGGGGCATACAACAAGCGCGCCGCACGCGCGAAGCCGCAGGCTATGCATTTGCTTGGGGCACGGGGTATTTCTGCGCAAACATTAGCTGGGTTTATATTAGCCTGCATACCTATGGTGGTATGCCAATCTGGATGGCCGCGGGCAGTACTTTGGCTTTTGCACTGTTTCTGGCATTGTTTCCCGCACTCGCAGCCTTGCTCACGCGCCGTCTGCCTTGCCAAGACAGCCTGCGCTACACGCTACTCGCGCCAACGCTGTTTATGATTTTTGAATGGGTCCGCGGCTGGATATTTACCGGATTCCCATGGGCATCGGTCGGTGGATCACAGCTAGAAACGCTCAGCGGGCTATACCCCATTGTTGGCAGCTATGGCGTGGGCTTGGTGTTGTGTCTTGTGGTGGCCGTATTTTTATATGAAAAACGCCTTGGTCTTGGGCTGGCATTCGCCCTCATCAGCACCAGCGCCCTACTCAATCACATCAATTGGACGACCCCACTCGGCGCGCCGGTTAAAGTTAGCCTCTTGCAGGGCAATATCGCACAATCAATGAAATGGAATCAGGCCGCCTATGTCGATAGCCTCGGCGCGTACATGACTCTGGCGCAGCAAGCCAAAGGGCAACTGATTGTTTTTCCTGAAACCGCAATTCCGTCTTTTTTAGAAGCCATGCCCGACTGGTATCTGGGCGATCTGCGCGCCCTGATGGCGCAAAAGAAAGCCGCGATGATTTTGGGCGTCGCCACCAGCAGCGACGATGGCACGCAACATTTCAACGCGGCGGTTGATTTAAGCAACCCCAAGCTCAACCCCTATGAAAAGCAGCATCTAGTCCCCTTTGGCGAATACATCCCATTGCCGCAAGTATTTGGTCCGGTGTATCAATTTCTGGATATGCCGCTACTGGGGCTAAATCGTGGCGAAGCCATCCAGACCCCATTTGCGTTGGCCGGCGGCAAAATCGCGGCCAATATCTGCTACGAAGACGCCTTTGGTCATGAAATCCGCCAAAATGCAGTCAATGCCACGCTACTGGCAAATCTCACTAATATGGCGTGGTTTGATGGCTCTTGGGCCGCCGAGCAACACGCAGAAATGGCGCGCGCCCGCGCACTGGAAAATGGTCGCTACCTGATCCGTGCCACCAACACCGGCAAAACGGCGATTATCGACGACAAAGGTCGCATCACTGCCAGCCTGCCACCGCAACAGCGCGCAGTACTAGAGGGTGAAGTCCAACACCGAACCGGCACCACGCCCTACCAAATTTGGGGCGACTGGCTCATCGTGGCGATTTGGTTTGGTATTTTATTTGGCCTAGCTATTTGGCGCCGCCAATGGAAAGGGCAGTCCATCTGAAGCCTGCATGACATACCCAGCTCATTGCCGAATCAACAGCGATAAAATTGCGTTGTTGTATTGCTGTTCGGGAAGCGGTTTACTTCCGACGCTGCACTATCAGTCGCTGTAACATAAAGTTACTTCACCTAGCCAGCAGCGACACGTGATGACATTTAAGCCTGCCATTTTGCTTTATCTGCTTTGCGCTTTGCTTTCCCCCTTGATGGCACAAGGTGATGAGCAAATTATTCGGATGCGCCCAAAGCAAGGGGCGATAGACACCAGTCATGATTACTTTATTGGCTTGGTGAGGCTTGCGCTGCAAAAAACACCCGAGCAAGGCCCCGCCCGCATCGTCGAAATTAGCACAGATATGCCCCAAGCCCGCGCGCTGCTTGAGTTAAGCCGCGGCAATTTGATCGACCTTGATTGGGCGGGCACTAATATTGAACGCGAAAAATTGCTACGACCGATCCGTATTCCACTCGATGGCGGGCTGCTTGGCCATCGCGCACTCGTGATTCGCAAAGAAAGCATTCCCCAATTTGGCCAGATCAAAACCGCACAAGACTTAGCCAAATACACTGGAATTCAAGGCTCGCAATGGCCCGATACCGCCATTTTGGAGCTGGCAGGCTTAAAAATCGAAAAGCCGCCCAAGTTTGAAATGATGTATCCGATGCTGATCAATCGGCGCGGCGATTACTTCCCGCGCGGCTTAAACGAGGTGTACGCGGAGTTTGCGACGCTGAATAACCCTGATCTGGTGGTTTACGATAAGTTATTGCTGGTCTACAAAATGCCGATGTATTTTTTCACCGCCAAGAACAATACCGTGCTTGCCACTCGGATTGAAAAAGGCCTGCGCCAAGCGATCAGTGACGGCAGCATGCTCGACTATATGAAGAAAAGCCCAGTGACTGCGAAGCTCTTCCCACTCAGTAAATATCAAGGCAGCAGAAAGATTTACCTGAATAACCCCAGTCTGCCGCCGGAAACACCGATCAACGATGCGAGTTTGTGGCTCAATCTGAACTAGAAATACACGCATAAAAAAACGCCTCTTCAGAGGCGTTTTTTTTATTTCTTCGGTTTGCTATTGGCAATCCGGGTCTTGGCGATTCGATCTTGCAACAACTGCTTATCAGCATCGAAGCAAGCAAAAAGCCAGGGCACAAAAAACCAAACCGTCCCTAGCCACGCCCATAGCTTCGCTTCAGGGTGATAAATGGCGAGCACCCAGAGCGGCAGCAAGGGGAGATAAAAAACGCTGGCAATTGCAAACCGTACCGCAGCCATACCCCAGCTCAATTGCCCCGCTCGCGGCGCAATCCGCATCCGCCAAGTCATCATCGCCAGCGTTTGTCCGCGCGTCCAACACCAACCAAAGTAGGCAAAGCATACCGCCAGCAACCATACCCCACTCAGTACTCGCACCCAAACCAATCCAGAAAATGCTTCCGGCGATATACCTGCAAATAGCTGGATCAAACCCTGAAAAATCCCCACGGCAATCAGCAATACGGCGGCCAGTAATAAGCCCTCATACAGAAAGGCAACAAATCGGCGCCCCCATGCGGCGTTTTGTTCATGTTTTTCAATAACGGATGCTGCTGACTGATTCGACTTCACGCCATACCCTGCTTTAATAATCCAAACTGTAATAAATCACTTCATCGACCAAATCCTGTGTGGCCGCCACATTTTGCTGCTGCCGCGCTTGTTGCCAGTAAGTCAAAGCAGCGACCACCAGCAAGGCAGAAATGCCCCAGCGCCAACTGTGCGATCCATGAACTCGGCTCAAGACCGAGCCATGCACCCGCGGGCCAGAAGCCTGCACGGCTTGCTCGCGCGCGGCAGCCAGCTTGGCACGAACCACCGAATTAGGTTCAGCGCTAGCGAGGGTTTTGCCCAGTTGCTGCGCAAAATCCTGTTCATGACGATCGTCGCTCAAGATTGGTCGCTTCATAATGTCACCCCTCGCTCACTTAACCATTTTGCCAGCGTATGACAGGCACGAGAACAATGCGTTTTGACGCTCCCTTCCGAGCATCCCATAATTTGCGCCGTTTCTGCCACATCCATCTCTTCCCAATAACGCAGCAAAAAGGCTTCACGTTGACGCGCGGGCAATAAACTTAAGCCCTCTTCGATCAAGGCCATATGCTGACGTTGGCTAATTTGCATCTCGACCGTCGGCGAGCCTTCATCGGCCAAATAATCGAGTGGATCATCCTGCTCGCCCGTCGCGTCGTCACGACTCGAAAAAGACGAAAACAAACTGACCCACAAGCCACGCACTTTCTGGCGACGCAAATAATCGCGAATGGTGTTTTGCAAAATACGCTGAAACAGCAGCGGCCATTCAGCCTCAGGTTGCTGGGCGTAATGCGTTGATAATTTCAGCATCGCATCTTGCACCACATCGAGCGCAGTATCGCGATCACGAAGGGCAATCCAAGCCTGACGCCACGCTCGTTGCTCGACGCTTGCCAGAAATTGCGCCAAATCGCTCGGTGCGGCCAATGAGAATATCCTCGAAAAAGGAGCGTTAAAAGACTTGAAATATCACTGCAAAAACAGGGCATTGATACTAGCAAACCGCCCCATAAACAGCCAGAAAAACTTGCCAATTCCCTCGCCATCGGGTAACTTTACAGCCCTACACCCAGTCACACCAGCTGTTCGATGACGTTAAGCGTCGCGATCAGCACCGGATAGCTTGCGCCAACGCATCATCTCTCGTATCAATACCGACCAAAAGTTGGTAGATGGCGACCAAGCTCGGTACTAAGGTTTTGTTGCAGCCTAAGGGTTACTCGCCTGCTAGGTCAGCAAAACCGATAGGGTTGATACAACCCGCCCCCGCATTGCCGTGCAGGGGAATTCCATATTGCCTTTGGCATATGGATTGCCGATCAACATTGACTCAGGACTCAAACCGATGGAAATTTCGGGCGCAGAAATTCTCGCGCGATGTCTGGCGGAAGAAAACGTAGAATTCGTTTTCGGCTATCCAGGCGGCGCAGTGTTGGAAATCTATGATGCGATTTTCAAACAAAACAAATTCAAACACGTACTCGTTCGCCATGAACAAGCTGCCGTGCACGCAGCCGATGCTTACTCACGCTCTTCCGAAAAAATCGGCGTAGCGCTGGTGACATCTGGCCCGGGCGCAACCAATGCCATTACCGGCATTGCGACCGCGTTTATGGATTCGATCCCGATGGTGGTGATTTCCGGCCAAGTCGGCACCCCCATGATCGGCTCGGACGCGTTCCAAGAAGTCGACATGGTCGGCTGTTCACGCCCGGTTGTGAAACACAACTTCTTGGTTAAAGACGTGAAAGACCTTGCGGCTACCGTGAAAAAGGCTTTCCACATTGCAACTACAGGCCGTCCAGGCCCTGTTGTAATTGACGTGCCCAAAGACGTAACGCAAGCCAAAGCCGTATTTGACTATCCAAAATCAGTGTCAATCCGCAGTTACAACCCGCCAGTAAAAGGCCATCCAGGCCAGATCAAGAAAGCGGCGACTTTGCTCGAGCAAGCGAAACGCCCCTTTATTTATGTGGGCGGCGGCGCGATTTTGGGCAATGCAGCAGCAGAAGTGACCGAACTGGTTCGCATGCTCAATGTACCTTGCACCAATACGCTAATGGGCTTGGGCGCATACCCAGGCTCTGATCCGCTGTTTGTTGGCATGCTTGGCATGCACGGCACGTATGAAGCCAATATGGCGATGCAATACGCCGACACGATCATTGCGATCGGCGCGCGTTTTGACGACCGTGTGATTTCATCGCCAGCGCATTTTGCTTCGCAAGCGAAGAAAATCGTTCAGATCGATATCGATCCATCTTCGATCGCTAAGCGCGTGAAAGTGGATGTACCTATTGTTGGCGATGTCAAAGACGTGTTGAAAGACCTGATCGCGATCTTGAAAGAAGCCAATATCCGCCCAAGCGAAAAAGCACTGAATGCCTGGTGGGATCAGATCAACGATTGGCGCAAACCCAACAGCCTGTGGTACGCGCAAGACGACGAAATTATTCAGCCGCAATTTGTGATGCAAAAGCTGTTTGAAGTGACCGGTGGCAACGCCATCATTACTTCAGACGTGGGCCAGCACCAAATGTTTACGGCGCAGTATTACCAGTTCAACCGTCCTCGCCAATGGATTAATTCGGGCGGCTTGGGCACGATGGGCTTTGGTTTACCTGCGGCAATGGGCGCGCAACTGGCGAACCCGTACGCGGATGTGGCTTGTATTACCGGCGACGGCTCGATCCAGATGAATATTCAGGAATTGTCGACGTGCAAGCAGTACCACACGCCAGTCAAAATCATTAACTTGAATAATGGTTACCTCGGCATGGTGCGCCAGTGGCAAGAATTCTTCTACGGCACGCGTTATTCCGAGTCGTATGTCGATGCGCTACCTGACTTTGTCAAATTGGCAGAAGCGTATGGCCACGTGGGCATGCAAATCACCAAACCCGCCGACGTTGAGCCTGCTTTGCGTGAAGCGTTTGCAATGAAAGAGCGTCTGGTATTTATGGATTTCCTGACTAATCCAAAAGCCAATGTCTTCCCGATGATTCAAAACGGGAAAGGCCTCAACCAGATGGACTTGCCGCCGCACATGCAAAACATGCAGCTCACGCCATTTGAAAACAACCGTGACTACGGCAATCTTTGCTAAGGAGAGATGAATCATGCGTCATATTTTGTCTGTCCTGATTGAAAACGAAGCCGGCGCGCTGTCGCGCGTAACGGGTCTGTTTTCTGCCCGCGGTTACAATATTGATTCTTTGACGGTGCAAACCACCGAAGATCCAACGATGAGCCGGATGACGATTGTTACCCACGGCTCAGAAGATGTGATCGAACAAATCACCAAGCAGCTCAACAAGCTGATCGAAGTGGTTAAAGTGATCGACCTGAACGAGGCTGATCATATCGAGCGCGAACTAATGCTGATCAAAGTGCGCGCGACGGGCAAAGATCGTGATGAAATGAAACGGATGGCGGATATTTTCCGTGGCCGCATCATTGATGTTACTGAGAAGAGCTACACCATCGAATTGACCGGCCCGGGTGAAAAACTCGACGCCTTTATCAAGGCGCTGGATCAAGCCGCAATTTTGGAAACGGTGCGCACAGGTGCTTCTGGCATCGGCCGTGGCGAACGGATCCTGAAACTTTAAGCAGGGTATTTGCCTGTAGATCAACACAGGCAATATCTGCAAAGCAATACCCATAAGCAACTAGACAAAAGTTTTCATGCAAGGCGCAAAGCCGCAGACAGTACACTTAGTACGGTAAGGCAAAGCAAGGAAGCGTGGGAACTTTTGGTTTAACACTTACAAGCATTACCAATATTAATCAAAGGAAGAATCATCATGGCATTGAACGTTTACTACGATAAAGACACCAACCCAGCCATCATCAAAGGCAAAAAAGTAGCCATCATCGGTTACGGCTCACAAGGCCACGCTCACGCTTGCAACTTGAAAGACTCTGGCGTTGATGTAACTGTAGGTCTGCGTGCTGGCTCAGCAACAGTAAAAAAAGCTGAAGCTCACGGCCTGAAAGTGACTGACGTTGCCACTGCAGTTGCTGCTGCTGACGTAGTGATGATTTTGACTCCGGACGAGTTCCAATCAAAATTGTACAAAGAAGAAATCGAGCCAAACATCAAACAAGGCGCTACTTTGGCCTTCGCTCACGGTTTCGCGATTCACTACAACCAAGTTGTGCCACGCAAAGACCTCGACGTGATCATGGTTGCGCCTAAAGCACCTGGCCACACTGTACGTTCAGAATTCGTACGTGGCGGCGGCGTTCCTGACTTGGTAGCGATCTACCAAAACGCGACGGGCAACGCGAAAGAAGTTGCTTTGTCATACGCTTGGGGCGTGGGCGGCGGCCGCACTGGTATCATCGAAACAACATTCAAAGACGAAACTGAAACTGACTTGTTCGGCGAACAAGCCGTATTGTGCGGTGGCGCGGTTGAATTGGTAAAAATGGGCTTCGAGACTTTGGTTGAAGCCGGTTACGAGCCAGAAATGGCTTACTTCGAGTGCTTGCACGAGTTGAAATTGATCGTTGACTTGATGTTCGAAGGCGGTATCGCGAACATGAACTACTCGATCTCTAACAACGCGGAGTACGGTGAATATGTAACTGGCCCACAAGTAATCAACGAAGAATCTCGCAAAGCAATGCGTCAAGCGCTGAAAAACATTCAGACTGGCGAATACGCTAAGCAATTCATCTTGGAAGGCCAAACTAACTACGCTTCAATGACTGCAGCGCGTCGCAACAACGCAGCGCACGGTATCGAAGTTGTTGGTGCGAAATTGCGCGCGATGATGCCTTGGATTCAAGCGAACAAAATCGTTGACCAAACTAAGAACTAATTCAAACTAAGCATGAATTAGTCGGCCGCCAGATTGATTCTGGCGCTCAACAAAAAACCCAGCCTTGCGCTGGGTTTTTTTATTGGCCAGCGATTGGAAACCCTATTTATTCACCCAAATGGCGCACTTGGATCGCCTTGGCACTGCCATCGCGTTTAAGTCCGGCAATCCCATCATCCAGCATTTTCTTTACCGCCGCAGCTTGGGGATGCTTTTTACTGACCAGAATATGAAAATGCTTCACCGGTTGAACTGGATCAGGCAAATAGGCAATTTGCTCTAGGTTTACTTCATTTTGCTGGCGCATCATTTGAATGACTTCCAGCTGTTCGATGGCCACATCAAAACGCCCCGCCATCATCATGCGCAGCAATATATCGCGCGATTTGGCCGAGGTATCAATATTCAGTTGCCCGCCATATTGATCGTAATTGAAGCCCAAAATACCGCCCAGTGAATAGCGTTTCATATCATCCACACTGCGAATTTGGGGGCGTACGTTAAAACGTTTGACGTTATAAAACAGCACCACATGCGTATCGTACAGTGGCTCAGTAAACAAGGCGTATTGCGCGCGTTCGTCGCGATAGCTGGAATTGGGCACCAGATCAACCGAGCCCGATTCCACTTCGGCTAAACAACGCTTCCACGGCATGATGATATGTTTTGGCCGTATTTGCTGACGCCGCAAGATTTCGTTCACCATATCGACCGCAATGCCTGCCACTTGTCCTTGCGCATCCAGCATGAGGTAGGGTGGCTTTAATCCATCTTCCCAGCAAATACTCAATTGATTGGGCATTGCCGCAGCAACACCAGCAGTGGAGAGCGTCAACAGCGCGGTCAGGCAAAGTTCGGCCAGCTTCATTCTGCCCTCCCAGCAAGCAAAGTCAAACATGGGGTGAATTTCATTCTTTAGCGTAGACAGTCTGCCAGCAGGCACAACTCACTTCTGAAATCGATACAGCTAATCGGCATCTTGCGCTCAAAGCGCAAAATACAATACGCAGAAAATGACATTAGCATATCAATATGGCAATGGGTATATCGCCGGCAGCTTTTTATAAAAAGCACTACAGCAATATACCCATTAAATTTGCGATTCATTATGCCTTAATTGGCCATCATTTCGCCCAATCGCACCGCGCGTGTCGGCTGCCAATCAGGATTAAAGGCTGGAGCACCTTTCGGATAGAGCAATACCACGGTCGAGCCAAGCAAAAAGCGCCCCATTTCAGCGCCCTGCTCCAATACGATCTGTTGATCACGATAATCTTTGGTCCAGACCGACTTGCTGCGTGGCGGATTGACCACGCCATGCCAAACAGTGGCCATACTGCCCACAATCGTCGCCCCGACTAGTACCAGCGCGAAATGACCGAATTCGGATTCAAACATACATACGACGCGTTCATTGCGCGCAAACAACGCATCGACGCCACGCGCCGTGGCGGGGTTTACTGAAAACAGCTCGCCGGGTACATACGTCATCTGCGTCAAACGCCCAGCGCACGGCATATGAATACGGTGATAATCCTTGGGGCTCAGATAAATCGTCGCAAACTGGCCATTTTCAAATTGCTGCGACAGTGCGGCATCGCCACCGAGCAAAGCCGTGGTCGTGAAATGCTTGCCCTTAGCCTGGAAAATCTGATCTTTTTCAATCGCGCCAAACTGGCTAATCGCGCCATCCACTGGGCACACCAGCTTGGCAGCTGCCAATGGGCGCGCGCCAACCTTGAGCTCGCGGGTAAAAAACTCATTAAACGTGGCATAGGCTGCCGGATCAGGATTGGCGGCCTCGCTCATATTGACCTGATATTTACCGATAAACCAGCGAATCACCGCGGTGGTCTTACTACCCGCCTGCAGCCCGGCAAAATAACCAAATAGCTGGGTCAGCGCTTGCTTAGGCAAGATGTGTTGAAAAAGAACAAACAGGCGATCGGACACGGCCAGCCCCAGAATCAATCAAACCGCCGATTATAGCGCAAGGCGGGCTGGCAAGATGCACACAACACTGTTGAGCCTGCCGTGTGTCGGTTACAATCAACACGTTTCTATATCCGCCTTGTCGAGATCAACTTTATGTCGCTCAGCACCAAGCCATCGATCAACTTGCGCCGCCAGGGTATCTATTTACTCCCGAATCTATTTACGCTTGCCGCACTGTTTGGCGGTTTTTATGCGATTGTCCAAGCCATGAACGGTCGTTTTGAGCAAGCCGCGCTGGCGATTTTTGCCTCGATGATACTCGACGGCCTCGATGGTCGTGTCGCTCGCATGACGCATACCCAATCCGAATTCGGCGCACAGTTCGACAGTCTGTCAGACATGGTGTCATTTGGTGTCGCCCCTGCGCTGGTGATGTACGAATGGGGCTTGTCAGATTTTGGCAAGCTCGGCTGGGCGGTGGCCTTTATTTATTGTGCTGGCGCGGCGCTGCGCTTGGCGCGCTTTAACACCAACATCACCATTGTCGACAAACGTTTTTTCCAAGGCCTACCTAGCCCCGCAGCGGCGGCACTGGTCGCCGGTTTGGTTTGGATTAACATCGAGTATCACGATGACCTCAGCTTTCTGATTGAGCTACAGCCCTATACTGCACTGTGCTTTACCTTATTTGCCGGGTTAACCATGGTTTCGAATGTCCCGTACTGGAGCTTTAAAGAGCTGCACATGCGCAAAACGGTACCCTTTGTCTCGCTATTGATTGCAACCTTGGTTTTAGTCATTGGGGCATCGCGCCCAGCCTTGGTCTTATTTAGCTTCTTTATTTGCTATGCCATGTCGGGCTACCTGTATTGGTTTTGGCGCGTACTGAAGAAAAGCAAGCCGCAGGTCGCAAAATCAGACAATTAGTCTAATTATCGCCTTTTAGACAACAAAATAGCGATCAGCAGCACATGATCGCTATTTTTTCGCCCAAACAATTTGACACCATGTCCAAAAATATCTAATCTAAACCCATCAACGCGAAGGAGCACACTGTGTCATTAGACATCGACCGTCTAATTGCTGATTTTGATGGACCAAGTAATCTGGCCGAGCAACTCAATAGCCTATTTCCAGATGATCCGGTGTCCCGCGCAGCGATTTACAAATGGCGTGAACGCGGCAGCTTGCCACTCACCCAAGTGGACAAGCTGGCCAAATTGGCCACAAGCCAAGGCCGCAGTTTTAATATCCAGAACTATATGACGGGCGCGCAACCCGCCCCCACACAGGAGAACACCATGAGTAATAACAATCGCCTGGTTATTTTTGATACCACGCTGCGTGACGGCGAACAGTCGCCCGGCGCGTCGATGACTAAAGAAGAAAAAATCCGCATCGCACGCCAACTTGAAAAACTCGGCGTTGACGTGATCGAAGCGGGCTTTGCCGCCGCCAGCCCAGGCGATGCCGACGCAATCAAAACCATTGCCGGCATCATCGAAAACAGCACCGTCTGTTCTTTGGCGCGTGCCAACGAGCGCGACGTGCGTGCAGCTGGTGAGGCTATCAAAGACGCTAAACGTGGCCGTATCCATACTTTTATCGCGACCAGCCCGATCCACATGGAACACAAGCTGCGCATGACGCCCGATCAAGTTGTTGAAGCTGCGGTCAAAGCCGTCAAAATGGCGCGCGAATACACCGATGACGTGGAATTTTCAGCCGAAGACGCGCTGCGCAGCGATATCGATTTCCTTGCCCGTATTTTTGGCGCAGTGATTGAGGCAGGTGCAACGACACTGAACGTACCCGACACCGTCGGCTACGCCGTACCGCAACGCACCGAAGCGTTTTTCCGCGAACTGATCGCTAAAACACCGGGTGGCGATAAAGTCATCTGGTCGGCACATTGCCATAATGATTTGGGGATGGCCGTGGCCAACTCCCTTGCCGCTGTGCTGGGCGGCGCACGTCAGGTCGAATGCACGATCAACGGCTTGGGTGAGCGCGCGGGCAACGCAGCAATGGAAGAAATCGTCATGGCCACTCGTACCCGCCGCGATATTTTCGGCGTGGAATGTGGCGTTGATGCGACGCAAATCGTACCGACCAGCAAGCTGGTTTCCACCATTACCGGCTACCCAGTGCAACCGAATAAAGCGATTGTGGGCGCGAATGCCTTTGCGCATGAATCGGGGATCCACCAAGACGGCGTACTCAAACACCGTGAAACCTACGAAATCATGAGCGCCGAATCCGTTGGCTGGAGCACCAATCGCTTGAGCCTGGGCAAATTGTCGGGCCGCAATGCGTTTAAAACCAAGCTAGCCGAATTGGGCATTCAAATCGAATCAGAGGAAGCGCTGAACGCTGCATTTGCGCGCTTCAAAGCATTGGCAGATAAAAAGCGCGAGATTTTCGACGAAGACTTGCACGCGCTGGTGTCCGACGAGTTGATTTCTATTGAGCAGGAACACTACAAACTGGTATCGCTGAAAGTAGTATCTGAAACTGGCGAAACACCGCAGGCCGATCTCGTGATCGCCGAAGCGGGCGTAGAACGCCGCGCGACCGCACAAGGCGACGGCACGGTGGATGCGACGTTCAAAGCGATCGAATCATTGTTTAACAGCGGCGCTGAACTGCAATTGTATTCAGTGAATGCCATTACCGCAGGCACTGACAGTCAGGGCGAAGTCACCGTACGCCTCGCTAAAGACGGTCGTATCGTGAATGGCCAAGGTGCAGACACCGATATCATCGTGGCCAGCGCCAAAGCTTATATTTCAGCGCTGAACAAGATTCAAAGCAACGCCGAGCGAGTACATCCGCAGCCGGTTTAACGATTTTGCAGCATCGGGACCGGCGGTTTTTACCCAAAACCGCCGCGAAGCCAAGGCCACAAGCCCGCCGCCTCATACTCAGGACGATGTCTTACCCGATATCGCCGCAGGTACCCACCAAAATCAAAGCCCCGCCAGATCGGCGGGGCTTTTTTATGGGTATATTTACAAACATACTTATTGAATTGAAGCTTATGAATATACCCATAACCAAATTACAGCTCTCGACCCAGGCTGTGTAAAAACGCCAAGACCGACGTGGGTTATTTTGCCTAACCAATTTGAATCACGCGCGTGTTGCTTGAAGTAAACGTAAAACTTCATGAATAACACCACTAAAAACAGCAAAATTAAAAGGCCTTTCAGCCCTTCATTGCCACCAACATTGCTTGATTTCCCATTATGTTCATAACTCGCTTCATGTTATACGCGAGTATATGCAAACTCATCTCTGTACTGACGTGCTTCAAGGTCTTCATTAGGAAATGCGTTGCCCCCATCCAGGCTTTTAGCGTCCCAAAGGGATGTTCAACGGTCTGCCGTCGAATACGCATTGCATCTGGTTGCAATTCCAATCGCTGCTGCGCTTTTTCCAGTACGGCCTCATGCTCCCAGCGACTCACGCGCCGGTAATCACTCGGTGTACATCTGGTCTTGAGCGGGCAACGTGGGCAGTCAGAACTCCAATACCGGCTCATATAGCGCCCAGCTTCCAAGCTCACAAAACGATGAATTAGTCGGCTATTGCCTGGGCAGACATATTCATCACGAGCTGGGTCATAGTGGAATTCATCTTTGCCAAAGCGCCCATCTGCTTTAGCACCTGAGGTTTGCGGTTTCGGCACCAAAACCGTAATGCCCGCCTGTTCACACGCCAGTATTTCATCACCGTTGTAATAACCTCGGTCTACGACCACCTCTATTGTTTCTTGTGCGAGGACTGCTTTGGCTTGTTGGGCCATATTGGCCAGCTGCGTACGGTCATGCCCTTGATTGGTGACCTGATGCGCAATAATTAAATGGTGCTTGGCATCGACAACGGTTTGCACGTTATAACCCACAACACCACTGCCACGGCCGCTGGTCGCCATGGAACGGGCATCTGGGTCGGTGAGTGAAATCTGTTTGTCTGGCGTCTTGGCGAGTTGAGCCTCGACCTCATCCAGGCGGGCCATCTGCGACTTCAGTCGCGCCAACTTGTCCTGCAAGCGGGCGACCTTGGCTTCTGCAATATCGGGCGGTTGCCGGTCTGTAATTTCCATCTCCCGCAGGTAACTTGCAATGTTCGCTTCGATTTGCTCCCGTTGCTTAGCGAGTTTGTTGCTGGTGTAGTTGCGGTCGCGATGATTAACGGCTTTGAACTTGCTGCCATCAATTGCCACAATGGCGTTGCTAAATAAACTGAGTTGCCGACATAACTGGACAAACTGCCCGCAAACCTTGCAAATCGCTGGCCCATTATCTTTGCGGAAATTGGCGATGGTTTTAAAGTCGGGCATTAAGCGACCGGTGAGCCAAATCAGCTCTAGATTCCGGTGGGCTTCACGTTCCAGGCGACGGCTGGATTGGATTCGGTTGAGGTAGCCGTAGATATACAGCTTGAGCATCGTGCTGGGATGGTAGGCTGGGCGGCCAGTGGCTTCTGGCTCAACCCCATCGAAACCGAGTGCCTTTAAATCTAGGTATTCAACGAACTGGTCAACGACCCGGACGGGGTTGTCCGCGCTGATATAATCTTCCAAGCATTCAGGCAACAGCAATGTTTGGGTTCTGCTTTCACCTGCAATGAATCTGGGCATAGAATCATCCTTGGCGGGGAGTTCCAAGAATTATACCGGTCGTGTGTTGAAGCGTTTTTACACAGCCTGGACCCATTGGCGACACTCATTAATCGGTGCAATGAGTGGCTGGCAATAGATGTAAAGCTGTCGCGTCTCGGCCATTCAGGCTGAATGACTTGTTAGCTACTTACTCATATATTTTGCCGCAATACAGAAAAACTGCGAATTGCCGCCATGGGTTGGATTGTGGCAATCCTTGGGTGAGGCCGAAATTGCTATCTTCAGCCCAAGCTATTGCACTCTTTAAGAATGACTCAATCGTCGTGCTCTCCCTGCCATCGGAGTCATGCGGGTGGCTGGGACTCGCCTTCACTTTAATCACAGAGTCGGCTCGGTCTGCGGCCAGTGCACGGACAAAGACTAAGAAAGACTCTGAATCTTTGACCTGATTAAGTAATTCGCTTACGTCCACTTTTGGCACCCTAACCATTAAGCAAGCCTCACTCATTGAAGCCTAACGCATCAACCGAATTACTGTCGTTTGCTATCAGAAAGGCTGCTGACGCACATTCTGGCAAGCGCAAGCGCATAAATACTTCCGCTCATGGCCGAACACGGCCCGCAACCACTCCTTCTGAGTACTCGCAAGCGTAGTTGAGCACTTTTGCTTAAAACGCAGCAACCCCAAGTTCTCCGGCCAACTCCAAAAATCGCTCGAACTTGGCCGTACGCACCAGCACCACTTGCAGTTTGGCGCCACCAATTGGCTTGCTGAAATTGACTCGCGTGTAGAGCGGCGCTAATTCTTCTGCCACTTTGATTATCGCGTCGGCTTCGCTCAAACTAATTAACTCGCTCACGGCCAGATCGAGTTCATCTTCGCCAAATGCATCGGTGATTTGCTCGTACACATCCGCCACGGTGTCACCACGGAAAATCAACCCGCCTTCGAGTTGCTCCAGCAAAACCCATTCGGCCAACGGCATACCTGCTGCGGCACTGTATTGGCTCTCTGGATCATTGGCTAAATAAGCATCGGCATCGGCAGCCGCTTTGGCTACTTCGGCGGTCATTGCGGCAATATCTTCTGCTTCGAGGCTACCATCAGCAAGGATGGTCAATAATTCGTTGATTTTGGCTTGGTTCATCGTATTTCCTAAGTCTTTCAAATAGCCGCTGAATGCGGCCAATATAGTTGTATTGAGATTAATTCGACGTGATTTATTATTCGGCCTGATAGTTGGCCAAAATGCTAGGGCGCGAATATTTGGCGTACAGATTAGCACTGGTGTAGCTGATCACCGCAAATGCCACCTGCAGGCAAGCCAACCAGCGCCCCATTCCAGTTTCAGCATAGGCGCGCATAATACCTTCGAGCAACCAGAGCAGCACAAACATCGTGTACCACTGAAAGGTGTAGCGGCGGCCATGCAATAGGCCACGCAGTGGCAGCAGCATGATCAGTGCTTTGGCCGCCAGCCATGAACCACCGGGGTATAGCGGCGAAAGCCATAATTCCCATAGCATAGTAAGCAATACCATACCTAGTACGCATACCACCGTTGTCCATTGCCAAATGGGGAGTTGCTTCGGGCTTAGTGTCATGCTTCGCCCCCTTGCAGTTTGAGCGCAATTTGCGCAATGCGCTTACCTTGCGCGATGCAGAGCTGGCGCTCGGCTTCAGAAATAGGTTGATTGGATTCCGTTCCCGCCCAATGACTTGGACCGTATGGCGTACCGCCCGTGGTCGTCGACATTAAGGCCTGCTCGGAATAAGGCGTACCGACGATCACCATGCCGTGATGCAGCAACGGCAACATCATCGTCAGCAATGTTGATTCATTGCCACCGTGCAAAGTACCAGAGCTGGTAAACACACAGGCGGGCTTGCCAATCAAAGTACCTTGCAACCACTCGGCGATTGTTGAATCCCAGAAATATTTCATCGGCGCAGCCATATTGCCAAAGCGAGTAGGGCTACCCAAGGCCAAACCAGCACATTCCTGCAAATCTTTGAGCTCTACATACGGCGCGCCAGCATCGGGTACGGCTGGCTCGGTGGCTTCGCATACCGTCGAAACTCGCGGCACAGTTCGCAGCCGTGCGCTGGCGCCCGCTACCGATTCAACACCACGCGCGATCAATTGCGCCATCTGCCGCGTGGCGCCGTGCGTGGAGTAATACAACACCAATATTTCAGTCATTCTCAGGCTCTTTCAAAGTTTGCGTTATTATAAAGGGATTCGAGCCTCTCCATACGACCATGTCTGATACTTCCGATTTGCCACTTTGGCGCCGAATCATTGGCTTTGCCCGCTTTGTAGGTCGCCGACTGCTGGCTGATCGCTGCCTTGAAACCGCGGGTAGCCTGACCTATACCACGCTGCTGGCCGTCGTTCCACTATTCACGATTGCGCTGACCGTGATTTCCGCATTTCCGATGTTCAATGAAATTAGCAGCAAATTTCGTGGTTTTATCATCACCAATCTGGTGCCCGATGCCGCTGGCAAAGTGGTTGGCGTGTATATGCGACAATTTGCTGAAAATGCCGATCGCCTGACCACCTTCGGGATGATTGGTTTGGTAGCTACGGCCTTGCTGTTGATGCTCACGATTGAAAAAACCTTCAACACGATCTGGCGTGTGCAGCGCCAACGCAAGCTCTTGTCGCGTACCCTCACCTACTGGGCCACACTGACACTGGCGCCACTTTTAATTGGGCTAAGCCTGTCGCTGACCAACTGGTTGTCGAATCAAGCAGGCAGTATTGCGGGTGGGCTTGATGTTGAATTTATCAAACTTGGGCCTTGGTTTTTAGTTTTTGGCTCGCTCAGCTTGCTGTATTTGGTACTTCCCAATTGCTTTGTACCGCGCAACCACGCATTTACTGCGGCGCTGATTGCCTCAATATTGCTGGAATTGATGAAGTTGCTCTTTGCCCAGTACATCAAACAATTTGGCACGTATAAATTGGTCTACGGCGCGTTTGCCAGCTTTCCGATTTTCCTGCTATGGCTGTATCTATGCTGGGTGATCGTGCTCGCTGGCGCGGTGATGTCGGCCACACTATCGTATTGGCACAATGATGGCTGGCGCTGGGATGATCATCATGGCACTCGATTTGAGCAGGCGATGCGAATTTTATCTGAGCTGGCGTACGCACATCAGTACTCATACATCTTGCACATCAATGAACTACGCAAACGAGTGGGTTTAGGCGTTGATGCGACCCAACAATTGCTAGAGCAAATGGCAGGGCAAAACTGGGTAGAGTCCAACCGTGATGGGGAATGGTTTTTGGCGGGGAGTGCGCACAATATCCGCTTGCATCAGGTATTTGAGCTGATAGTGAGCCCGCTGAGCTCAGATGGAAAAAGCAGCCTGTCCTTACCGCTTGATAAGGCCAAAGCTGCTCTGGATATTACTTTGGCAGATTATTTATCGGCTTCGCAAGCGGCTAACAATGCCGAATCAATCGCTGACTCTGGCAATTCGCCAATATAAGCCTCACCCAGCTGGCGCAGCAAAATAAACTTGATGCGGCCAGCATCCACCTTTTTATCTTGCGCCATGAGCTCTTTAAAACGAGCAGCGCCACCGAGCGAAGGTGACACCACGGGCAGTTTGGTTTTTTTCAGGATCGCAATCACGCGCTCAACATCTTGTGTAATGAGATGCCCAAGTGCTTGTGATGCGTAGGCCGCTAACACCATACCAGCGGCGACCGCTTCACCATGCAACCAAACACCATAGCCCATGCCCGCTTCAATGGCATGACCAAAAGTATGGCCTAGGTTCAACAGGGCACGCTGGCCTGTTTCTTTTTCATCCGCAGCGACAATTCGAGCTTTGTTTTGACAGCAGCGCTCGATAGCTTCGGCCAGCAAGACCTCATCGCGAGCCATCAAGCCATCCATATTAACTTCCAGCCAAGCTAGGAACTCCGGGTCGTCAATCAAACCATATTTAATAACTTCAGCCATCCCCGCCGAGAACTCTCGATCAGGCAAGGTAGACAGGCTATCGATATCTGCCAGCACTAACCGTGGCTGATAAAAAGCACCAATCATATTCTTACCCAAAGGATGATTGATAGCTGTTTTACCGCCAACTGATGAGTCAACCTGAGCCAATAATGTAGTAGGGATTTGAATAAACGGCACGCCGCGCTGGTAAATCGCAGCTGCAAAACCAGTCATATCACCAATAACACCACCACCCAGGGCAATCAGCGTAGTTTTACGCTCCGCTCGCTCGGTTAGCAATGCATCCATGATCAGATTTAGCGACTCCCAAGTTTTATACTTTTCGCCATCGGGTAGGATAATTTGCTGGCAAACAATCCCTTGCGCCTCTAGAGACGCCACTAAGGGCTGCATATACAAGGGAGCAACCGTTGTATTACTAACAATAGCAACACGAGGCTGCGGCAAGAGAGAGCTAATTCGATCGGCAACTGACAATAAATTTTTGCCGATCAAAATATCATAAGGAGCATGTGCAATGTCTACACGAACAACACGGGTCATGTTTTTCTTTCCAATTCTTTTAGCAGTAGTTGCAGCAAGGAATTCACGCTCTGCTGGCTAGTATCCATGACTAGATCGGCCACTTCACGATACAAAGGATCACGTATGGCGTAAAGCTCGGCGAGGCGAGCCTTTGGATCTGCAGTTTGAAGTAAAGGGCGATTTTTATCGTGGCAGGTGCGCTTATAAAGCTCTTCTGGGCTCGCGCATAGATAAATCACGTAGCCATTTCGCCGTAAATGCGCTCGATTAGCCGGATGGAGCACAGCTCCACCGCCTGTTGCTAAGACGATATTTTTCAGCTGCGTGAGGTCAGCTATGGCTTCCGCTTCGCGTTGACGAAAACCGACCTCCCCCTCTAATTCAAATATGGTGGGGATACGGGCACCGGTTCTAGCTTCAATTTCATGATCTGAGTCATAGAAAGTTTTGCTTGCGGCTTTTGCTAGCGCGCGCCCAACTGTGGTCTTGCCGGCCCCCATTAGGCCGACTAAAAAAAAATTGCCTGGCATTTTCATACCAGGCATTTTACTTGATTCTACAAAGCTTAGCGATGATCTATCGCCAAGCTTTGAGTTTTAACGCAAAGTCAAATCTGACTGCAATACACGAGGGGTCAGGAAAATCAACAATTCACGCTTAGCTTTAACAGAAGTGCGATTTTTGAACAAATTACCCATTACAGGAATATCGCCGAGCAATGGAATTTGTGTCACGGTATTAGTGGTATCTTCAATATAGATGCCACCAATCACCACTGTTCCACCGTTTTCAACCAGTACTTTAGTCTTGATTTGCTTGGTATTAATGGCAGGGCCACTTAGTGTCGCCTCACCACGACTATCTTTATTCACAGCAACATCCATAAATACACTGCCATCAGGCGTAATTTGTGGCGTTACTTTCAGTGATAGCGTTGCTTTCTTGAATGAAACAGATGTTGCACCATTCTGAGATGACTCTGAGTATGGAATTTCCTGACCATCCTCGATCACTGCTTCGACTTGATCGGCAGTTACCAAGCGTGGGCTAGAGACAATCTTGCCTTTACCATCCTGCTCTAGAGCAGAGAGTTCCAGCCCCAACAAGCCATCAGAACCAGCAAGCAGCAGCGCAATTGAACCAGGATTAAAGCCACCGATTGCTGCCGCAGGCAAATTAACCGAGGGTTTCGAACCATCCAAAGCAGGGCCAGTAAATGTATTTGTCGTGCCATACTCTTTGGTTGTTAAACCACCAGCAACACCTGCATTTTTATTGGCATACAAACCATTCCATTTGACACCTAAGTTCTTAGTAAATCCATCCTCAGCCTCAACGATGCGGGCCTCGATCATCACTTGACGAACTGGAACGTCGATTTTGCTTAATAATTCACGCACCTGCTCCAGTTTTGAAGGGATGTCTTGCACAATAATTTGGTTAGTCCGTAAATCACTAGCGACAGTCCCGCGCTCAGATAGCAAGGAGGTTGAAGCATCTTTGCCTTTACCCTCAGAAAGTAATTTCTGTGCATCTATGGCTTTAGCATACTTCAGTAAGAAATATTCAGTGCGGGTAGGCTCCAAACCGGAGATCTTTTTCTTAGCCTCAAGTTCTGCCGTTTCTTTTGCGGCCAATTCATCTCTTGGCGCAATCCAAAGTACATTTCCAGATTTGCGCTGATCCAAACCTTTTGCTTGCAAAATAATGTCTAAAGCTTGATCCCAAGGAACATCTTTAAGGCGTAGCGTCAAAGCACCATTCACAGTGTCACTAGTAATAATATTCAAGCCCGTAAACTCGGCAATCACTTGCAATACTGTTCGAATTTCCACACTTTGGAAATTGAGAGATAGCTTCTCGCCTTTATAGTTTTGTTTTGCAAGTGATGCTTTACCTTTCCCATCAGCAGCATCTCGCACTTCCACAACAAAGCGATTTTCGGTTTGATACGCCGAATACTCCCAGTTACCTTTCGGCTCGATCAGCATTTTGATCGTATCGCCCTGACTAAAGGTATCTACTTTCTGAATAGGCGTACCGAAATCAGCAACATCTAAACTACGTTCAAGATTCTTTGGCAGTGAGGCTTTCGAAAACTCGACAAGGAGTTTTTTGCCTTGCTGACGAATATCAATTCCAACATTTGAGCTAGATAAATCGATAACAACTTTACCTTCACCTGCTGAACCGCGCCGGAAATCAATATCCTGAATTCCTTCACGTTTACCCGTCTGTTTGGACTCAGCAAATTGCGCATTAGTACGTGTAGGGGCACTATTTTTGTTTACCGATGCAGTACTAGCGCCATCAATTGAAATTAATAAGGAATTATTTTCAACTGTAGTTTCATACGAAGCAGGCTTTTGCAGATTAAACACTAAGCGCGTGCGACCCGTCCCTTCTGCAACATTAATCATTCGTAATGATGCACCATTCACTTGAACCGAACTTTTTCCCGCTTGATTAGTGGTATTGGCAAAATCAAAAGCAATACGAGGCGGCGTATTTACGGAGAAGCTAGTAGGTGTTGGAGGTGCACCGTTAAAGGTCACTTTCACAACCTGTTTTTCTGCGCTGACATTACTCACATCAATTGAAGTGATGCTTGCCATTTCTGCAGCTAGGGCAAAAGGAGCAATCAGCAAGAAAGCGGTCTGAGTTAAACAGCTCAGTATTTTAGTCATCTTCATTTTTTCTGCTCCGAGTCATCCAGACTAAGGGTTGTTGTACGTTCAACCCAATCGCCACCACTATCTTCTACAATTTCCTTAAGGGAAATCTCAGTTTCGGTCACTTTTGTAACCATGCCGAAATTTTGCCCCATATAGCTACCTAATTTAACTCGATACAAATTACCGTCAGGTGCCTTTACCAAGGCCTGAATGATTTTACCTTGCTGCAAGGTCCCAACCATGCGTAACTTCTCAAGATCGTAGCTTTCAAGTATTTCTTTAACGCGATTTGTATTTGGCGCAATGCCACCACCCGAGCCTTTCTTAGCCAGTTCCATTTTGCTGGGCTTAAAAGGATCAGGCAAATCGAATGCGTTATAAGTAAAAGGCTCATAAGGCTTTACCTCAGGCAGTGGCTCTACACGACCACGCAAACCCTCGGATTGTTCTTGCATCCAAGCCTTTAAATCACTATTTTTATCCCCAAAGCATCCGCTTAAAGAGGTAGTAATTAGCCCCAGTAAGATCCATCTTTTCATTATTTATCTCCCGATAGAGCCTTACTGTCTTTTTTTCTTACGAGCCTCAAGCTCAGCCTGTCGGATTGCCTGTAACTCTGCATCATCGAGTGCTCGATAAGTCTTAATTGTGGCTTCCATTGTCAACATAGATGGGTCTTTAGGTACAGACAACTTAATGTCACTCAAGGTCACAATTCGAGACAGCTGTGCTACATCACTCACAAAAGCTGCGAGGTCATGATACGAACCTGTCACTTTGATGCTAATTGGCATTTCGGCGAACTCCGCCGTTTTTAGCTCTACACCAGGCTTAAAGAGTTCAAACAAAAGACCACGACCAACGCCAGCCTGGTTAATTTCGGTCAGCAATGTTTCCATTTCAGATTTATTTGGCAATTGCTTAAGCAACGCACCAAAAGATTGCTGAATTTCAAGTAATTGCTGACGATAAGCTTCAAGGTTAATTGCGCGCTTTTTCTTTTCTAAAAAGTCCTGTTTTAATTGCTCTTCCTTTTGTCGCCCCACCTCTAACTCATCGAGTTGTGGCTGCCAAACATAATAATGCCCAATGCCAATTACAAGAGCGGCCAACAATGCCATTGCACCTAACTGTACGGGTATTGGCCAATTGCCGGCATCTTTTGGGTCTAAATTCTTAAGCTCATCCAATGTCATTACTATTTCCCCTTAGCAACGTTGGGTTGAGCGGCTACACCTGATGCATTTTCAACGGCACGAGTCACCTTTACATTCAGAATAAAATCAGACAACCGTTGATTACCAACATTTGCTGATTTCACTTCAATCAATAGCGGCTGCTCAAAAATAGCGGAATCATTCAAGTTACGCATCAGAGTAGAAACTCGGGCATTAGACTGAGCATAACCATTTATTACAACCAAATCAGCGGTTTGCTTAACATCTTTCAGATAAACACCCTCAGGAACTTGTCTAGTCAACTGATCCATTAGATGGACAATTTCAGTTCGATTAGACTGCAACCGTTCAACAATTTGTTTACGATCAAGCAACGCCTGCTTCTCTGCTTTTAGCTTTTCAATTTCAGCAATTTCCTTATCGAGCTTGGCATTTTCGATCGTCAGAAATTCATTTCTCTCATTTTGAGTATCAATTTTTGAACTTAAAAATAGATACCCTGCAATCAAAATTGCTATAGCAACCAAGAACGAAAAAGCCAACATACCGACGAAGCGACGTTGCCTAGCAATCCGTTTTTCTTGACGATGGGGGAGTAAGTTAATTCTAATCATGCTGGGTCAAACCTCCTCATGGCCAAACCACACGCAATGAGCAGTGAAGGGGCATCCAATTGAATTTGTTTGCCACGCACCTTACCCGTAGACATGCTAAAAAATGGATTGGCACGCATCGTACTAGCAACTTGAGTTCGACTTGAAACGGCCTCATCAAGACCATGAATCACGCTACAACCACCAGCCAATAAAATATGATCAACGGTTGTGTAGTTACTTGATGTGTAAAAGAACTGGAGCGAACGCGAAATTTCTAAAGCCATGGTATCCATAAACGGCTGCAACACATCTGGCTCATAATTATCTGGCAAACCACCCTGCCGTTTCGCCTGCTCAGCTTCTTCTGAGGACATATTGAATTTCCGCTGAATTTCTTGGGTCAATTGATTGCCGGCATATCCTTGATCACGGCTGTAAATTGACTGCCCATCCTTGAAGATATTCATGTGCATAGCGGTTGCACCAATATCAACCACTGCAACAATTTGATTATCACCGCCATTAGGCAACTGCGGGCGCATTAATTCGAATGCGGCTTGTGTCGCGTAAGACTCTACGTCCAATACAGAAGCCTTAAGGCCTGCCTCTTCGATAGCAGCTACACGCTCATCTACTTTATTCTTTTTCGCAGCAGCAATTAAAACTTCTTCCTCATCGGGGCTATTTGGAGCGACTCCCAACACTTGGAAGTCTAGATTGACTTCATCCAATGAGAATGGAATGTATTGATTTGCTTCGGTCTCAACCTGCATTTCCAAATCACGCTCATTCATTCCAGCTGCAACGAGGATTTTTTTTGTAATCACCGCAGAGGCAGGCAATGCTATCGCCACATTTTTGATTTTTCCGCCCATCTGCTTCCAGGCACGGCGAACAGCTTCAGCAACTGCATCTGGATTGGTAATATTGCTATCGGTCACAGCATCTTTTGGCAAAGGCTCAATTACATAGCGGTCTAAGCTAAAATTGCGCCCTGTTTGGCTCAGCTCAACCATTTTGACAGCAGATGCACTGATGTCGACCCCAATAAGGGGTGGAGCTGCAGGTTTCAGGAAATCGAGGTTCAACGCAATAGTCCCCTTATATGTAATCACAAAAATGCTATCAGCGTACAAGAGCCCATGTAAAGAAAGCTAGTCACACCTAACGGTTTTTGCAACAAACAAATAATCCACGTACATTAACACCTTAGACAATATTTCAGCCGAAGTCTCGACCTCAATGACAAAAAAAATACTTTTGGTGTTTATTGCAATATTTTCACTACTCAGCTTAATCGTTACGGCTCTTTTTGTGCTGGCTGTAGCTGTCACGTACCCAAAGCTGCCATCATTGGAGGCTTTAACTGATTATAAGCCCAAAGTCCCTTTGCGCATTTTTACGCAAGATAACGTTTTAATTGGGGAATTTGGTGAAGAACGGCGGGCATTCACGCCAATCAACAAAGTGCCGCAACAGATGATCAACGCGCTATTAGCCGCTGAAGATGAGCGTTTTTATGAGCATGGCGGCATTGATTACATTGGCGTATTACGTGCGATCGCAGGAAATGTAATATCAGGGCAAGCTCATTCTGGTGCCAGCACAATTACCATGCAGGTAGCAAAGAATTTTTATCTCACAAATGAAAAAACATTCACTCGCAAATTCACTGAGGCACTTTTATCTTTCAAAATTGAACACAATCTATCGAAAGATCAAATTTTAGAGCTCTATATCAATCAAATTTATTTGGGTCAAAGAGCATATGGCTTTGCGTCGGCAGCACAAATCTATTATGGCAAAGACATATCCAACTTAACGATTGCCGAAATGGCAATGTTAGCGGGGCTGCCTAAAGCACCGTCGGCTTACAATCCGGTCGTAAATCCAAAAAGGGCGAAACTGCGTCAGCTTTATGTTTTAAGACGCATGCACGAGCTAAATAAAATTACCACTGCGGAATATGAAGCAGCCAAAGTAGCTCCTCTGGAAGTAAAACGCTCTGCTCAACAGTTCCCCGTACATGCTGAATATGTTGCGGAAATGGTGCGCCAGATGATGTTTGAGCGCTATAAAGATGCCATCTACACACAGGGTTTTCAGGTTTACACCACGCTTGATAGCAAAAAACAACAAGCGGCCTATGAATCACTCCGTACAGGTCTCATCGACTACGATACACGACACGGCTATCGTGGGCCTGAAGGCTTTATTGAGCCATCACTACTCGCCTCTGGCTCCGAAGATCAGCTCGATGATGCTTTAAGCAACACCAAAGAAACAGATGACCTCAGAGTTGCTGTTGTTATCTCTAGCGACACCAAAGCTGTCAATGCCTACATTAAAGGCGGTGAGAAAATCACTATCCAAGGTGATGGATTGAAGTTTGCTCGCTCTGCACTTTCCGATAAAAACGCGCCAGCCAACCGAATTCGGCCCGGTGCAATTATCCGTGTTCGTGCATCAGAGCAAGGATGGGTCATCTCACAACTACCACAAGTAGAGGGTGCTTTTGTAGCGATGAACCCGCAACAAGGTGCAATCATTGCGTTGGTTGGCGGCTTTGATTACAACCGGAACAACTTCAATCATGTGACCCAAGCATGGCGTCAACCTGGTTCAAGTTTCAAGCCTTTCATCTATTCAGCCGCACTAGAACGTGGAGTCACCACGTCCACTCAAATTAACGATGCGCCGCTGGTGATAGACCCAGAACAAGTTGGCGGACAACGCTGGGAGCCGAAAAATTACGATGGCAAGTTCGCGGGTATGATGTCGGTGCGTAAAGCACTAACCTTGTCAAAGAACTTAGTTTCAATTCGCATTTTGCAGGCCATTGGCACTGACTACGCACAGCAACACATAACCCGCTTCGGATTTGACCCGAAGAATCACCCGCCCTACCTCACCATGGCGCTTGGTGCTGGCAGCGTTACTCCGCTACAAATGGCTGAAGGTTATTCTGTTTTTGCCAACACGGGATTCCGAGTGCGCTCATATTTTGTTGATCGCATCACCGATAGTCGTGGCAACATTATTGCCAAAACCCAGCCTGAAATTGCTGGCCAAAATGCACCAAGAACGCTCGACGCTCGAAATGCATTTATCATGACCAGCATGATGGGGGATGTCATTAAAATGGGGACGGCAACCAAAGCGAAGGTGCTTGGTAGAAATGATATGGCGGGTAAAACTGGTACAACTAACGACGCATATGACGCTTGGTTTGCCGGTTTTACACCACAACTGGTGGCCATTACCTGGATAGGCTTTGACCAACCTCGCTCATTGGGGGCAAGAGAAACAGGCGGTGCAGCGGCCTTGCCAGTTTGGATCAACTTTATGAGTACGGCACTCAAAGACATCCCAGAGCTACCCAAAGTAGTTCCTGATGGCATCATCACTAAAACCACGGAAACTGAAAACGGGCCAATCACCGAGTATTATTTGCAGGAATACCCAAATACCAATGCAGAACTCGGCTTGGGTGGTAGCAGCGAAGGGGGCGACAATCAACCTCTAGGTGAAATCAAAGAGTTGTTGTTCTAATGTGGCATTGATGCCCTAGGAAATACATCGACACCATGCAAAGACGCGACAACTACAGGCTCTTAATACCGGTTTTTCTGCCCGCCAATTGCTTCATCCCCACTCCAAACGGGGATGAAGCCGCAATTGCCTTAACTGACATCAGTATTGGTGGTCTGGGTTTACTTGGATTTAACCCTGATATTGAACTCATCGAAGGCGAAACGCTGCATGGCTGTCGTATTGAACTACCTTCGATTGGCATCATTCATTGCGATTTACTGGTGCGCACTCAAAGTGACATCACATTAAAAAATGGCATCAAAACCATCCGAACAGGCTGTCAATTCATTCAACTCAGTAACCAAAATGAGACTTTACTCCAGCGCTATTTGTTTCAATTAGAGCGACGCAGCAAATAAACACAACTTGATTGCGTATTCACAATCGTGATTTGAAGTTGTGCCCCACTCTGTATTTTATGCCCATGGCATGCACTCAATTCAGACTTGCCTTCCATAGCAAAAAAACAGCTACACTAAAATTGGCTGGCTACTGGACGCACTGTGTATGGCACAACGATGGCGGCAGTTAAGCAACACAACTTTATGGCGCAGATTTACTGGCATTCAACGCGACCAACTTGTAATGGACATCTTTGCAGGCGTTAGCGTTTGCATTGTCTTAATTCCGGCCTGTGTTGCGTACGCAGATTTAGCAGGCTTGCCACCGCAAAGTGGTTTGTACACTGCTTTAGCAGGCATGATGTGTTATGCATTATTCGGTCATTCCCGACAACTGATTGTCGGCCCAGATGCCGCACTCTCCCTTTTGGTTGCCGCGGCAATCGGCCCTTTAGCGGGAGGAAATTTGGCTCAATATATTCAACTTTCTTCCATTCTGGCCTTATTAGTTGGCGTATTAATGCTGATTGCAGCCAAAGCAAAGCTTGGCGCGATTGCAGATCTATTGTCTAAACCAGTCTTACTGGGCTTCATGAATGGCGCAGCGCTCATTCTGATTGCAAGCCAGCTTGGAAAATGGACAGGCATACAACTTCATGAATCCGCTTTTTTTCCACGCCTAGTTGAGCTAATTAATCACCTTACCGATATTCACAGCACCACCCTGATCATTGGCACTCTCTCGGTGTTACTTTTAGCCTTGTTGCGCTTTTTAACACCGAAGCTGCCAGCTGCGATCTTACTGTTTATCATTGCCATTTTTACAGCTTATGGCCTAGAGCTAGGCAAACATGGCGTCATACTACTGGGTGAGCTACCCGCTGGTTTGCCTCACTTGGCCGCTCCACACTTATTACTTTCAGAGATTACACTTCTGCTCCCTGCTGCTGCGGGGATCGCGTTGCTGGCGATGCCTGAGGGGATTTTGCTTGCCCGAGCATTTGCCCAAAAAAATGGCTATGAGATAGACCCCAATCGCGAACTCATGGCGCTGGGGCTGGCCAATATAACAGCCAGCTTGGCTCAAGGTTTTGCGCTAGGCGCAAGCCAATCACGCACCGCAATTAATGATGCTGCAGGAAGTAAATCAACCCTGTCGGGGCTAGTGGCCGCACTGCTTTTGCTGATTTTTTTACTTTTCTTGTCCGACTCATTGCGCCACTTACCTGTCACAACGCTATCGGCATTATTGATTTTTGCAGGGGTGAATTTAATTGAAGTTCGAGCCTGGGTTGAAATGTTTCGCATCGACAAAACTGCAGCCTTTTTTTCTTTGATAACCACGATGGGGGTGCTCGCGGTCGGCATCTTGCCCGGCATTATCGTAGGGATATTGCTGTCATTAGCCTACCTAATTCAATTTATGGCACGCCCATTTGATGCGGTTTTATGTGAAGCGGAAGGAAGAAAAGGCTTTCATGACGTTGGTGAGGCTGAAATCTCGGGTAGCTCACGCTATTTGCAAGGCTTATTGGTCTACCGTTTTTATGCGCCATTGTTATTCGCCAACAGCAGCTACTTTTTCGATCGCATTTGCCAACTCGTCGCCAATGATGGCGATACCCGCTGGGTACTGATTGATGCTCAAGCCATCACCTTTTTGGACGTCACCGCAGCTGAACAACTGCTCCGCCTCAATACTATGCTGGAAGAAGCAGGCATTGATTTGAAGTTTGCCCGATGCAATCGGCCGCTGCGTGAAGCATTGGATCGATATGGCATCACCCCAGCAATTGGGGCTGATAGTTTTTTCTCTCATGTCCATGATGCACTGCACGAATACAAACACCTCTATCCAGACGTAGTGACCGAACCCGTCGGCACCACAGAATGGAACGGTATTGATCGCCGTCGGAACTAAGCACTCATCTTGGCGCACCAAGCTGTGACCTAGCTCACTTAATGCCTCACCAGCCAAATACCCCAAGCTACTTAAAACTGAAGTAATTCAAGGTTTTCACCAAGATCAACAGCCATTTCTTATTTACAACAGATACTTAGCAACTTTACCGCCTATACAACTTCTAGCTTACACTCATCCTGTTTCACCTCATACGTGTTATCCCTAGGTGGGGTGAAATCGGCCATCAGAGCCGATGTGGCCTGATGTGCTGCTCAAACAAAATAGGATGGAGAAGATGATGAACCAACGCACTTCGGGCACCGCCCGCATTGCGGCGCTGTTGGCGGGCTTATTGCTCGCCGCAGGCGTCCATGCCGCAACATGGCAAGAAGGAAGCACCTACGCCGTAGGTGCTACTGTTGATTACAACGGTAAAACCTATACCGCTCTGGTAGCACATACCGCCTATGTCGGAGCAGGCTGGAATCCGGCCAGCACACCGACGCTGTGGAAAGAAGGGGGTACAAGCCCTACAGTAGCACCTGCAACACCCACCCCATTTGTACCTCTTACCACCCCTGCAATAACTCCAACACCCCAGTCATGCTCCTCGGACACCCTTCCGCCATACCCGCCGATCACTTTAATTGCTCCCGCAACGTGGCAGTTATCTAGCATCAACAATGGCACGTCTTGTTCTCAGCCAACTTGGGTTGGCTCTTGCCCTGCGAACTTTACTTTTGTAACCAACCAATGTGTTCCCAATAATCAGACCCAACCTGCATGGGATAAATCGGTGGCATACATCGGTGGGGCAAGGATCAGCTATAACGGCGCGGTCTATGAGGCCAAATGGTGGACACAAGGCGACGTGCCGGGAGCTGCCGAATGGGGTCCTTGGAAACTGGTTGCCGTGAGTAACACGACACCAAGCCCGACACCAGTAGTTACTGTCAAACCTAGCCCTACCCCATCATCAACTTGCGCCAACGTTGCTCCACCGCCTGTGGCCGCGCAGTACGAAGCAGTTCCGGTTTATGATGCCAAAGGTTGCATTATTAGCTGGAATATCGTCCTCAAACCAACGCCAACACCAAGCGCCTCAGCCAGCCCATCGCCTACGCCAGTGGTCACTGTTTCGCCTAGCCCAACACCAAACGTGACCCCAGCACCAGCTAACGATAAATTGCTGGTTGGTTATCTGCACGCCAGCTTTGCCAATGGCTCAGGCTATATCCGCATGAACGACGTGTCAGACAAGTGGGATTTCATCAACCTGTCATTCGCGGAGCCCACTTCAGCCACCAGTGGTGAAGTGGCATTCAAAATGTGCTCAGTGGCAGAGTGCCCAACTGTAGAGTCTGAAGCTGAATTTATTGCAGCCATTAAAGCCAAACAGGCTAAGGGCAAAAAAGTTCAAATTTCGATCGGTGGTGCCAACGGTCAAGTGCGTCTCGAAACGACTGCGGCCAAAGACGCCTTTGTTCGCTCGGTAGCAGCCATTATCGATAAATACGGCTTGGATGGTTTGGACGTAGACTTCGAAGGCCACTCACTGCAATTGAACGCAGGGGACAACGATGTTGCCAATCCGAAATCACCCGTGATTGTGAATCTGATTGCCGCGCTCAAAGAGCTCAAAGCCAAATACGGCAGCAAATTTACGCTGACGATGGCGCCAGAAACGTTCTTCGTTCAACTGGGTTACAGCTTCTACGGTGGCAATTGTGCGGGTTGCGACACGCGTGCCGGTGCTTATCTGCCAGTGATTTACGCTTTGCGTGACGATCTGACGCTGCTGCATGTGCAGGATTACAATTCAGGTCCGATCACTGGCTTGGATAATACCTACCACAATATGGGCAGCGCCGATTTCCACATCGCAATGACTGATATGCTACTCAAAGGCTTTAAGGTAGCGGGAACGAGCTTCCAATTTCCTGCATTGCGCCCCGACCAAGTGGCCATTGGCCTGCCAGCCAATGCCAATGCGGGTGGTGGCTTTACCACCGTGGGTGATGTACAAACAGCACTCGACTGCTTGATGAAAGGCACGAGCTGCAGCAGCTACAAACCAAGTGCAGTTTATCCCGGCTTGCGTGGCTTAATGACGTGGTCGATTAACTGGGACAAATTCAACAACTTTGAATTTAGCACTCAGCATCGCGCTTACTTCGATAAGCTACCGAAATAATTAGCCTGTCGTTACAAAACAAAACCGCCCTAGCGCAAGCAGGGCGGTTTTAAATTTCAAGGGTATACTCACAGAGAGATTACTGAATAATACCTGCAGCGAAATACACTTCAATTAGAACAATTCAACATCATTATCGGTTTTGTGTTCCAACTTAAAATAACTCGTATCCGAACGCAGCGCATCGGCGACTTGGCCAATCATGCTACTCGTCTGCGCTAGATCAGCCGAAGAAGAAGAGTTTTGCTCGCTCATCGTCGCAATCTGGACGACTGATTGCGCAATTTGCGTCGATGTACCACTCACTTCATCTAGCGCATCATGAATTTGCGCCATATCTTTACTGGCCTGAATTGAAGCATCGAGCACCTGCGCCATTTCGCCTTGGGCGGAATTAATCAACTCCACCCCGGAGCCCACACGGGCGACGCTTTCTTCAATAGCAGCGACAATACCTTGCGTCACTGAGCCTACATTTTGAATCATGTCGGAGATCGATTTGGTCGAGCCCCCCGTGCGCTCAGCCAATTTACGCACCTCATCAGCCACCACCGCAAACCCGCGCCCCGATTCACCTGCCCGCGCGGCCTCAATGGCGGCGTTGAGCGCCAGCAAGTTAATCTGATCGGCGACTTCGCGGATGATCGTGACGATTGAATTGATTTCAGCCATTTGCTTGTGCAGATTCGTCACATTTTCAGCCGACTCATACACGCTAACTTCGACTTGGCGAATCTCATTCGTCACATTTTGCAGCACTTTGGTAGTACGCATCGCCGCTTCACCCGTTTGCGACACTTGGCCAAATGCCGCAGTCGCTTGCGCGGTGATTTGCGTCATCGTGACCGCTAATTCTTCAACTTTGGCGGCAATCCGTTTAGCGACCTGACTTTGCTCTGCGCTGGCTTGCGACAAATTATCCGCCTGCACATGCAGGGTTTCTGCCTGACCATGCAGCATCATGGATTGCCCATTTAAGCCTGAAATTACGTCGGTCCAACGCGCACGCATTCTTGATAAATACGCCATCAGGCTGTTGCGGTCACCGTCTAGCACTGGTATCTGATAAGTCAGATCCCCCTCAGAGAGTCGCTCAGCCGCTTTTTTACCGACCGAAGGTTCTCCACCGAGCAAGCCCATAATCATTCGATAGATCAAAACGCCACCCGCAACAACACAAGCAGTGAGCAAAATAACTAAAACGGCAGTAACCCAGCGCAACTCAGTGGTTTTGTCATCCACATCTCCGACGGTTTTTTCTTGTAAAGCTTCAATCTGGCCATTGAGTTTCTCTAGGCCTTGCTGCGCTTGATCAGACTGCGCATCAAAACCATCGGGTGCTTTCATAATCTGATTGCCTGCTTCACGGCTTTGGCCGTAGGCCGCAACCATTTTCAGGCCAGTATCATACAGTTTCTGATTTGCCGCCTTTAACTCCGTTACAGCGCCGCTCATGTTGCTCGATAGGCTGGCAATCTTATCGAGCTTGATCTGGGCATCATCTAAAGCTTTTTTGGCGTCTACTATGCCATCTTGTTCTTGAGTGGCCGCCGAATCAGTAATGTATTGCTGGATTTGTACAATGTCATACTTGGTGGCGACGAGATTTTCGACCAACACATCAGTGACCGAATGTTCATACTCGCTCACGGTTTGCAATTGCCCCAGCAACATATACAGCCCGCCTGCCTGTAAGACTGACAAGCCGACCACAACCCCCACAAACAACATCAATACGTGTTTTATTTTATTCATAGAGCTTGTCACCCCCAATGGTCTTAATCTAGTCTCAACCCAATCTAGTAAAGACGCGTGTACAGATCATCATAGACAGTGATCGCTGTTTTTTGTAAAGAAACAGCCAAGCCTAGCGGCGATGCTGGGGCTGCTGGGGTGGGTTGGATTTCTGGCACTGGGCGTCGCCTTCAATACAGGCCATCAAACCATCTACCGAGCCTTGCAACTGTTTTTGTGTGGCCTTCAAATTGCGCGAAATGGCATTACCCAAATCGCTAATTTCAGACTTGGAAGTTTGCACTACAGGCTCAGTGCGAGTGTTATCTGGTGCTGATTGAGCGTTATCCACAGTAGGATCAATCGCTTCGCGCGGATGCGGATCTGCTTTAGCTTTTACATGCTCAGACTTGGCGACCTGCGGCTCAACTGGCACGAAATCCGAAACAGGCTCTGCCTGATTGACTTGGTTTTCTGGGATCACAACAACTTCTTCTCGTCCCACCTCCATACTGGGCTCTATCATTGGTGCGGGGCGTAAAGACCAAGCCCCCGCCACCATCAGTAATATCGTCAATCCACCACTCGCCCACTGCGCCGGACGCGGCCATTTCAACCACTGACGCCACAACAGCTGCCCCAGCTCACCGAGCTTTTGCCCGCCCCGCAGCAAATGCGGCTTGGCCCAGCACCAGCCACGCCACGTCGCAGCAGCCAGTCTTGGCATCCATATGCGAATTTGTTCGCCCAGCGTACGTACCACAGGTCTGATTGCCTTCGCGCATAGCAGCAAGATCGACCATAGATTGAGCACAAGCCAATGCAGCATCTCTAGCGTTTGCAACAACCAACGCATGAGCGGCGAATTTGCTTGCCTTGCATCTGGCGCCACTTTATCTCGCTCAGCTTGAGTTGCTGCGGAATCAAGGTCGGGCTTAGTTTGGGTTGGCGACACCGGATCGGTTTGGATTTCTGCCGCGTTGTGTAAAGCCAATAAGGCTTGCTCGGCATTGGCAAAGCGCTGTTCGCGCGACTTGGCCAAACAGCGCAAAATCACCGCCGCCAGCCAAGCGGGGGTTTCTGGGGTGAGTTGGCGTGGGTCGGTCGGCTCGGCGTGCAGAATATTAAAAATAATACTCATCGTGTGCTCGCCATCAAATGGCACTTGCCCCGTTAAGGCCTGATATAGCACGACGCCGACCGAATATAGATCTGCCCGTCCGTCAATTTTTTGCCCGCCTAGTTGCTCGGGCGACATATAGCGCGGCGAGCCGAGCACCGTGCCTGTGCGAGTCAGATCGCTGGCAGGCAGTTGGGCAATGCCAAAGTCGGTAATTTTGAGTCGGCCGTTTTGTGTCAACATCAAGTTGGCGGGTTTGATGTCGCGATGCACCACATCATGCACATGGGCATGCGCGAGTGCGGAAAACATTTGCTTGGCCAAGCCAATGACGTCTTTCACCGCCAGCTTGCCGCGTTTATCCAGCAGCGCCTTCAGCGTCACGCCCTGCACCAACTCCATTGCCAGATATGGCTTTCCTCGCCATTCGCCGCAGTCGTAGACCGTGATAATACCGGGGTGATTGAGCCTCGCTGCCGAACGTGCCTCTTGCAATAGGCGCGCGGCATAGTCGGCGGCCTCGCCCTGATCGAGCGACACTTGCAAGAGTTTAATCGCCACATCACGCTGTAAACGCTCATCGCGAGCCCGAAAAACCACGCCCATTGCGCCTTGGCCGAGGCGAGACAAGAGCTGATAGTGCGCGATTTTGGCTTCACTCATGGCAAAAACAATGGATCTTTTGGCATAAAGGGCTGATTGTACAGTGACTTAACCTCGATCAGACGGCTCAATCACGTGATTTTGCGCACAGAGCAGGCAGCAAATCGTTAAAATAGCGTTTTTACTTCGCGTGAACCTGTTGCTATGAAAATCGCCCTCGCCCAGATCAACCCGATTGTTGGTGACCTTGCCGGTAATACCGAGCTGATTTTCGCTGCGGCGCGCGAAGCGATTGCGGCAGGCGCGGATATTCTGCTGACGCCTGAATTAGCACTCACCGGCTATCCGCCCGAAGACTTGCTACTGCGCCCCGCCTTTTTAAAACAATGCAAACAGGCGATTGCGCGGTTTATTGATGAACTCGACGGCATTACGCTGATCGTTGGCCACCCCTATGGCGCGGGTGAGGAAGTCTTCAATTCAGCCAGCGTCATTCGAGACGGCAACGTCATTGGCCGTTACGACAAATTATTGCTGCCCAATAATGCCGTTTTCGACGAAGTTCGCTACTTCACGCCGGGCTTTGCCCCGCTAGTGTTTGAGCAAAATGGCGTCCAAGTCGGCATCGCAATTTGCGAAGACATGTGGGATACCGAGCCAGCGGCAGCCGCGCGTGATGAAGGCGCAGAACTCTTGCTGGTACTGAACGCCTCGCCTTTCCACCAAGCCAAACAAGAAACCCGCCGCGAAGTGGCACGCCAGCGCGTCGAAGAAAACGAGATGGCGCTGGTGTATTGCAACTTGGTCGGCGGGCAAGACGAATTGGTGTTTGACGGCCATTCGTTTGCGCTGAATAAATCAGGCGAGTTGGCATTGCAATTGCCGGCTTACCAAAATCAAATCGCATATTGTGAGTATATGGATGGAGACATTGCGCAAGCTGATGTTGCAGCCGATACCCCCATAGAAGAAAGCATTTATGGCGCACTGGTACAGGGCGTCAAAGATTACATCGGCAAAAATCGTTTCCCCGGCATTTTGCTCGGTCTGTCGGGCGGGATTGATTCGGCACTAACCTTGGCGATTGCTGTCGATGCGCTGGGCGCGGATCGTTGCCACGCGGTGATGATGCCATCGCGCTACACCGCCGATATTTCGGTGAATGACTCGCGCGAAATGATAGAAATCCTCGGCTGCAAATATTCTGAAATCGAAATCTGGCCGATGTATGAAAGTATGATGGCGGGTTTAGCCGATGAATTTGCTGGCCGTGAAATGGACACCACCGAGGAAAATCTGCAAAGCCGTATCCGGGGTATGTTGCTGATGTCCTTATCCAATAAGACCGGCAAACTGGTACTCACCACGGGTAACAAGTCCGAAATGACGACGGGCTATGCAACCTTGTATGGCGATATGGCCGGCGGTTTTGCGGTACTCAAAGACGTCGCCAAAACCATGGTGTATCGCCTGTCGAATTGGCGCAACGCGCAAGCCATTGCCAAGGGCCAGAGCGCGCCTATCCCTGAGCGCATTATCACCCGCCCACCGTCGGCCGAGCTGCGTCCCGATCAGAAAGACCAAGACAGTCTGCCCGAATACGATGTGCTCGACGCAATCTTGGCCGCGTATGTCGAGGAAAACCTCAGCATCGCCGACATCATCGCGCGTGGCTACAGTGAAGCCGATGTAAACAAGGTCGTGCGCCTGCTCAAAATCAATGAATACAAGCGCCGCCAAGCGCCAGTTGGGCCACGAATTACCGAGCGCTCTTTTGGTAAAGACTGGCGGATGCCGATCACCCAGCGCTTCACGCTTTAACCAATTTGAAACAAAAATGTCTTAAGCCAGCCTTCATCGGCTGGCTTTTTTGTTTTCATAAAGCCGATAAAAATCAAGCCACTAGCAGTTTTCATCGCCAACGAGGTGAAATAGCTCACGTAACGATGTAACAAACCCGTCATCTTTCACTGTTACCTTACAGGGCTCGCCGCTCCATCGATGAAATGGCATGCCCAAATTAAGCCTTCCAGAACAATTTTCCACCGAGTTGCTTCATATTATTCATGAGCAACAACTCAGTGCGCTCTTTCAGCCAATTGCCGCACTCAATGATGGGCAGGCATTCGGCTTTGAAGGCTTGATCCGCGGCCCATCGGCTCATTTTTTACATTCCCCGATTAATTTATTTCAAACCGCCGAGCAATGCGGGCTGCTTTCCGAGCTGGATATTGCCTGCCGCAAAGTCGTGATTCGCGCCTTTGCCGAAAGTGGCTTGCCGGGTAAATTATTTCTCAATGTCTGCCCTAGCAGCTTAACCTTACCTAGCTTTCGCCCGGGTGCCACGCTGGAATTTTTGAAAACAGTGGGTTTGGCGCCACAGCGCGTCGTGATTGAACTCACCGAAACACAGGCGATTAGCGATTACGATTTGCTCAGCAAAGCCATCGGTCATTATCGGGAAATGGGGTTTAAGATTGCACTGGATGATTTGGGCGAAGGCTTTTCCAGCTTGCGATTGTGGTCGGAGCTCAAACCCGATTTTGTCAAAATCGATAAATACTTTATCAATGGCATCAATAACGACGCGCAAAAACGTCAGTTTGTTCGCTCTATTCAACATATCGCGCTCAACACCAGCACCCGTGTTATCGCCGAAGGGATCGAAACCCCAGCGGAACTGGAAACCATCCAACGCATCGGGATTAATCTGGCGCAAGGCTATTTGATTAGCCGCCCTCAGCCTCACCCTAGCGTGCAATTGCAGCTGCCGCGTTTAACGATAGAGCGCCCGATTACGCTCAATCAGCGCAGTACCACGGCGGGCTCACTACTCAAAGATACCCCCGCCGTTTCTGCCAACGATAGCAATGAGACCGTGTGGCAGCGCTTTCACGCTCAGCCCGAGTTGTACGCGATTCCGGTTTTGGAAAATGACCGACCAATTGGTTTGCTCAAGCGCCATGACATCCTGGAAATGTTTTCCCGCCCATTTAGTCGTGAATTATTCGGCACGCGTAGCTGTGCCACCCAAATGGACAGACAACCACTGATCGTCGAACAAGCCACCAGCCTGACAGAGCTAGCACGGCAGGTGACCTCCAGCGAGCGGCGCTACCTGACCGATGGTTTTATCCTGACCGAACAAGGGCGCTATCTGGGCATGGGAACGGGTCAAGATTTGATCCGTGCCATGACGGAATTGCAAATCAGTAGCGCGCGGCACGCCAACCCCCTAACGGGTCTGCCGGGCAATGTGCCGATTCAGAACGCCATTGCGAGCCTGCTACAAGATCAAATTAATTTTGTCGTGGTGTACGCCGATTTGGATCATTTCAAGCCATATAACGATATTTACGGCTATGCGCGCGGCGATGATGTGCTGCAATTACTAGGGCAATTATTGCAGCACCATTTTGACCCGAGTCTGGATTTTGTCGGCCATATTGGCGGGGATGATTTTATTTTGCTGTTGCGCAGCAGCGACTGGCATCTGCGCTGCGAGCAATTACTCAGCGATTTCTCGATCCGCACTCGTGATTTCTTTAACGCCGAAGATTTAGCGTTTGGCAGTTACACCGCGCCCAATCGGCAAGGTGAAATTGAACGTCACCCGCTCTTATCTCTATCCCTCGGCGCAGCTCATATTGTGGCCAGCCAATTTGAATCTCACCACGAAGTCGCCAGCATCGCCAGCTCTGCTAAGAGCATGGCCAAACAGCAACAAGGTAACGCGTTGTTTGTGGAGCGCAGATTGACACTGAGGAATGAAGACAGTAAATACGCCACCGAGGTATAAGCTCAAAAGCATTCAATAAAAATGCTCTTGAAGCCATACCCCATCATCAATCGAGCTTAGACAAATCCCAATTGAGCGCCAAATCTTCATTGGCGAGTTGCAGTAGTGGCTTCAGATTATTCAACAAGGCCTTCAGATGTGGGCGCAACTCATCTGCACTGCCTTTATGCAACATCACCAGCGCTTCAGAAATCAGCGGTATGGGTGTTTGCGTAGTGGCCGCATCGACCATAAAGACATGATTATCCATCGGATCGGCAAATAAGCGATCTTGCACCAAGGCCATCATGCGCTCGGCCGAGTGCACGTCATCATGCCAAGAGTTAGCCACCGCAATCGAGGCGGTAACGCGCAATTGCTCGTTGCGGTAATTCACGCGCGCATTCGCAACCGTCTGGCGCAAGCGCTCTGCCACCACACGCGCTTCGATCAAAGGCGTCGCCGGCGACACAATTGCAAACATCGAATCATTGAGCCTTGCCAGCGTGTCTTCCTTGCGTAATTTGGCTTCGAGCAATTTAGCCAGCAAACCGAGTAACTGCCCGTGTACCCGCTCGCCCAATTTATTTTGCAAAGTCTGACCGTGATTGATCTCCAGCAGCATCACGGTGACTTCGCTGTTATGCCTAAAGGCAAAAGCCAGCGACTGCTCTAATTGCAAATTCAGCAAATGCGAGCTGCCGACGCCCGTCATGGCATCTGTGGTGCTGGTTTGGATTTGGACAGAACGAGATTCAGCCAGATCACGGCGCGTCTGTGCCAAATCGAGATTGGCCTTCACCCGCGCCAGCATTTCGGTACGATCGGTTGATTTGGTGACAAAATCATTCGCGCCGCATTCTACACAGCGCAATTTGGTTTCTTCGTCTTCTTCGCCCGAAATAATAATAACGGGCAGATAGTGCATACGCGCCTCACCCGATGCACGCACTCGAGCGAGCAAACCCAGACCATCGAGCTCGGGCATGGTTAAGTCAGACAGCAGCAAACTAATGCTATCGTCGCTCATCAGACGCCGCCAACCCGCCTCGCCGTCAGCCTCTTCGACTAACTCGTACAACTCGGACAAATGTTTTTTGATCGTTGCACGAACGATACGAGAATCATCAACTACCAAGATCTTCGGGCGAGCGCCCAGCTCTGTACTGTCGGTCATAGTGTGTGATCTTTGATTGAGACGCGCTTTAAGCCTAGCATAAAGCGCAAATAAGGTGGAGAACTCCACCATCGTGGCTAATAACACTAGACAGCTTCGGCAGCGCAGTGTAATAAAGAAACATTACCGCAGCATTGGCAAGGTCAATTTTATGGCTAGCTCATATCGTTTACAAATTGGTTTGTCACCCCTTGCGCCGCAAGAGGCCGATATTGCACTGGCTACGATTCGCCGAATGTGGTGCATGCCATCGTGGGTACGCAAACAACCCCTTGCCGATGGCGTATTGCTGCTCGAACTCCGCCACGAAGCCGCGCTCAAACCCGGCGAAAGCGCCGATTGGTTTGTCGAGCGCATCGCCGCCGCGCTATGGCAGGATATTGGCCGTTTTGTGCGCATCGTCATCGACATCGCCCCGCACGAAGCCCCTGATGGCCGAGTATTTATTCTGGAAGAAGCGTCTTACTGGCGCATCATGGAAAGCTTCCGTCTCTCGCACCCGCATTAAAATTCTAAAATACAATTTCTCCAAGCAAGCAAAACATTGCCATGAACTACCCACTCGCGCAGCGAGGCCCCCTCTCAAGGAGAGGGCGGGGGGTGTGGGTATAGAACATCAGCCTGCAAATCAAACACCAACCTAAAGGGCTCGGTTCAGCCGAGACCAGCAAAGGTCAACAAACCACAACAGTACAGGCGCAGCGAGGCCCCCTCTCAGGGAGAGGGCGGGGGGTGTGGGTATAGAACATCAGCCTGCGAACTAATCAGCCTAATCATCTAGGGCTCGGCTGAGCCGAGACCTGCCTCACTTGAAAACCCACAGTTCCGCAGGCGGCAGGCAACAAAAAAGCCCACTCGAAAGTGGGCTTTTTTGCGATTCGGGCAAAAACTTAAGCCATTGCTTTGATAGCAGCAGCCAGGCGGCTCTTATGACGAGCAGCTTTGTTTTTGTGGTAAATCTTTTTGTCAGCGATACGATCGATAGTGCTAACTGATTGCTGGTAAACAGCAGTTGCAGCAGCTTTATCGCCAGTAGCGATGGCTTTGATTACTTTTTTAACTGCAGTACGGAATTCTGAACGCTGAGCGCCATTGTGTTCACGTGCTTCAGTAGCTTGACGAGCGCGCTTGCGTGCTTGTGCTGAATTTGCCATGTTGTAATGCTCCTAGTAGGTGTAACGGGTCTACTGCTTGGCCGGAGACACGGACTTTCGGCAGCACACACAACCCTAGAAAGCCGACGATTTTATTCGTTCTTCACGACAAGCGCAAGAGCAGCGTATCATGCGCAGCAAAAGCAATCAGGGGCGATAGAAATGAATTTACTCAAAGCCGTAGCGGCCGTCAGCTCGATGACCTTGGTTTCACGGGTATTGGGTTTTGCGCGCGATGCGATTATGGCGCGGATGTTTGGCGCGGGCATTGCAACGGATGCCTTTAATGTGGCGTTTCGTTTACCCAATCTTTTGCGACGTATCTTCGCCGAGGGCGCATTTAGCCAAGCTTTCGTACCTATACTGGCAGAATATAAGAATAAACAAGGCGACGAGGCCGCGCGCGAATTTATCGCCGACGTCTCCGGCATGCTCACGCTGATCCTCGCGATCGTCACCGCCATCGGCATGATTGCCGCGCCGTTCATTATTATGGCCACAGCCCCCGGCTTTACGAATCGCCCCGATAAATTCGCCCTGACCGTTGATCTGCTGCGCATTACCTTCCCCTATATTTTGCTCATTTCGCTGTCCTCACTCGCCGGCGCTGTGCTCAATACGTGGAATAAATTTTCGATTCCGGCTTTTGTACCGACGCTATTGAATGTGTCGTTCATTATTTTCGCCGTGTTTCTAGCCCCCTATTTTGATCCACCGATTAAAGCGATGGCGTGGGCGACTGTTGTCGGCGGCATTGCCCAATTGGCGTATCAACTTCCCTATTTGCGCAAAATTAATATGCTGACGCGCCCCAAACTCAATTTCCATGACGCGGGCGTGTGGCGCGTAATGCGTCAGATGGGACCCGCGATTCTGGGCGTATCGGTCAGTCAAATTTCACTGATTATTAATACCGTATTTGCGTCTTTCCTGATTTCGGGCTCTGTGTCGTGGATGTATTACGCCGACCGCTTGATGGAATTTCCAACGGGCTTGCTCGGCGTGGCGCTAGGGACGATTTTGCTGCCCTCGCTGTCGAAAACCTATGCCAGCAACGATACCGCCGAATATTCACGCATACTTGATTGGGGCCTGCGTTTGGCTTTACTACTGGCGATTCCTTCCGCCGTCGCACTGGCCATCACGTCAGAAGCGCTTACAGTCGCGATGTTTCAATACGGCAAATTCACGGCGCACGATGCTGCGATGACGCAACGCGCGCTCAGCGCCTACGCGGTTGGTTTGGTCGGGCTTATTTTGATCAAGATTTTGGCTCCCGGTTTTTATGCGCGCCAAAACATCAAAACGCCGGTGAAAATTGCGATTTTCACGCTGTGCATTACCCAAGGCTTCAATCTGATCCTGATCGGCCCGCTGCAACACGCAGGGCTGGCGCTGGCGATTAGTCTGGGCGCACTGACCAATGCGTCGTTCTTATTCTACAAATTACGTACGCAGCAGATTTTCCAACCGCAAGCGGGCTGGAAAATCTTTCTGATCAAGCTGTTGATCGCGGTCACGGTGATGGCCATCTCACTGCTGGGCCTGCTACACATCATGCCCGACTGGTCGCAAGGCAATATGGCAATGCGTCTGTTGCGCTTATCTGGACTGGTGGCGGCAGGCATGGCGACCTACTTTGTCACGCTGGGCCTACTGGGCTTTAGACCGCGCGATTTTTCACGCCGCAGCAGTTAAGCCGGCCACAATTCCAGCCAACTGAAATCATCAAAACCACGTCACCAGCAATTGAGCTGTGGCGTGGTTTTGTGCGGTATTGCGCCCCACCGCCGAGCGTCAAAGTTTCATTTTGAACGCAAAAATGGCGCAAAGTGATGAGTACCACCATCGGAAGTGGCGTATACCCCGTCACCGTATCAGCATGAAATCTTTATCCAAAATAAATTTCATGCATATACCCACAAAAAACACAGCACATCAATCGCGCTTGATCCACAACAACGCCAGCCACCGCAGTGCTACAGCACAAGCCGCCGAGTCGTGATAAAATCTTTGCCTGCATTTTCCCCTACCGTGGCAACCGCACGAGAGCCCTTGCCCGGATACACACATTGATGGAGCACAGGATGACATCCTCGATTTTCGCCGCCGTAGAAATGGCCCCTCGCGACCCAATCTTGGGCCTGAACGAACAGTTTAACGCTGACACACGCAGCACCAAAGTAAACCTGGGCGTGGGCGTTTACTACAACGACGAAGGCAAGATTCCTTTGCTCGCTGCGGTTAAAGAAGCGGAAAAAGCACGTTTGGCAGCTCAGCCGCCCCGTGGCTACCAAGCCATCGAAGGCAACCCAGCGTACAACGCAGGCGTGCAAAATCTGTTGTTTGGCGCTGAAAGCGAATTGACTGCAGCTGGCCGCGTTGTAACCGCTCAAGCCTTGGGCGGCACTGGCGCTTTGCGTATTGGTGGCGACTTCCTCTACCGTCTGAACCCAAATGCCACCGTTTACATCAGCAACCCAAGCTGGGAAAACCACCGCGCGATTTTTGAAGCGGCTGGCTTCAAAGTGGGCGACTACCCATACTACGATGCTGCGACACGCGGCGTTGATTTCGCAGCGATGAAAGCCTTCCTGCTCGGTCTGGACGCAGGCTCGATCATTATCTTGCACGCTTGCTGCCACAACCCAACGGGCGCCGACATGTCTGACGCACAATGGGGTGAAGTGGTTGAAGTTTGCCGCGAGCGCGGCTTGGTGCCGTTCCTCGACATGGCTTACCAAGGTTTTGCTGAAGGCATCGACGCTGACTCAGTAGCGGTTAAAGCATTCGCAGCTTCTGGCCTGCAATTCTTTATCTCTAGCTCATTCTCAAAAAGCTTCTCTTTGTACGGCGAGCGCGTTGGTGCTTTGTCGATCATTACTTCAAGCAAAGAAGAATCTGGCCGCGTATTGAGCCAGCTGAAACGCGTGATCCGCACTAACTACTCTAACCCACCAATCCACGGCGGCGCAGTGGTAGCCGCAGTCTTGGCTAGCCCAGAATTGCGCGCGATGTGGGAAGAAGAACTCGGCGGTATGCGCGTACGCATCCGTGCAATGCGCTCTGGTCTGGTGGAAAAACTCGCAGCGCGCGGCGTAGCGCAAGACTTCTCATTCGTAACGCAACAGCGCGGTATGTTCTCGTACACTGGCCTGACTGCTGAGCAAGTTGAAAAACTGCGTGCTGACTATGGCATTTACGCAGTTTCAACAGGCCGCATCTGCTTGGCCGCGTTGAACGTAAACAACATCGACTATGTTGCTGATTCAATTGCTAAAGTACTGTAAGCAGTACAATTCACTTGCCAAGAAAGCCCGCAATTATGCGGGCTTTTTTTCGATTATTTCTCACGGAAAACCCCATTCTTTCACCCTATACTAATTGAACACCATCCACTGCGAGCGCCATCATGCCGTTCAGCAACAAAAACATCCCATTACATGTGCATATCTCCTACCTGTTTACGGGGCTTATGCTGGCCTTTTCATTACTGATCGGCATCGTGCTCTTTGAGCGCATGAATAAAGATGCCTTAGAAGCGACAAATCAGCGCTTTGAGATGATCAGCAAAATGACGGCATCCAGTGTCGCCAGCGTGTACCAACCCACCAAGACCTTTGTCGATATTTTCGCCCATCAGCGAATCATCAAAGCCAAAACACTGAATGAACGCTTGGACAGCCTAAGGTATATCACCACAGCGCTTAGCAGCATTGAATCGGCAACATCTACCTATGTAGGGTATAGAAATGGCGAATTTTTTATGGTGCGTAAATGGCAAGAAAACAAAATACTTCGCACCCGACTCAACCCACCCGCCAACACCCGCTGGGTAGTACAAAGCGTCAGCCTGATTGACCAAACAATGCAGGGGGAATACCTGTATTACGATGCCCAACTCAAAGAGCTAGGGCGGCGCATCGACCCCAATTATAAATTCGACCCCCGCACCCGCCCTTGGTACAGCGCAGGGTTTAACTCTCCCGACAGCGCCATCGCCAGCGACCCGTATTATTTCGCGACCAGCGAACAAGTCGGCGTGAGCTACTCGAAAAAAGCAGCAGGCGAAGATGCCGTCGTGGCAATGGACATTGTGATGAGCCGCATCCAGCAAGCATTACGACAAACCATCACCCCTAACAGCCGCATTGCCCTTATCAACTTACAGGAAGAAGTTCTCTGCTGGCAGCGTGGCACATCTGACAGCCGTGTCCCAAAACTAATCGCCCGTCCGGATGGGAGCATGGGCTTACCCAAACTCATCAATCAAGATGCCCCAGTTTTGCAAATTCTACTGAGCAAGGCCGCGCAATACAGCCAACACCCTGGCACATTCAGCGCCACCGATGAGCAATGGCAAGGTTATGTCGCCAATATAGACATCCCTGGCGGCCAACCATTGCGCCTGCTGATCGCATCACCCCAAGTTGAATTACTAGCGAAAGTCACTGCATCGCGTAATCAGGCTATGCTGATTTTTGGTCTTTTACTGCTCATCGGGCTATTTGCGGCCCTGAAATTTTCGCGCATGGCTTCAAAACCATTAAAAAGCCTCACCGATGAGGCGCGAAAAATCGAGCAATTTGATTTCGAATCACCTATCGAGGTGAAATCACATATTACCGAAGTCCTTCAGCTCGCCAATGCGATGGGCAATATGAAGTCCACCATCCACTCGTTTCTGGATATGTCGACCAGCCTGGCTTCCGAAACCAATTTTGAGCGGCTATTAGCACGGGTACTTAACGAGTTATCGGATATCGCCGGGGCGCAAGGCGGTGTCATTTACCTACCAGAACCCAATACACAATCATTAAAAGCCAGCCATGGTCTACTCAACAAAACCGCGCTAGATCTAAGCAAGCGGCCTTTAATCCAACTCGATAACAGCGACAGTATTATTGCCCGCTCTGCCCAGCGAGGTACCATCATTGACCAGCTAAGTCTTGAGCAACTGCATAACCTATTTGGCAGCCAACCCTCGATTACTGAGGCAATGACCACCATTACACTGCCGCTTAAAGATCGCAACCAAACTTTGGTTGGCGTCATTGTGATGCTATTGCGCACCAATAAGGTTGACCCCGGTCGGCAGGCGCTCATTGAAGCCATTTCAGGCAATGCTGCGGTGGCGATTGAAAACCAACGCCTGATTCAAGAGCAGAAAACCTTGCTCGAGGCCTTTATCCAACTTATTGCTGGCGCTATTGACGCAAAAAGCCCGTACACCGGCGGCCACTGCCAGCGCGTCCCTGAACTAACCAAGATGCTGGCTCGCGCTGCATGCGCCGAACAGGATGGCCCCTATGCCGACTTCCAGCTCAGCGAAGGTGAATGGGAGCAACTTCATATCGCGGCTTGGCTACACGATTGCGGCAAGGTCACGACGCCTGAATATGTCGTCGACAAGGCGACCAAACTGGAAACGCTGTACGACCGAATTCATGAAGTCCGGATGCGTTTTGAAGTATTGAAACGCGATGCGCAAATTAATTACTGGCAACAAGTCGCTAGCGGCGGCGATCGAAGTGCACTCGAAGCCCAATTAGAGGAAACCATCACACAACTGGATGATGATTACGCCTTTATAGCCACTTGCAATGAAGGCGGCGAGTTTATGGCCCCCGAAAAAGTCGATCGCCTCAAACAAATTGCTGCACGCACTTGGCAGCGCACGCTATCGGATCGAATCGGGATTTCACACGAAGAGAAAGAACGCAAAGCGCGAGCCCCCGAGGCCACTCTCCCAGCCACCGAGCCGCTGCTGTCAGACAAACCGGAACATTTATTTACCCGAACAGCTCGCGAACAATTGCCAGAGGATAATCCATGGGGCTTTAAGGTGAATGTGCCGGAGTATTTATATAATCGCGGAGAAATGTATAACCTGAGTGTAGGGCGCGGCACACTATCTGAAGAGGAACGCTACAAAATCAATGAGCACATTATCCAGACCATTATCATGCTGGAAAAACTGCCCTTCCCACGCCACCTCGCTCGGGTACCCGAGATAGCGGGAGGTCATCACGAGAAAATGGATGGCACTGGCTATCCTAAACGCCTGAAACGCGATGAAATGAGCCTGCCCGCCCGCATGATGGCGATCGCCGATATTTTTGAAGCGCTCACCGCGGTTGATCGCCCTTATAAAAAAGGGAAAACACTCTCCGAGGCGATCAAAATTATGGGCTTTATGCGCAAAGATCAGCATATTGATGCCGATTTATTCGCGCTCTTCTTACGTTCAGGCATTTATCGCGAATATGCGCAGCGTTATATGAAACCAGAGCAAATCGACGAATTTGATATCAGCCCCTACCTCAGCTAGACGGCCGAACTGCAACGCCAGAGCACAACTAATGTTTTGTCTCTGGCGTTTTTTTCGCGTTCTTTAAACATTCCCGCCATTTGCTCGCCGTATTAGCGGCGGCGCCACTATCGACAACACAATCGCCCGCTTTCAAACGCACATAATCTACGCCTTGATCGCCTGAACTTGCAACAGCAGCTGTGCTGGCAACATTCGCACCATGCGTAGAGGTTGCTGGCTCTACCTCACCACCTGACTTTTTGAGCTTGGCCTCGAGTTTTTCGATTTTTTCATCAAGCTCACTCACATGATCTTTTTTGGCACGCAAATCGATTTTGAGGTCAGTGATTTCTTTTTGCATTTCTTCACGGTGATCGACGGCCTGTGCCAAGCTATCTTTTAGCTTCTCAATCTGAGTGAGATAAAATTTCTTTTCGAAATTTTTCTTTGCCATGCCAATGGCAATGCCGATGAGCAAAAAGAAAACCACCAATAGCAAAACACCTGCGCCCGCCAAATGCAGGCGATAGCGCTGCAAAAAGCTAACTGGTGCAGGAGCAGGATGAACTTCAGGTGATGGGGCAGGAGAGCTAGGCTCTGACATACGCGACTCCAACAAAACGGGAATATACCGTTTAGCATAATCGCGACATGCGCCTAGCATCAAGAAGATTAGATTTGCAGCGACAAAGAAAAAGGGCTAGCTTATAAGCTAGCCCTTTTATTTGGCTCCTCGACCTGGGCTCGAACCAGGGACACACGGATTAACAGTCCGTTGCTCTACCGACTGAGCTATCGAGGAATTGATCTTTCAATCAAGTCGTTTAAGTTAGCAAACCAACTTAAATCGGTATTATTTGGCTCCCCGACCTGGGCTCGAACCAGGGACACACGGATTAACAGTCCGTTGCTCTACCGACTGAGCTATCGGGGAATCGGTATGGGGCGTATAATAGTCACCCCGAGCGTTGCAGTCAAGAAAAACCGTATAAATTTATCGACGAAAACGAAAACAATGTCTAAAAACTTATTGATTGGCCTTCTCGCCACTGGCGGTATCATTGCCGCGGCCCCCCTAATTTTTCCTTATGGCTTATTCAAAAGCGATTTGGAATCAAAGCTTTCTGTGCTTTCAAATACCAAAGCGAGCATAGGCGATATTAGCTTTAGTTACAGCCCTGCCCCAGTTTTCACCTTTCACAATGTAGTGCTCGATTCACCTGAAACCGCGCACATCGGCGCCATCAATATTCCAGTAACCGCTCACAATATACTTAATTTGGGTGAGCACCTGCGCGATATCACACTAAGTCAGGGCGATTTTTCGCGCTCATTTGCCTTAGATATACCAAATCGGCTACACCCTAACCAAGGCGGCGCGGTCAAAATTGATCGACTTAATTTGTCTCAAGTCTCCGTAAAACTCGAAAAAGGGACAATCGGCCCCGTCGATGGGCAATTGCGATTCAAAGCCGACGGCAATATTGATGACCTGTTAGTCACGAGTGATCAAGGTCGAGCTGAGTTACAAGTACAACCGTCAGATGGGGGCACGTTTAAAGTTCAATTTAATGCCAAAGGCTGGGCCTCACCGCTGGGCCACCCTATTCAATTTGAATTCTTAAAACTGATTGGCACTGCCAACGCTGACGGCATCAATATCTCAGACATCCGCGCAGATCTTTACGGCGGCTTAGTCACGGGCAATGCGCAATTAAATTGGAATCAGGGTTGGAATTTAACTGGCCAATTATTTGGCAAGAACATTCAAGCTGAGCCGTTAATCAAAGTCTTTAGCTCTATCACCCGCGCCAGTGGCCGCATGAATGCAGATGCCACTTTCCGTTATCAAGGCACTGACTACAACACTCTCTTCAAGCAACCTCAAATTGTCGGCCGATTTATCTTACAAGATGGGATGTTGAGCAACTTTGACCTAGTGACTCCGCTCAAATCGCAAAGCCCAACGGTTCAGAATCGTGGCGGGCAAACCAACTTCAATACATTGGCTGGCGGCATCAACATCAATGGCAAAATCGTGCAATTCCGCGCGCTTGCCCTTGATGCAGGCAAGCTTCGCTCACGCGGCGAGATTCTGATTCGCGATAACACGCTGTCTGGCAACATCGCCTCTCAACTGGCAGCAGGCGCAGTCGTAGTCAGCAACCAACTCAAAGTGGCTGGCTCGCTCGACTCACCAGAGTTGCGCAGCGGTGGCTCTTACCGCCCGTCATCCGAAGCGCCCACGCCAGTCGAAGACAAACCTGAAGCGCACACGGAAGCCGTACCGCAATAACCCTCCCCCCAACGCCCCGCAAGTCGGGGCGTGTTAATATTCAATTTAATTTGATCCCCTCAGGAAAGCACCCATGTCTTGGCTTGATTCTATTGGCGCCAGTTTGTCTGACACTGGCGCAGTCATTTCATTTGGCAACCCTCAAACCGAGCTTCAAGCTTATGCAGATAACGCCGCGCTCATCCCACTGACTCAATTTGGCTTAATCCGTTTTAGTGGCGAAGAAACCCAAGCCTTTTTGCAAGGCCAGTTATCGAGCGACATTCGCGCGCTTGCCAGCGATGCGGTGCAATACTCTAGCTACTCAACTCCGAAAGGTCGGATGCAGGCGAGTTTTTTGGTCATCCGTCGCGGCGATGATTATTTATTGCAAGTCGCCAGCGAGATTCAAGCTGCGATTCAAAAACGCTTAGCGATGTTTATTATGCGCAGTAAAACCAAGGCCTGCGATGCCAACCCCGAACTCGCACTGATCGGACTTGCAGGTATCCACGCCAAATCCATTATTGAAAAAGCTTTTGGCAACATACCCAGCGAAATGAGCGTAATTACACAAGATCAAATTCAAATCATTGGTTTAGCCAACGCTCGCTATCAAATTTTACTCCCGCAAGAAATGGCAGCAGCCGTGTGGCAACAACTGGTCGCACTTGGCGCTACGCCAGCCGGTGCATCATGCTGGTGGCTGGGCGAGATCCAAGCTGGCGCGCCGTGGATTACCGCGGCAACACAGGAAGAATTTGTACCGCAAATGGCCAATCTGGAGCTCATCGGCGGCATTAGCTTCACCAAAGGCTGCTATCCCGGCCAAGAGATTGTCGCCAGAACTCAGTACCTGGGTAAACTCAAACGTCGCACCTATCGAATGCACGTCGATTCAACCGACGCCAAAGCTGGAGACGATGTTTTTAGCCCGGAAATGAACGGTCAAGCCAGCGGCAAAATCATGCTGGCAGCACCAGCACCGCAAGGCGGCATGGAATTACTGGTGGTGGCGCAGATTGCCAGCCTGGAACATGGGCTGCATTTAGGTGATGTAAATGGCCCCTTGCTGCACAACTTAGCACTGCCCTATGCCATGAATTGATTTTTAAGCTTATAATCGCCCGATTGTTTATATTCGAGGACTGTGCCCCATGGGGTTTCTCGCTAATAAGAAGATTTTGATTACTGGCCTGCTGTCGGATCGCTCGATTGCTTATGGTATTGCTCAAGCCTGCCACCGTGAAGGTGCAGAATTGGCGTTCACCTATGTCAGTGAAGATTTGAAAGACCGCGTTGCTAAATTAGCTGCTCACTTTGATTCGACCATCGTTTTGCCCTGTGATGTGGCGAGCGACGAGCAAATTGACGCGCTGTTTCCTGCTCTCGCGGCGCATTGGCCAACGTTTGATGGCTTGGTTCACTCGATTGGCTTCGCCCCACGCGACGCCTTGAAAGGCGACTACCTCGATGCGGTGACGCGTGAAAACTTCGCAATTGCACACGACATTAGCTCATACAGCTTTGCCGCTTTAGCAAAAGCAGCGCGCCCTATGCTCAATGAGCGTGCTTCCTTGGTAACGATGTCTTACCTCGGTGCTGAGCGTGCGATTCCAAACTACAACGTGATGGGTCTGGCCAAAGCGAGTCTTGAAGCGAATGTCCGCTACATGGCTGCCGCATTGGGCACCAGCAAAGAAATCCGTGTTAACGGCGTTTCTGCGGGTCCAATCAAAACACTGGCAGCAGCAGGCATTGCGAACTTTGGCAAACTGCTTAAAGGCGCTGCAGATGCTACACCAGCAAAACGCAATGTGACACAAGAAGAAGTAGGTAACGTCACTGCGTTCCTGCTCTCAGATTTGTGCTCAGGCATGACCGGTGAGATCTTGCATGTAGATGTAGGCTTCTTTATCGGCGCAGGTGCATTGGCCGCTGCAGAATAAGTTGTAAACTTCAGAAGTTGCAACCCTCATAAAAAAACCCGCATCAGCGGGTTTTTTTATGTCCGTCATTCTTGTGTACGATCTCAATTAGCGTAAAAGCGAAATCTGCAAATACTGCGAAATGCCATACTGATTACGCCAATTATTCGCATTATTTGCTGACCATACGGGCGGAGGTAAGGCCGTTGATGCCTCGCCAAACCTTGGGTAAGTAAACCCCGCATTATTGCGCAATACTTGGGCCGGATTATTCAAAAATGACGTCGTTTGCAAACCCGCGCTTGTCATCGCCCCCAACTGATCGACTGCCCGATTAAACAAGGTATTCACTGAATCGGCTTGCGCCAAAGCCTGCTGACTTAAGCGTGTTTCATTTACGATCAATTTGCCATCATTACTGCTGGTAATTCCAATCGCATTCAGTGACAAGCTCTCATTCCCTTGCCCGACGCTAAGCTTATTCAAAACCTCATCGATCTGAGAAATGGTTTTCTTGGCTAGGCCCGCATCAACCGCCTGCAACTGCGTTTTCAGTTCATTGATCCCGGCAATGAGATGCTTAAAATTTGCAGCGAGCGCTTTGTCATCGCGCTCAAGCCCAATGCTAGCCTGCCCAACGCTTTTCAGCTCGAGTTGCACATTACTTGCAGTGTCACTCAACGTATTACTCGCGCTTTGCACTTCACGCCCAGCAATACTGACCTTGGCATCTAGCGCCACACGCAAACCCGACGTCGCCGCAGCAGCGTCGAGCGACAAGCGCGACAAATTGGTACTTGTCCCACCACTATCTTCCTGCGCGATCAGGGTGAAGGCTTGCTCCGCACCCGTGTTGGTATTTTCTAATTGCAAACGCGCGCCCTGCGTATCTACGACCACCGCAGCCCTGAGGCTGGGCTGGGCGTTTTCGATTTTTCGCGCAAGATCACCCAAGGTCTCGGTCGAGTCGATTTGTACTTGCAGCGTTTTACCACCCTGAGCTTGATTGAGCTGATCATTGATCGCGCCAAAACGGATTGTCAAACTCCCTTTCCCCAAAAGATCATCCTTACTGGCTAAGGCCTTAGTCTGACTAATTTGCCCTTGGGCCAACTGCTTAACCTCAATCGTCTGTGCGGCGAGCGCATCCCCACCTGACAGCGCTTTGGCAGTTGCGATTTCAGCCTGCGATTGGCTTGTTTTAAGTGGATTGCGCACTGCAGGAAGGGAGAATGATTTAAGCGTCGTATCCAATGTAGATAACGACGATTGCACCTGCGCTGGCGCGGATAAGGTTACCGTTGAGCTGCTGAAGCGTTTTTGCAGGAATTCGTTGGGGGCGGCACTGATAGCATTCAAATTGCTCAGTTGCAAATTGGAACCGCCGACGCGATTAATCGCACTCATCGACCCAATGCGATAAATATCATCGCTCGACAGGCCAGCAGAAGGGGTCGCTGTATTTTGACCATAAATCGCCCCAACGCCATTTTGACGCGAGAAAAAACCATTGCGGTCAGATACACTATTAAGCACGATCGCAGCCCTCCCTAAACGGAGCAATTTCTCCACGGAGAAGCGAACTTAATACAGTTTTATTTTACGCCAATATCATTAAAAAACAATAGGTTAATGACAATGTGCCAACTACTCGGCATGAACTGCAATACCCCGACGGATATTATTTTTTCATTTGAAGGCTTTCGTCGTCGCGGCGGCTTAACCGACGAGCACTCTGACGGCTGGGGGATTGCGTTTTTTGAAGGTGAAGGTTGTCGACTTTTTCTCGATTATCTCCCGTCAATTTCCAGCCCAGTGGCTGATCTGGTCCGCGCCTATCCGATTAAAAGCACCAATGTCATCGCGCATATTCGCAAGGCGACGCAAGGGCAAATTAATCTGGCCAACACCCACCCCTTTGGCCGTGAGTTATGGGGGCAGTATTGGATTTTTGCGCACAATGGCAATCTCAGCGACTTGCCGTCCTTAGAGCAAGGACGATTTCTGCCCGTCGGTAGCACAGATAGCGAGCATGCATATTGCTGGATATTGAACCAACTAGCCGAGCGTTTTCAATCGCCGCCCAGCTTTGCGGCTCTGCGCGATACCTTGAAGGAACTGAGTAGCACGCTAGCGCAGCACGGCACTTTTAATTTTCTACTCTCGAATGGGCAGGTGATGTTTGCTCATTGCAGCACCAAATTGCATTATTTGGTGCGTCAGGCGCCATTTTGCCACGCACATCTGAGCGATACCGACTTAGCCGTGGATTTTTCGCGGGAAACTCAGCCCAGCGATCGTGTCGCCATGATTGCGACGGAACCCCTCACCGACAATGAAAACTGGACAGCGATGCAGAGCGGTCAACTCATTATGCTGATTGATGGCACGATTCAACCCTAGGGGTATATTACTACAGAGCAATTAATTAAAGGTCTTGATGCATATACATACTAGGTAGCAAACTGATGGAGATTGAGTAAGGCGAATACGTGGTCATCAAAGTATTCGCCTTTTTCGTCGAGCTGACGCAGCATGGGAGAAATACGCTCCAAGGTCAGCTGATTGTGCGCAAATCGGTCGCGCACTGTTTTCAAACTCTGCGCCCGCGAGGCAAGCTGTGCGCGACGCACTTCCATTTCTTTGCGCTCGCGTCGATGCCCACCGACCGATAAATTCAGCCAAATAATCAGCGGAATGGCAAGCCACCAAATTTCGGCTAACAGTGACCCAATTGCCGCCAAAGCCAGCATCAAATACCAAATCTGATCGATATGCTCTAAATCCGGCACGATCACCGATAAGGTTGGCCAGCGCCGAGTGAGCATCGCCCGAATCCGCTCGTCATCGCCAGCATCGCGCTTTTTACGGGCGAGCGCCGCATCAAGCGCCAAGCTAACATACCATTGCGTTACCACACGGCAGTGCAGCCAATCTTGCTCCAAATACTGGCGCATTTTTTCGTGCAATTGCAGACGAAATTCTTCACTGGAAATGGCTGGCACCGTGTTGTCATACGGGTCTTTGATGGAATGCTGCACGGTCAAGGGATAGCCCGCCACCTCGATTAAAGTCTGGCGCCGCCCATTCATCAGCTCGGGGGAAATTTTTAGATCAGGGTCATCTAAGCGAATATATTGCTGAATCAGCTGATCGAGCGGCTCAAATGGCGGGTGCGTCCCCGGATGGGTGCGCATTTCTTTGCGAATGCGCTCGACCTCAGCCAAAACCGCGCGCCCAGTCGGTGCTGCTTCGGGCACCCATGGCATACGCACCAGACTTTCCGCCTTATAGAGCGCATCGTCAAAATGGCGGTAATAGGCTTCGAAGTAGCCCGCCATTTCGCGATCATCTATATCCGGATCACCCGACAACAAAGGGCGAGTCGGTGGCGCTCGACGCAAATCGGTCGCAAGGCGATTGGCTAAAGATTCCAACTCTGGAGCGACCCCTGCGCGAGCAAAGATCGGATCAAGCTCATGCCGCTTGCTCCGCCAATCCTCCAAGGTTTTCCAGATGCTCCAATCCGCCACGCCATTCTCCTTTAATGGCCGCTATTTTACCGTTGAAGCTGTGCTTGCGGACATTTATCCATGCAAGGTGTGCATTGGATTAGCCGCTTAGGTGGCTTTGCGTTTTTTGCCAGCCTTTTGCGGGCCTAGCGCCGCCTCGATACGCTCGCATAAATGGCGCAAAACTTCGAGGCGTGCATAATACTTATTATTTGCACCGACCATATGCCAGGGCGCAATGGCGGTACTGGTACGCTCAATCAAATCGCTGCCCGCCTCAATGTAGGCATCCCATTTTTCGCGATTGCGCCAATCTTCATCGGTGATCTTGAAACGTTTGTATTCAATTTCTTCACGCTCTTTGAAGCGGCGCAATTGCTCTTCACTACTGATGGCCAGCCAGAATTTCACAACGATCACGTTCGCCAAACTAATCTGCGCTTCGAAATCGTTGATTTCGCCGTAGGCGCGCATCCAGTCGGCACGACTGGCAAAGTCTTCCACCCGCTCGACCAAGACTCGGCCATACCAAGAGCGATCAAATAAAGTAATTTGTCCGTGCGGTGGAATATGACGCCAGAAGCGCCATAAATAGGGCTGCGCACGCTCTTCTTCGGTAGGCGCAGCAATCGGGATCGTCCGATATTGCCGCGCATCGAGCGCGGCGGTAATGCGTCGAATCGCTCCGCCCTTCCCTGCGGCATCCATGCCTTCAAAAACACACACCACCGAGTATTTTTTAAAATCGGGATGCCGGGTCAAACCATTCAATCGTCCCTGCAATTCTTCAAGCTGTTCGTTATAACTTTCTTTGCTCAGATCGGCGTCAAGTGGCAAGCGATCGAGCAAACGGACACCGTCAATCGATGGCATAAGCGGCGCGGCATTGACTCGTTTTTGGCGCACCGAGGTGCGTTCCATATGATGCGTAATGGCTTCAAGAATATGCGTACCAACGGCAATATCGCGATAGCGCTCATCGCTACTTTCAATCACTCGCCATGGCGCATCGGCGAGATTGGTTCTTTGCAACAAATCCTGCTGCGAAGCCATCACTTCATCGTAATGATCTAAAAACCACAAATCGGTTTCGTCAAAACGCCATGAAGTAAGCGGATCATTGGCGTATTTTTTCAGACGTTTTTTCAGCTGCTCTTTGGGCAGATGCAGCCAGAACTTCAGTACCAAAGCGCCCTCATCGGCCAGCATGGTTTCAAGCCGGATAATCTTGCCCAGCTCGTGCTCATACTGCACGGAATCGGGTTGCGAGGTGAGCTGATCCCACATCGGCCCGCTGTACCAACCGCCAAACAAAATGGCCATTTTTCCTTTCGGCGGCAGTACACGCCAATAACGCCAGTAAGGAGGGCGGGCACGTTCTTCATCATTTGGCGCGGAAAATGCATGGGTCGCAATCAGCCGCGGGTCCATCCATTCCAGCAATAAATTAGCAACCTGCCCACGGCCTGCAGTTGGCACGCCCCCCAATAGAATCACCACCGGAAAGTCTGCTCGATCTTTGAGCTGATACTGAATCGTAAGAAGCTGCTGTCGCAATTGGTCTGCGGCGATTTTGTATTGTTCTTTATCGAGCACATGGCCCAATTCCGCGGCGGCAAACATGATTCTCTCTCCCGATATTGCGACTTAAAATCTAAAAATACTGCAAGATAAATTAACCAAACTTAGCGTAGCAGTCACCGATTAACTGGCTTCAAACAAGAAGCGGGCGACACTGATCTGCCATTTTTCTGGGTTTTCATGCCCGACGATTTTATCTGCACCACCCTTACCCATTGGGCGCGCCAGATCAACCACTTGCGGCGTAATATAGGTATTGGATTTAGTACTAAAAATGACTTTGACCTTGGGTTGCAACATCGCTGCGTCGTTTTGATCAATGACGACGGCCAGTCGGCCAGATTCCAATCGCACCAAGGTGCCCACCGGATAAATCCCCACGGTGCGCATAAAGGCCTGCACTAATTCGGGGTTAAAGTGAAACTTGCTCCACTCCCACAATTTGCGCAATCCTTCTGGCGCCGGCATACCTTTGTGGTAACAACGATCGGAAGTAATCGCGTCATAGACATCAACTACAGCGGCCATCTGCGCCATACGGCTAATTTGATCACCAGGTAATTTGTGTGGATAACCTGTTCCGTCCATTCGCTCGTGATGATGCAGCGTGATATCCAGCGGAATATCTTCCATCCCATCAATGTCTTTCAAGATCTGCCAGCCCGCTTCGGGGTGGCTTTGCATAATGGCGAACTCGGCTTCGGTCAGTCGGCCGGGTTTATTGAGAATTTCATTCGGCACTTTCATCTTGCCCGTGTCGTGCAATAAGCCCCCCGTACCCGCCAGTCGAATTAAATCTCGATCTAAGCCCAAAGATTGGGCAAACGTCACCATCAAGGTACAGACGCTGACCGAATGCAGAAAGGTGTATTCGTCCTTGTTTTTAATCCCACTCAAGCCCACTAGCGCTCCGCTGTTGCGCAGCACCGAATCGGTGATGTCCTCCACAACTTGCGCCACCCCTTCCAGGTGAATCGCCTGCCCCAAACGAATATCCCGCATTACGGTACGCACTGCATTGCTGGCTTGGCTATGGATTTTGCGCGCGCGGGTCATTTCTTCGGCAAATGACACTTTGATAATCGGCGAGGGCTCTTCTGCCATTTTGAGGAGCTGCGCATCCAGCTCGGCATTGACCTCTTCCACCGTCGGGGCGTCGGCCATATCCAAACCGCGTGCCGTATCGATATACACCTCGCGCACGCCCGTCGCGATGATTTTCGCAATCGCCTCATCGCCCTCGATCACAAATTGATTGCGTACAAAGGGATGATTCATCCAATCGACGTTCAGATCGTGGATATACATGCCGGGACGGATAGCTTCGGAAGGGATTTTTTTGATCATAGCGAGCTGCAGTTATGTTTTTATTTAGTGTAGAACAGCCCCTACAGAGCTGCTATGGAATTAGCATTAACTTATATACCCACCCAGCGTATACCAATAGATGCCATTGATCTGCTGCTTTCCCCTAAGATACTGCACAAAGCGTATCCAACAAAGCTGACAGTGCATTCAAAATAAAATACTTAAAAATGACATCAAACGGACAAAGTTAATTTATATTATGTACTGCTGTCACAGTATGCCTGCAAGCTAGGCTAGTTTTTACCCGCTAATTTTATCTTTGGAGCTTTACACTATGAGTTTACTCGACACCTTGGCATCACAAGTACTTGGCGGTGATCAAAGCAGCGCTCTGTCTGGCTTGCTTGAATCACAAGGCGGCGTTTCTGGCTTGCTGGAGAAGCTTCAGAATGGCGGATTGGGCGAAGTAGCGCAGTCTTGGGTTTCAACGGGTGACAATTTACCCATCTCTGCCGAGCAGATTCAATCCGTTTTGGGCAATGAAACCGTTGCCAATATTGCATCGCAATTTGGCGTTGACCCACAGCAAGCGGCAGGCACATTGTCAACCTTGCTGCCGCAATTAATCGATGGCCTCACGCCAAATGGTGAAGTGGCTGCGGGTGGTAATAGCGATTTGCTTAGCGCCGGCCTAGATCTGCTCAAAGGCAAACTATTTGGCTAATTAACATAGGTATTGCTATCAATACCTTATCTGAATTGCTCTTTGGGGCAATACCCAATAAAAAAGGCCGATCTAAGATCGGCCTTTTTTGTATTGAGCAGATGCAATTAGAAATACAAAGTGATCGGGCCTTTGCTAATAAACTCCACCCAGCCGCGCGGCACAGGATAGCCACTAATCACCGGGAAGTAGGCAATAAACAAGGCCGCCGCAACGGCAAGCACACCCCAAGGCAAATATTTCGCCCAGACGCGTTGCGGATTATCCAATTGCAAGCGTTGCACGCCCCACACTAAGGCCAGAATAATAAACGGCACCGAAGCAAAGAAATGATAAATAAAGACCAATTTGCGCGGAATCAGCGCCCAAGGCAGAAATTGCGTTAAACCGGCAGCCAAAATAAAACTCAAGGCAAAAAGCTGGCTTTGCGTAATGGCAAAGCGCTGAAACACTGCTTTTGAGCTCGCCATTGCCCATGCCATATAAAGTCGCCAGCCGATCGCAACCAAGAAAGCCAATGTCCCCAGATACCACGTCACAGGATTGCCAAATGCGCTAATCGACGAAACCTTCAGCGGGCCAGTCCATTCTGAGCCGGAGTAATACCACATCGGCTTGGCCATCGTCGGCCATTGATACCAGAACGAGCTAAACGGATGCGTGGCTTTCAGCTGACTATGGTATTGATACATACCCGTTTGATTGGCCAACATCCCCGCGATTCCCTGCCCCGTCGCCTTCATCAACGGAATATACGCAGCGGTATAAATCAGCGCCGGAATCACAATAAAGGCCAGCACAGACCACATCACGCTTTGCGTGACCCAATCGCCATAGCCACGTTGGCCGGGTAATTTCGGAGGCAGAGCTTGCGCGACTTTGGCCTGACGCCACAGATTCCAGCAGTAAAGACCCGCCAGCCCAACACCGTGATAAAGCACAATCCATTTACTGGCGGCACCCAAACCAAACATCAAACCACACAGCAGCAGCGATTTAATATCGGTTTTCCAATCTTGTGTTGCTGGCTCTTGCTGCATCCAACGCAACATCCAATAAGAGCTCGCCAGAATAAAGAACACGCCATAAGTATCAATCGTGGCAATGCGGGTCTGCGTAAAATGCATGAAATCGAGCGCCAACAAGGCGGTCGCCAGCAAAGCGAAGTTTTCCGAACGGAATAATCGACGCGACAGGCCAAAGAACACTGGCAACATCAAAATACCAAAGGTCACGCCCATGAAGCGGAAACCAAACGGATTCATGCCAAATATTGCCACACCCAAGGCAATAATGATTTTACCGAGCGGTGGGTGCGTGTTTTCAGTGGCGTCGATTCCTTGCAAGATTTCCCACGCACTACGCGCGTGATAAACCTCGTCAAAATACATGCCGTTAAACGCGGTCGAAATGGCGACCGTTTTATCCTGTTCATCAATCAAAGCGGTCGCATCATTGGGGCCGCTGCTTAATTTAAGCGCGATGACTTCATCCTGTGCACCACGCAGCGCAATTTCATTCATTTGCAGCGAACCAGTGCTCAAACCGATTTTCAAATAACGTGCAGGCAGCTTCACATCGAGCTTGCGCCAGCGAAACTCGGCAAAACGGTTATCAACAATGATGCCCTTACCAGCCACCCAATTTTGCCCATCCGCAGACCATTGCACAGCGTACTCGCCCTGCCCCAAGCCATGATGGTATTGCAGCTGACCGACTTGCTGAACGGCGCCCAAATCGAAGACCGCCCACTCACCTGCTGCGGGGGGATTCCAGAATTTTTGTGGTGACTGACCATTACCCAAATAGGTAAAGGCGGCCACACTATAAATTGCGCAAATCCCCGCCAGCGCCATCCAAGCACGGCGGCTCACTTTGGCGATCGGGGCTTCAACCGCGATCACAGGGGCGACATATTCACCGCTAGGTTGGACGGGTTCAATGGCTTTGACTTCAGGTAAAGCGACAACATTGCCGCGCAAAAACAGGTCATAACCTGTACGCAAGGTTTGAATCAGTAAAAATACATTCACTAGCGAGCAGGCAATCATAAAGAAATTGCCGTTCGGTACACCGGTACTATTAAGGCGAGTCAGAATATCCAACGTCACCAGTGTATTGAGGAAAGTGGTCAAACTTGCGCCAATCGCCAGCCACAACACGCGTTTATCGCCAATGACGACAAAAGCCGTCAAACCAACAAAGGCGGCAGGGAATAAATAGCGCTCGTGCATTTTGGGGCCAAGCACAAAGAACAGCAGGTAAATCGCAAAAGCGCCGAATAAATATCGCCCAGTACCTTGCCCCTTAATCACGCCATATACCACAGCGCCCAAGGCAGTTAAGGTCAGCACCCAAGCCCATGTGCCGACCTGTACGCCCAGCAATAGCGTTTCATTGGGCAACCAATTGGCATTGAATAAGGCATATAAATTGAATGCATTAATCGTTAAGTAGTTATAACTAGCCAAGGTGCCGCCATACAGGCTGAAAATCCACAGCGGTTCACGCGAAATCGTAAATGGCAAAGACAAAACAAAGAACGTCGCCACTGCCGCGCCAACGGCTTTTAATTGCAAAGGCAAATCGCGCAAGGAGAGCAAAGCAATCAACGCAATCGGGCCTACGAGCAAGGCTTGCGGCTTAAATAGCACCGCAATGGCGTACAAGCTAGCCGCCAGCACGACACGACGACGCTCAAGCATCAGCAAAGAAGCAGCCAAGATCAGCGTGAAAATGCTATCGACCTGCCCCCAGAACGAAGAAGTAATAATCGCCAAGGGATTCAGCAACCACAGCAGCGCGGTCATCAAGGCCAGGACTCGGGTCTGAGCGTCTTTTCGCCCTAAGCTCAGCAGGAAAACGACACCGGCAATATCAGCCAACATCGATGGCATTTTCAGCAGCGTTAAAAAGCCCGGCGTGCCGTAGGGTAGATGCAGCCAATTAGAAAGTGCGCCAACCAGCCACAGCACCGTGATATAACCAGGCGGGTAATCGGCAAAGTAATCTGGGCGATAAAAACCAGCAAAACCTCGCTGGTACATATCCATCGCCCAGGCGCTGAAAGTGCCAATATCATACGAGTGCCCCATATAGGCACCTGCCCAATAGGCCTTCACTAAGACGACAAGCAGCACCAAGCCCAAAGTCGGCCCTGTTGCTGTTAGCGGAGACAAACCCTCGACAATGGCACCAAAACGCTGATTCAAGCTGGCGCGCTGACGAATGCACAACCATGCCAAGCCAACATAGCCCAATGTCGCAATCCAAGCCCAAGCTGCGGCTGCTGTGCCACTCGATGGCGTTTCACTCACCGCCGCGGGCGCTGCCGGTGGTGGGGTAAAACTAATCACTTTGGCGCCAGCACCCGGCTCAGCTTCGGTCACTGAAATGTCGTCAAACCACGCAGTACCCGTCGTTAAGCTGCCATAAAAGCCCAAGCGTAAAGCGACTTTGATTTCTTTTTGCTCGGGACCAGTTTTTCCCCAAGCCACAATTTCCTGCCAATCATTGTCACCCTTTAGATCGGCCGAAGTATCCATCGCATCAACGATGCTCAGATTCGCCCCTACTTTTGCATCCGCAGGAATACCGTGCGTCTTGACCCAAGCCGCAACGCGATACCAAGTATCGGGTTTGACGGCAATGGCCTGCGTCAGCTTGCCATCATCGCCTTGCGCCAAAGTCATCTTGAGCGATGATTTTCCCGAGTGAAATACTGTTTCGTCGCGGCCAGCTGTACTTTGTGGCTCGCCTTGCGTCCAGTGATCAAAGGTCCAACCTGCTGCCCCACCAGACGGGCTCGTTTCCTCAACGCCAGCATTACGCGCGAGTTGCTCGGCCGCAAACACAGGCGCAGTCAGCAACAATAGACAATAACAACAGGCCAAAACAATCTTGGACCAGAAAAATCGCAGCGTAGAACTCGACATTTTTTGAACTCAATCAACCACTCAGGGAAGCGAGCACTATAGCGGCTCTACAACCTTACGACTAGCGCCTGACGTCAGTTTGCCCTATCGCAACTGCAATAATGTAATCCATCTCACGGGGCTTGATTTCTTACAAATTCAACCAGGCTGCGGCTTAGCGCAATTATTGCAATGCAGCATATTAAAAATAATATCAGCATTCTCTAAACCGTTTATTTTCCTAGCTTTGTCGCGTATTTGAGTCAGTCATTTTGCAGCTGCAATACCATTTATCGAGAGCTAGCCCACAAAGCATTAGCGATGGGGTTTTCAAGCCAAGGCTGATGATGTAAGGTTGAGCCCAATCAGTTTTGTAACACCAAAAAAACCAACTACAAAAACAAGCCCAGTGCTTGGCGCCAACAGAGCGCGTGGAGGATGAGACAATGCAACAACTACTTTCAGTAGTGATCCCGTGTTACAACGAAGAAGAAGTCATCGGCGAAACGCTCAAACGCTTAGGCGAATTTCGCGCCACCGTCACCGACATGGATGTTGAATTCATTTTTGTCGACGATGGCAGCAAAGATCGCACACGCGAATTACTCACTGCGGCGCAACAGGCCAATCCTGAAATTCGCGTAGTGGGTTTTGCCCGCAATTTTGGCCATCAAACCGCAGTGACAGCAGGCATTGATGCCGCCAGCGGTGATGCTGTCGTACTGATTGACGCCGATCTGCAAGACCCGCCCGAAGTGATTAGCGAAATGATCGCGCTGTGGCGTAATGGCTACCACGTGGTGTACGGCACTCGCGTTGATCGCCCAGGCGAGTCGGCGTTTAAATTGGTAACGGCACGGGCTTTCTATCGCGTCCTCAATCGCCTCTCTGATGTGCCAATCCCGCTTGATACCGGCGACTTCCGTCTGATGGATCGCAAAGTGGTTGATGTGATCAAATCCATGCCCGAGCGTGATCGCTTTATTCGCGGCATGGTGAGCTGGGTCGGCTTCAAACAAGTTGCCCTGCCTTATCGCCGTGCCGAGCGGTTTGCGGGCGAGAGCAAATATCCGCTGCGCAAAATGGTGCGCTTTGCCACCGATGGCATTATGTCGTTTTCGACCAAGCCTTTGCAGTTGTCGATTACGCTGGGTCTGATCGCCTCATTTTTTGCACTAGTTGGCATTATCAATACCTTGGTCGTTCGTTTAACGACCGACAACTGGGTGCCCGGCTGGGCCGAGATCATGATCGCGATCTTGTTCCTCGGTGGGGTGCAACTCCTTTGCATCGGCATCTTGGGTGAGTATGTTGGCCGTACTTACAACGAGATCAAGCGCCGCCCACTGTATATTGTGCAAGATCGTTTAGGCTTCCCCAGCGAAGAGTAGCCCCAAAATCCAGCGAGCAACTCGCTGGATTTTTTTCGCCCAAATTAAACAGGCAAATGTTTTACGGCCAAGCGCAAAGCGACGAAGCGTATGCAAAATACGATCAGGCAATGCCGCGCTGAGCAAAAGCGATTGCCAGACTAATTAACGAGTAAAGACAATATGTTTCATGCCATTATTCTCGCCATTGCCTTTTTATTTTTTCTAGCCTTGAGTCTAAGTATTGCAATTAGCCTTGGCAAAGAAACTGGGCTACTTAGCCCCCATAGCAAAGCGTATTTACGCCTACTTTCCAGCTCACTATCGGGCTTAAAACCCAAGGTATCTTGGACGCTATCTAAAACACAAGAACGCGTATTGAGCGTAATTCTGCTTTGCATTTCAATTCGAATTGCCATTTATTTAGCCGCATGGCTGTTTCAAATGAGCGCACAAGGCGAAAGTGGCCATTACATTAGTTTTTGGCTCAGTTTTGATGACATTTGGAATAAATGGGATGCCCCACATTATTTATCCCTTGCTGAAGTCGGATATAGCCCTCCAGCACAAAATCCACTGCATATTGTTTTTTACCCTCTGTACCCATGGCTTGTCCACGCCACAAACTTCTTACTCATTAATGATATTTTCACTTCGGCTATTATTGCTTCGCTAGCCTGCTATTTAATTGCTTCTTGGGTGCTATTTAAACTGGTCGATAAAGAGTTTGGTGATAGTACGATCGCTCTGGGTAGTGTCAAATATCTCGCGATTTTTCCTTTCTCGATGTTTTATGGCACGGCTTATACGGAAAGCCTTTTTCTGCTAACTACGGTTAGCTGCTTTTGGTTTCTACGCTCAGAAAAGTGGCTATGGGCAGGTGTATTTGGTGGCTTAGCGGCCATCACTCGTAACCAAGGCATTTTGCTGCTCGTTCCAATACTGATTGAGGCCTATCTGCAAAGAAATTCTGTACCATTAAAGAACCGTATTTTTGCTATTCTCGCTACCGCTTCAGGTTTTGCTGGCTATTTATTTTTGAATTGGACTATTTTTGGTAATCCATTCCAATTTAAAATTGCCCAGCAACAAAATTGGTCGCAAAGCTTTGGCTTTTTCGCCGACAATATTGCCAATATTTTTCAGGGTGTACTGACCGATACCCATTCGATGGTTTTTGGGATTTGGTTCCCAACTATCATCTGCTTCTTTGCGGCTTGCTATTTACTATGGTGGGGGCGTCATCGCCTACCTGCGAGCTATCAAGCGTATTCGCTGGTTTATTTATTGATCTCTTTTTCCCCAACCTGGCTACTTTCTGGCCCGCGCTATATGTCTGTGCTGTTTCCGTTAGCGATTCTGACTGCGCTCTGGGCAGGGCAAGGACAAGTGCGGAAACAATGCGTGGACACCATTTTGTTCAGTAGCCTTATACTGGCCACTTATTTATTCACTCGTGGCTGGGTTTATTGAGCATCTGGCTGACGCTCAGCACTAGGAAGAACATGCCTCATTTATTAAAACAATTCCTCACCTTTGCGGCTGTCGGCTTATGCGGTACCGCCATCCAATATGTATTGCTCTGGTTTGGCGTTGAACATCTCGGCATGAAGGCGGCCATCGCATCGGGAGTCGGCTATGCCTTGGGCTCGGTGGCCAATTATTTGCTGAATTACTTTTTTACTTTCAAAGCGCAGCACGGGCAAAAATCGCATCGCGAAGCTGCGGCTAAGTATTACACGATCACCGGGATAGGCTGGGGTATCAACACCGGGCTAATGGCGCTATTGGTTGGCCAATTGCATATCCACTATTGGCCAGCTCAGATCGTCACCACCGGCATCGGTTTAATCTGGAATTTTGCGGGTAGCCGCTGGTGGGCATTTCGCCACCCTAGCGCCTCTGAGCAAGCCAGTAGCGCCAAATAACCACTCCAGACTAGGTTTTAAGTAGGATCGCATATGTTTTTTGCCTTGCTGTATTTCGTCATTCATCTCGCGGCCTGGAGCTATGCCGGTCAAAAACTCTTTGCTCATCACTGCGGCTGGATTAAAGGAACGGCTGGGCTGGTATTAGGCACGGTCGCCCTGATGTGGTCGCCCGTTGTTTTTTCATTTTGGCTTGGCTTTACCCCGCTCGCTCAAGGCTTGGGTTTGGCACTTTCTTGTGCTCTGGCAGGGGCGATTTATGCTTATGCCAAACCGCTCGCCGTCAATGAAACGCTCGATTACGGCCAAATGCAGCGCAGTATTTTGTACTTAGGCTTGCCTTTGATTTTGCTGATGGCGTACCTACTGCACACGCATATTATTTTGCCAACGGCCAATGGCTACGACGTAGGGCAAGCGACTTTTGGCGATTTACAAATGCATATGGGCATGGTAACCTCCTTGGCGCGCCAAGAAGTTTTCCCACCCGAATACAGTATTTTGCCGGGGCAACGCCTGAGCTACCCCTTCCTAGTGAATCTGGTTTCATCATCACTCTATCAATTGGGCTTTTCGCTGCGCTGGGCAATTTTGCTGCCGTCGCTGTTGATGTGTACGCTGATCGTCATCAGCTTTATTTTGCTCGCATTCGAAGTGAGCCGTGATCGCCGCGTGACGCAATTGGCAACGCTGCTGTTCTTCCTCAATGGTGGCTTGGGCTTTATCTATTTCTTTGGCTGGCACGATTACACCTTTGCGCAAATTCTGACCGAGTTTTACAAAACGCCGACCAATTACAACGCCATGAATGTGCGCTGGTCGAATGTCATCGCCGATATGATTATTCCGCAACGCACGACAATGGCGGGCTGGTCGGTTGCATTCTTTGCGTTGTGGGCGTTGTTGCGCTTTACCCGCAGCACGGGCAAAGACAAACATGGCTGGGGTATCCTCGCAGGAACATTGGTGGGATTACTGCCAATGATACATACCCACTCTTTCATGGCCATTGGCCTAATTTCACTGGGTTGGCTCGCTACTGATTTGTACCAACGTCGTGCGCAGCTCGGGCAAGTGATCATCGATTGGTGCTGGTATGGCTTGCCAGCGATTATTTTGGCGATTGGTCAATTGATGTACTGGACTTTCCCGCAAGCGACGGCGGGTGGCGGCTTTGTGCATTTCCATTTGAACTGGGTTAATGAGCTGAAAATCGACCCATATCTGTGGTTCTACATCAAAAACATCGGCGTCGTTTATATCGCGTGGCTGGCGGGCTTGGCGCTGTTGGCGCGCAGTAACTGGCGCGAGCGTTTTGGCCCGCAAACTGGTTCACAAACTGATTCACAAACGGGCTCACAAAATGGCGGCTTGCTCGATCAAAATCTGGCATGGCTGCAATTGGGCCCGCTGCTGATTTACATCACCGCCGAAGTGCTCATTTTCCAGCCCAATCTTTACGACAATAACAAGCTGTTTTACATCTGGTATGTCTTCGCTACGATCACCGCCTCTTGCGTGATTGTGAGCTTGTATCGCTATTTTTTGCGGCAGCAAAAATGGCTGCTGGCCTCGAGCATTATTGTGCTGAGCTTGAGCCTTGGTTGTGTTTCTGGCGCACTCACCATCGCGCGTGAATGGGTATCAAGCTACACCGCCTACACGCCTGCGCATGTGGCTGCCGCGCAATTTATCGATCAGAACACGCCCAAAGATGCCATGTTTGTCACCGCGCCGAATCACAACAACACGGTGGCGGCGCTAACTGGACGAAATATTGTCGTGGGAACGGACACGTATTTATTCTTCCACGGGCTTAACACGCGCCAGCGCCATGATGATGTAAAAGCCATCTATAGCAGCCCGGGCGAGCGCACGGCGCTGATCGCCCAGTACAAAGTCGATTACATTTATCTAAGCGATTTTGAGCGCGGTGAATACCCTGAGTTTATCAGCCTGCTGCGCAGCTATCCGGTGATCTACGATGCCAATGGCGTGCAGATTCTGGCCACATCGCCGCGCGCAATCGAGTTGGCGCGGCAAGGGCTGAAACACTAAAACATCTTCGCGCAGAGAAATCGTTGCGCAGCGATTTCTCTGCGCTCTGGCGCATGAAGCGCTACGAAACAGATACAGCTTGAGGTATGCTGACGCAATGAAATGTCCTGTTTGCGAACAAGCCCATACCCATCTATTTATGCACATCGACGGCGTCGACTATTGGCGCTGCGAAACGTGTCAGGCGACCTATCTCGACCCCGCGGCGCGACCCAGCCACGAGCGCGAGCTGGCCGAATATCAATTGCATAATAATGATGTCGCCGATGCCGGTTACCGCAATTTTCTGGCTAAAGTGGCAACGCCGCTGCTGGCGCGCCTCGCACCTGCGCAAAGCGGGCTCGATTTTGGCTGCGGGCCAGGCGCTTTGCTGGCCGGCATGTTGCGCGAAGCGGGTCATACTATGGCGGTGTACGACCCATTTTTCTCGCCCGATACGTCGGTATTACACACACAATATGATTTCATCACCTGCACCGAAGTTGCCGAGCATTTTCATCGGCCAGCCGATGAATTTCGCCGCTTGGATGCCATGCTCAAACCCGGCGGCTGGCTGGCGATCATGACTTGCTTTCAAACTGATGATGCGCGTTTTGCCAACTGGCATTACCGGCGTGATCCAACGCATGTGGTGTTTTATCGCGCCGCCACCTTGCAATATCTGGCCAAGCAATATGGCTGGGAATGCGAGATCCCTTGCACCAATGTCGCCCTGATGAAGAAAAGCTCAGGCTGATACGGCATTAAATATACCCAACACCGTATCACGCCCAAGACCTTAATACTATTGATCTTTGCTCATATACCCATGCCAACTAGCTTTGGCACGTTGCCAGCATCCTTTCACGCCGTGCTGCAATAAGGGGCGCTCAAAGCCGTAGGTAATCAAACTCGCCATCGCGACCGACACCAGCAGCGACAGCAAAAACATCGTCCATTGCCAAGTTGGATCATCGGTTGGTACAGGCGTTGCCGCCGTCCACCAGCCATGCTCTTTGATAATGCGGGCGACGACTTGATGCCACAGGTACAGGTTGTAGGAAATCAGCGATAAAAACACCAAAACGCGATTGGCCAGCACCGCGCGACACGCCGAATGTGCAAAGGTGGTAGCAACGGTGAGTGAAATAAAAATAAAGCTCAAATACTCACGGTGCAGCGATTGCCAGTAGGGGTAGGCGTTCGCTTCAAAACGCACTTGATACAGCTGATTAAACAGCAAGAGCAAACTCAAGACTGCCAGAACTACAATCGTGCTCATCCCCGCTTTAAGCTGTGCGACGAGCGTTTCCCGCTGCGCGCGCACCCAAACCAGCAGATATGCACTCAACATCCCGCTGGCAAACAGATCGAGAAAACCGGGTAGCTGATTATTCAAATGCACAAATTCACTCACTGGCAGCGTACGTGTCCAGTGGCGATACAGCATGGCCACGGCGCACATTGCGCCAAACACCCACCACGGTTTGCGGCGAAATGCCCAAGCCAGCAGCGGGAAGAACACATAAAACTGAACTTCCACCCCTAGCGACCAGAACACGCCATTGATGCTGCCGTGCGTATCACCAAATAGATTATGCACAAAACCCAAATGCATCAGGATGTCTGTCCAGTAACCGCGCTGGGCGCTGGTCGGGTACATATCCGGCCACAACAGCAACAGCAGCAACATCGCCAGCCAATACGACGGCAAAATTTTAATTGCGCGGCGATAGGTGTAATGCGCCAAAGTCGGCAAACTACCGCCTTGCTGCATGAATTTGGCGTGTGGATAAGTCAGGCAAAATGCACTTAAAAAGAAAAATAGCTCAACACCCAAAGCGCCAGCGTGTTGAATAAATTCAAAATTAAGCTGCCCGCCCGTCAAAGGAATGGGGATCACCCACCACGTGATTTGCCAATAGTGAAACAAAATCACCAGCAAAATCGCTAAGCCACGTAAGCCATCGACAACCGCAATATGCTGCGCCGAAGCAATCGGCGCGTGCGGATTAATCACCTCGCTCATTGATTCGCTCCTTGATGGCGTCGAGCCAAGGCAAATGCGCCCGCCACAATCAATACCGACAGCACCAGCGCGGCACCGATCACGGTCAACCACGGCGTAGCTTTACCACTTTCCGCTAAACTGGGTGGCGCGGCATTGGCCTGCTGCGTTTGCTCGGCTTGTTTGCGTGGCAATTCGATCACCTTTGCCCCCGCAGGAATGGCATCAACTTGCGTTAGCGAGATTGCGTCAAACCAAGCATCACCTTGGTTTTCATTGCCAAAATGGCCCAGCCCAAACAGCAAAGTCATCGATTCGGCATCGTTGCTCTTGATATACAGCTCACGCAACTGCCATTGCTGATCATCGCGCACAGTTTCACTCGCGTCATACACACCTTCAACGCCGATCACCGCGGCCAATTTATCGGCATTGGCGCCGCGTGCTTTTACTTTGGCTTGCAAGAGGTAGATCTGATTGGCTTGCACCGGCACGGTGTAATTCACGCGCGCGTGATTGGGTTTACTGCTGTTGATATGCAGCATCTGCTGGCCATCTGCCGCAGCTCCGGCCTGCACTTCGGCGCGCGATACATCGGGCTGCCATGTTTGCAGCGTCCAGCCATTGGGCAAAGACTGGCCCGCCTCGAACGATTCACTCAGCAGTGGCTGCGTAGCTTGTGACCAACTCAAGCCAGAACAGACCAAGAGCACCATGGCCAGCAACAGCGGGCGACTGATTTGATTCATATTTCGACTCCATCCTTTGTTATATTTTTTGCTCAGCCAGCGACAAATGCAGCGTTTTCACAATGTACCAAACTGAACCTTACAACGCACGGTTTGTCGATAACAGGATGAAATTCTGGATCAGGTATAATGGCGTATGCAATGTAGATCACACTGCGGCGCCTGCTGCACCGCCCCTTCTATCTCCAGCCCGATCCCTGGCATGCCCAAGGGCAAACCAGCGGGTGTGCCTTGTGTACAGCTGGATGAACAATTACGCTGTAAAATTTTTCTGCACCCTGATCGCCCAGCTGTCTGCGCTGGATTACAGCCCCATATTGAAATGTGTGGCGACAGCCAAACCTATGCCATACGGTGGTTAACGCGATTAGAAGACGCAACGCGCCCTGATTGACTCGACGTTGCCCTACAGCGAAACAAGGAAAAATCGAATGGAACAATTGCTGCGCGAGATGCAAAACAGCAAGACCGACCAAGACTCGCTCACCATGCTGACCCAATTGGTGGCCGCCTTGCGCCCCGCCAAGCCCGAAGACCATGTCACCGCAGTCAATAACGCGCGGGCGCTGTGTTATTTGCTCGAGCAACATTCCGAATATCGCGACTCGCTACGCAACGCTTTTTTCTCTTTGCTCGACAATACCCGGCAAGTCAATCTCTACACCGAAACGGGCATCTTGCTCAATGAAAGCTTTATGACGGCGGTGAAGCGACGGATCGGCGCCAAAATTTTACCCCCGACGGTCAATGCCGAGCATTTTAGCGATTTACTGGGGGTAATCTTCCACAAGCGAAGTGATTACTTGTGGCTAGAGGCAATCCCCCATGAGGTATGGTATGAAATTGGTCAGGCACTGCATATGGATGAAGTGCCAAGTGACAAAGTACCGCCGCATATCCGACTGCAACAACTTGAAGCGATTCAGGTTTTATCTTGCCGAATTTCCGCGATTGGCCTTGAGCCCGAAGTGATTCGCAATCACCCCGATGTAGAGCGTTTTGAATCGCCCTTTGTGCGCCTAAACGCCGAAGTGCTCAATTACATCGAGAAATATCGCCACGATCTCACGGCACGACAAACGCCGGATGAAGACCACAGCCACTTGCTCGTTTTGCTGGAGCAATGCGAAGGGATTATGGCCAAGGTGTGGAAATATGCGTCCAAAAACGGCGCATCGGTCAGCCTGACTTATCATTTGCTGCGCCTCAAACAGCACATCGACCGGATGAAATTGCTGTTTGAATTGGTTGACCCAACCGCGCCACAAGGCGAACCCTTGATCGCGCTCTTTCTTTCCTTGGTCAAAGCGGAAAATCGTAAAAACAGCGTGGGCGATGTATTTCGCGAGAATACCGAATTGCTGGCCTTGCAAATCACCGAGCATGCCAGCCATACGGGCGAGCATTACACCAGCGAATCGCGCCGCGAATGGCTGGATATGTTTCGCTCTGCGGCAGGGGCGGGCGTCATTGTCGGCTTTATGGCGCTCATCAAAATCAAATTAGCCACAGCACATTTGCCGCTACTGCTTGAAGCATTTGCCTTTAGTATGAATTACGCGCTGGGCTTTATGTTGGTGCACATTTTGCATTGCACGATTGCGACCAAGCAGCCCGCGATGACCGCCGCCAGTATTGCCGCCGCCCTGCCCGCGCCCGGCAGCAAAAATCTAGAAAGCTATTCAAAGCTGATCGAGCTGATTGTCAAAGTGATCCGCACGCAATTTATCGCGATTATGGGCAATGTCTTGCTCGCCATGCCAGTTGCATTGGGTATTGCGTGGTTGTGGTGGGATAGGCTGGGTGAACACGTCGTCAGCCCAGAAAAAGCCGATATTTTATTGCGTGATTTACAGCCCATCGCGGGCTTGGGGCTTCCTCATGCCGCGATTGCCGGCGTATGTTTGTTCCTCGCCGGTTTGATTTCGGGTTATTACGATAACAAAGCTTTGTATAACAAGATTCCTGAACGCATCGCGGCTTTGCCCTTACTGAACAAAGTAATCGGTGAATATCGCAGTAAACGGCTTGGCCAATACATCGAACACAATCTGGGGGCGCTGGCGGGTAACTTCTATTTTGGTTGTATGCTCGGCAGTATTGGCACCATCGGTATTTTGCTGGGGCTACCACTCGATATTCGCCACATTACTTTCTCGGCGGCCAATCTCTCGTACGCCTTTGCGGGTAATGATTTTAATCTGCCGCTATTAGCGCTAGGCTGGGCTGCCGTTGGCGTGGCCTTAATTGGCGCCACCAATTTGATTACCAGCTTTGTACTGGCGCTCTCGGTGGCGCTGCGTTCGCGCAAACGTCGCCTGCGTGAGCTCAAACCGGTCATTGGTCTGCTCTGGAAACGATTCTGGCAAAAACCAATCGACTTTATTATTGCCCCCAAGCTGCAGGCAGAAAAATCCGATGAATAATCTTGTACTCGATGAAACTATCCTCGATCAGATTGGCGATGCCTTGGCGGGGCCCGGCTGGACAGTGATCCCCAACTTTCTGGATACCGCCACCGTCACTGAGCTACATACGCTGGCCCACGCGCGGCGCGAGCAATTTAATCGTGCCGGAGTCGGGCGCGAAGCGGGCCACCAAGTACGCAATGATATTCGCGGCGACTCAGTGCTGTGGGTGGAAGAAGATGATAGCGCAATGCAAAGCGCCAATGCGCGCATGGCCATGTTGCAGCAGCACCTCAACCGCAGCCTGTTTCTTGGGCTCGCCGAGCTGGAATGGCATTTTGCCAGCTATCCAGCCGGCGCGTTTTATCAACGCCACCTGGATCAGCATCGCCAGCAAGATACGCGCGTCGTTACCATCGTGCAGTACCTTAATCCGCAATGGCAGGAAAGCGACGGCGGCCAATTGCGCATTTATCTGGACGATGGCAGCCAGGTCGATGTGACGCCGTACGGCGGAACATTAGTGGTCTTTATGTCAGATCGTTTTGAACATGAAGTACTCCCAGCAATACGCGAACGGGTATCGCTCACCGGCTGGTATCGCCGCCGCGCAGTGTAAATACTTCCACGACAACGGCATCGGCTCTGACATACACTCGCCGCCCATCAGCACTCACAAAACAATACGGAGCTTTGATGATGAAACGCCTAATCCTTGCCAGCGCAATCATGCTGTCGTTCGTCTTGAGCGGCTGCATCACCCCAGACTCGGCCAATGTCTACAAAAAAAATGAAATGAAAACGCTCGCCACCGCGCGAACTGGCGTGATTGAAAACATCCGCGACGTGCAAATGTCAGACAGCACCGGTATCGGCTCGATTGTCGGCGGTGTTATCGGTGGCGTCGCAGCGGGCAGCAATATCGGTGGCGGCAATGGCGCGATTATTAGCGGCACGCTCGGTGCTTTGCTGGGTGGCTTGATGGGCAATGCCATTGAAACCAATGTGACCAAAAAAAACGCCAAAGAGCTGACGATCCTGATGAATGATAATCAGCAACGGCTGGTTGTGGTGCAAGATGCGGACTTACTGTTTGTGGTGGGTCAGAGCGTCGATGTCATCACCGATGGCGTGAATGCACGCGTAGTTCCGCTGGCCAAGCAGCCGCAGCCCAAAGCACCAAGCAATGCAATAAACCCAGAGGTAGAAAGCAAGGGTATATCGATGTAATCTTTAATTAGATTAAACTATCAAGCAATACCCCAGCCCTCCCCCATCAACAACGACCCAAACCCAATTCGGGCGGGTCGTTTTTTGATGGTGACATCGCTCTGACGATAATCAGTATCCCAGGCGCTGACACACCGTTGAAACCGCTCCGGCGCTATTGAGCGTATAGAAATGCAGCCCCGGCGCACCACCACTCAGTAGGCGATCAGACAACTCGGTGACGAAATCCAAGCCAAACGAGCGAATCGACGCCATATCGTCGCCATACGCTTGCAGGCGCAAACGCAGCCAGCGTGGAATTTCCGCCCCGCACATATCCGAAAAACGCTGCAACTGGCTGTAGTTTTGGATAGGCATAATCCCCGGCACAATCGGAATATTCACCCCGCGCGCTTGCACTTCATCGACAAAGCGGAAATACGCATCGGCATTAAAGAAATACTGCGTGATCGCCGAATCAGCCCCCGCGCGCACCTTATTCACAAAATTGCGCATATCCGCCTCGGCGCTTTCCGATTGCGGGTGAAACTCGGGATAAGCCGCCACTTCAATATGAAACCAATCGCCAAACTCGGCGCGCAAAAAGCTCACCAATTCATTGGCGTAGCGAAACTCGCCCAAGCCGACCATGCCCGAGGGAATATCGCCACGTAAGGCGACGATGTGGCGAATCCCATGATCTTTGTATTGCTGCACAATCTCGCGAATATTTTCCTTCGTCGAGCCGATGCACGATAAATGCGGTGCAGCGGCAAACCCCGCCTCGCGGATCGACAACACCGCGCGCAACGTGCCTTCCTGCGTCGTACCACCCGCACCAAATGTGACCGAGAAAAATTCGGGCTTAAATTGGGCGAGTTGCTGACGAGTTGTTGCTAATTTGCTCGCCCCTTCATCGGTTTTTGGCGGGAAAAATTCAAAACTAATCGGACGCAATGATGACTGCATGGGAATAAGACTCAAAACAGGGTAATTTATGAATACTAACCCATCATTAAAAACAAAATCATGAATTTTATTCATGAAAAAACATGAAGCTTTTTAGCCTTGTAAGCAGAAAATCTTTTTCCTGCCAAGGGCTTGGCAAACTATTGTTTTTCATTTCCCCTTAACCTACTATCAATCTTGCTGACAAAGCTCAGCTTAGAAGCGGCCCCAGAATAGCCGCACACAGATAACAATGGTTGGAGATTTAAAATGACTCAACGCACTATGATGCGCCGCACCCGTCTGGCCGCTCTGATTGGCGGTTTACTTTTGGCCGCAGGCGTAAGCGCTGCGACTTGGCAAGAAGGCAACACCTACTCCGCTGGTACGGTGGTTGATTACAATGGCAAAACCTACAGCGCACTGGTAACCCACACCGCTTATGTCGGCACCAATTGGAACCCAGCTTCTAGCCCTACTTTGTGGAAAGAAGTCGGCACTAGCAGCGCCACACCAACGCCAGCAACAACCACAACTCCCACTGCAACGCCGACAGCCACACCAGTAGTCACCGCGAATCCAACCACCGCACCGACGACAGCCCCAACTTCAACACCAGTTGCTGGCGTGGCGACATGGAGTAGTTCTGCCGTGTATACCGGCGGGCAGCGAGTTAGTTACAACGGTGCTGTATATGAAGCCAGTTGGTGGACACAAGGCGACGTACCTGGCGCGGCACAATGGGGCCCATGGAAATTAGTCAGTGGTACAGCAGTCACTCCTGCGCCAACCGCAGTTCCAACTCCAACTGCAACACCTACAGCGAGCCCAGTTGCAACTGCAACTGCAATGCCAACGGCAACCCCGGTTGTGACGACCACGCCAACTGCTACACCGACAACGACACCAAGCACTACGCCAACAGCTGGCCTGCTGCCAAAACACGTTGTCGTCGGCTACTGGCATAACTTTGATAATGGCTCAGGCGTGATTCGCCTTAAAGACGTTCCAGCCGAATACAACATCATTAATGTATCGTTTGCCGAAGGTGACCCAACCGCTGCCCACGGTACTGCGGCATTTGTGCTGGACAAATTATTTAACGAAGCAGAATTCATTGCCGACATCAAAGCCAAACAAGCAGCTGGCGTGAAAGTACAGATTTCACTGGGTGGCGCGAACGGGGTCATCATTCTTGATACGCCAGCAGCGCGCGATACTTTCGTTAAAACCATGGGCGATATCATTGCTAAATACGGCTTTGATGGTATCGATCTGGACATGGAAAACAACCTGAGCATCACTGCCAACGATGATTTCCGCAATCCTGTAACACCACAAATCGTGAACATCATTGCCGGCACCAAAGCACTGAAAGCACGCTTTGGCGACAAATTCATGGTCACCATGGCACCGGAAGTGAATTACGTTCAAGGTGGTCTGGGCTATTACGGCGGCACTTGGGGTGGCTACTTGCCTATCATCTACGGCCTGCGTAATGAGTTAACGATGCTGCACGTTCAGCACTACAACACCGGCAGCGTGGGTGCGACCGATGGCAAACAATACTCGCAAGGCACTTTGGACTTCCAAGTGGCCATGACCGATATGTTGTTGACCGGCTTTAACCTCGGTGGCGATGTGAACAAACCATTCCCAGCTCTGCGCCCTGACCAAGTCGGCTTTGGTCTGCCAGCCACCACCAGCGCAGCTGGCGGCGGCTACCTCGGCATTGCTGATACTCAGAAAGCACTCGATTGCTTGATGAAACTGCAAAATTGCGGCAGCTACAAACCAGCGAAAGCGCAACCTGATTTGCGCGGCATTATGACCTGGTCAATCAACTGGGATAGCAAACAAAACTACGACTTTGCGAAAAAACACAGCGCTTATTTCAGCGCTTATCCAAAATAAGCACTGCGCATTAATCATTCCCCCAAACCCCTGCATGCAGGGGTTTTTTTTATGCCCTTCCCCCAAGCCCAATTTTTAACAAGTTCACTTCCAAGCCAAAGTAACAGCCATCACTCCGCAATAGCAAAATACATGACAGTATCGTAGAATCGCCCGCAACGTATTTCACTGCTCTAACCCCACTGCGATGTCACTGCGCTTTTACCGACGAACTAGCTTTGCTTGCCTAGCGCTGATTGCGCTGTGCCTGCATTTGCTCTTGCCGTTCGCGCACGCCATGCAACTGAGTAGTGATCCACTGGCTGGCCTTACCTTATGTAGCGCCGCCAAAAATGGGCAATCGATTCCACTCGATTCGCCCACATCACACAGCAGCACCATGCAATGTCCGATTTGCGTGGCCAGTGCTGGCACCCACATGGCGCCACCCCCAGCGCCGTCGGCCTTACCTTCAATTCGAGAGCACATCAGCCCACTCCGACTGGTGCGTATTGAAGGTTTTTTTACACCGACGCATCCTTATACCCTCCCCCTGAGTCACGCCCCGCCTTGCGTATTTGCTTAACTTCATCGCAATACCCCTAAGTTTATTTAAAAATAGGTAGGCTTTTTTATGCTCAGAAAAATCATCACTGGCGTTGCGCTTTTGTGTGCAGCGTCTTTTGCATTCGCGCACGGTTATCAAGTTGGCGATCTGAATATCCACCACCCTTGGGCTCGAGCCACCGTCGCTGGCGCGCATAATGGCGGCGTTTTTATGACGATCACCAGCGCTAAAGACGATCAACTGCTCAAAGCAGAAACGGAGCTGGCCGACAAAGTTGAATTCCATGAAATGAAAATGGTCGATGGCATGATGAAAATGCGCCCCATTGCCAGCCTACCGCTGGCGGCTGAATCAGAGGTGAAACTCGCGCCTGGCGGCTATCACATCATGCTGTTTGGCTTGAAACGCCAATTGATCGAGGGCGAGAAATTCCCAATGAAACTCACCTTCGCCCGCGGCTGCGTTGTGAACGTCGAAGTCAAAGTCGAAAACCTCACTCATGGTGCGGCCTCCGCCCCTGAACACGCAGCTCACTAAGCTTTACACCACTGGAGAATATAAAATGAAAACATGGATGCGCATTTTTAGTAGCGCCATTCTCACCACGGGCCTGCTCTGTAGTGCTGCGTGGGCCGATGACAACAGCGAGATTACCGCCAGCATGAAAGCCGTTTGGGATAAGCCTGATCATCCGCTGGTCGTCAAACCGGTCGTTGTAGCGGATCAATACGCGATTGCGGGTTGGTTGCAAGATAATCGCGGCGGTCGCGCGCTTTTGCAAAAAGGCCATCACGGCTGGCAAACACAATTGTGCGCCGGCAAAATCACCGCCGAGCTTTTACAGCAAGCCGGCGTACCCAGCACAACCGCCAAGCAATTGCTAGCCAAACTGCCTGTTGCTGAACAAGCATTAAGCGAAGCTGAAGTGGGCCGCCTATCGTCATTTAGCGGTATAGTGAAAATGGATCAAGCAGGCCACCATGAGCATGCTCATGCAGCCTCAACCGCATCGGCCGCACATCACCATTAATTGGTAGCTCAAGAAAACGGCGCAGAGCATTGATACCCTGCGCCGTATTAGCCTAAAAACAATATAAATAAAGGCATTCAAGGCAATACTCTGCATTCGCATTAACTAAAAGCGAACCTAGCAGATCCCCACCTCATTTGCAGCGCAATTACATCAGCGATTTGATCAGCAAGCCCAGCAGCGCACTCGCCGCAATCACGTGAATCACATTGCGTTTGTATTTAAGTAACGCAATCGCGGCCGCCAGCGACAAAGCGACCGCCAGCCAATCAATCCTGCCGGTATAACCAGTTGGCCACCAGACGTGATAGGCAAAAAACAGTGCCAAACTCACAATTACGCCCACCACCGCTGCGGTAATCGAAGTCAGCGGCGCGGTGAATTTCAAATTGCCATGCGTCGATTCCACCAGCGGGCCGCCCGCCAGAATAAAGATAAAGGACGGTAAAAAGGTAAACCACGTGACCAGACACGCCGCAACGGCGCCAGCCAGAAACAGGCTATCCGGGCCAAACAGCGCTTTCACATAGCCACCGACAAAACCAACAAACGCCACGACCATAATCAAGGGGCCGGGCGTTGTTTCGCCCAAGGCCAAGCCATCGATCATTTGCGTCGGATTCAGCCAGCCATAATGCAGCACCGCACCTTGATACACATAGGGCAGCACGGCATACGCACCACCAAACGTCAGGAGTGCAGCCTTGGTGAAAAACCAGCCCATTTGCGTCAGTGTGTGCTCCCACCCCAAGCTCGCCGTCAGTGCGGCCATGGGCAAGGCCCACAGCAATACACCAACAGCCACGACGCTGGCCAAACGCGGCCAAGAAAATTGCGCATGTGCAGGTGTTGGCGTGTGATCATCAATCAAGGCAGGGCCATACGAGGCATCGACCTTGCCATGCCCGCCGCCGCCTTGAAAGTGGCTTGGCGAGAGCCTTCCGCCGACATAACCGAGTAGCGCGGCCACGGCGACAATCAGTGGGAAAGGTAAACGGAACGCAAAAATCGCGATAAATGCCGCCGCGGCAATGCCCCACAACACATTATTCTTGAGTGCTCGTCCGCCAATGCGATGCGCCGCTTGTACCACAATCGCGGTCACCGCCGGTTTAATGCCATAAAACAATCCCGCCACCAGCGGCACATCGCCCCAAGTGATATACACCCACGAGATGGCAATGAGTATAACCAGAGAAGGCAATACGAATAAGGCCCCCGCCACAATACCCCCAAGGCGTTTATGCATCAACCAGCCAATATACGTTGCCAATTGTTGCGCCTCTGGGCCGGGCAACACCATGCAAAAATTCAGCGCATGCAAAAAGCGTCGCTCGGAAATCCAGCGCCGCTTTTCAACCAACTCTTGATGCATGATGGCGATCTGCCCCGCGGGGCCGCCAAAACTAATCAAGCCCAACTTCAGCCAAAATATAAAAGCCTGCCAAAAACTCACTGGCGCAGGATTACCTGCCGTGCTCACCTCCTCAGTCGTCATCTTCCCTCGCCTTGATTATTTTTCTGTGGCCGGATTTTAGCGCGGATTTTGGCGAATTACGGACAAAAAAAACCGGCCCAAGGGCCGGCTGTTAAATATCAAGGACAGAAGCCCTCGATGTGCGCAAGAGGAAGCCAGATTCGATCTAGCTTAAAAATCAGTGAGCTAAGCAGGCCTTCAGGCTGACAAGGTGGCATCTGGTATACCCCTCACATTCGAATTCAGCCGAGGACTTAACTTAGGGCATGATAATACCAGAAACCCGCTTAAATACCGATCCTTTGCACGCACCGCAGTGAAACAGGACACAAAACAGTAAGATTTCGCAACACAAAAAACAATTAATTATTTGTTTTTAAATGATTTTCCATGCAAAAACAAATGCACCAACAATAATAAACATTAAATCAGCAACCCTGAAAATTGGTATCTACTGATCACACAATACAACACCAAAACACCTCAATAATTACTCTCGCGTGGCAATGGCCGCGGTAATTGCAGCGATGCGTGCTTGTTCGACCGCTTGTGGGATCTGTTTTTTATCGGCACATTGCTGCGCAATTTGACCTGCATTGACCGCATTAGCCGCCGCCAATAAGCGGTGCAAATAAGCAATTTGCGGATAGGCACATTCTTCAAATTGATACCGCCCGCGCGCATCCGCCAGACATGCATCGAGCATTTGCGCAAAGCGCTCGGGGCGACGAAATGCATCACAACGGATCAATAATTTAAGTACGGTTTCAGCGCGTAATTGCTCGGCCGTATGCACCAGCGTGTGTTCGCGGCAGGTCATAACCGCCAAATCGCGACACTCAGCCGGTACCCGCAAGCGCAGACAAAGCGCTTCGACCACAGGCACGCCGCGCGCTTCGTGCATGATATGGCGTGGCAACACATCCGCCGGCGTTTTGGCCTTGCCCAAATCGTGGCACAGCGCAGCAAAACGCGTCGCCAAAGGCCAGCCCTGCGCAGCGGCGTAGTCCAGCACCAGCATGGTGTGCAGCCCAGTATCGACTTCAGGGTGATAATCCGCCCGTTGCGGCACGCCCCAGAGTGCATCAATTTCAGGCGCAATACGCGCCAGTGCGCCAGACTCACGCAGCGCAGCGAACATCAGGCTGGGTTTTTCTTCCATCAAGCCTTTAGTGATTTCCTGCCACACGCGTTCGGGCACCAGATGATCAACCTCGCCATCGGCGACCATTTGCTGCATTAAGGCCATTGTCTCGGGCGCAGTGCTAAAGCCGAAACGCGCAGCAAAACGCGCGAGGCGCAAAATCCGTACCGGATCTTCCGAGAATGCGGGCGAGACATGGCGCAACACTTTGGCGGCCAGATCGGCTTGGCCATTAAATGGGTCAATAATCACGCCGTCGTCGCCCTGCGCCATCGCGTTAATCGTCAGATCGCGGCGCAGCAGATCTTCTTCCAGCGTGACATCGGGGCTGGCATGCACCACAAAGCCAGTATAGCCATGACCGTCTTTTCGCTCGGTGCGTGCCAGCGCATACTCCTGATGAGTATGTGGATGCAAAAACACCGGGAAATCTTTACCTACCGCCTGATAACCTTGCGAGAGCATTTGCTCAGCAGTCGCGCCAACCACGACCCAATCGATGTCTTTAATCGGCAACCCCAATAATTGATCGCGCACGGCGCCGCCGACTCGATAGATCTGCATCTGTATATCCTTAGCGTTAAGAGTTACTTCAGACATTGCTCAAAACCGTTCTACAATCGTTCTACATTATCCCTTAATTCACCCTTAGGATGGACGTATGAAAATCGCAAATAATGTCACCGAACTCATTGGCCGCACGCCCTTAGTTCGCCTCAACCGCATCAATGACGGCGGCGCAACGATTGTGGCCAAACTCGAATACATGAATCCATCACATTCGGTGAAAGATCGCATCGCGGTCAGCATGATCGACGCGGCCGAAGCCGCAGGCAAAATCCAAGCAGACACCGTGATCGTTGAGCCAACCTCTGGCAATACCGGCATTGGTTTGGCGATGGTCTGCGCGGCTCGCGGCTACAAACTGGTACTGACCATGCCAGAAACCATGTCGAAAGAACGTCGCGCCTTGCTGCGCGGCTATGGCGCTGAATTGATTTTGACGCCCGGCCCTGATGGCATGGGTGGCGCGATTGCCAAAGCCAAAGCGTTGACCGAAGAGCACGCCAACTATTTCATGCCGCAGCAATTTGAAAACCCAGCCAATCCAGCCATTCACCGCAACACCACGGCGGTTGAATTATGGGAAGATACCGATGGCCAGATTGATATTCTGGTTGCCGGCGTGGGCACGGGCGGCACGATCACGGGTATCGCCGAAGTGATCAAAGCGAAAAAACCATCATTCCAAGCCATTGCCATCGAACCCGATGCCAGCCCAGTATTGAGCGGCGGCGCCAAAGGCCCGCACCCGATTCAAGGGATTGGCGCGGGCTTTGTGCCCGGCGTGCTAAATACCGGCATTTACGATGAAGTGATTCGCGTGACCAATGATGATGCCTTTGCAACGGCGCGAGCGATGGCGACACAGGAAGGGATTTTGTGCGGTATTTCGGCTGGCGCGGCGACTAGGGCGGCCATTGAAGTGGCTAAACGCCCTGAAAATGCAGGCAAATTGATTGCGGTAATTATTCCTTCATTTGGCGAGCGTTACTTATCTACCAAATTGTTTGAAGGTTTGTCAGATTAATTAAACCAAGGGGGTATTGGTCAAAAAGCTAATATAGAAAAAGCTTAGCAAGCAATACCCTTTAATCCAGAGTCAATTCGGCGCGCTCATCCAGATCGCGCCAATTACTGATATCGCGGAAAACCAGCACCGCGCCGATGGTGCGGGTTTGTTCATCGCGAATCCGCGCCGCGCATTCTTCCACCTGAAAATTCAAACCAAACTTATTGAGCAGCATACTGCGTCGCGAACCGTGGTATTCACCACCGTCCTTGAGCACTTCGCTCACTAACTCGGGTAATGGCAAGCGGCTGCTGCGGTCGACCGATTGATAAATCGCCGATAGCATCTGCCCACGTGCAGCCTGCAATTCCCAGCCGATGAGCGAAGATGCGACAGGATTGAGATAATCAACTCGACCAAACACGTCAGTGGTAATGACGCCATCTGCAATCGACTCCAAAGTCGCTTGTGCGCGCTGTTGTTCGGAGTACAGCGCCTTTTGCGCATGGCGGATCGGCGTAATATCCCGCCCAATGCCGCGATAGCCCATAAATTGGCCTTGCTCGTCGTAAAAGGGCTGGCCCGAAACACTAAAAATAAGTGTTTCGCGACCAATAACCGACGTGTATTCAAAATCGCGATAAGGCTGGCGCGCCGCCAAAAGGGCACGATGCTCGTCCCATTCCTGCTCAGACAAGCCGCCGCTACCCAACTCCCAACGACATTTGCCGATAAAGAAATTCGGATTAAAGTCGAGCCGAGCAAAGAAGCCCCCTGCCACCTCGGTAAAGCGAAATTCGCTGTCTTGCACCCAGAACCAGTCGCTCGAAATATTCACCATTTCCAACAAGCGATCGTTGCTGTTTTTAAGCTCCTGCATTTGCTCGTGCCAAGCCGTCATATCATGCACGACCATTGCAGAAGCAATGGTTTGCAGCGCCTTATTTTTAATGGGCTGCAACAGCACTTGCAGTTGCTTGACGCTGTCTTCCGCCGCCTTAAATGGCACCAAATAGCTGGCTGGATGATGAATATCACCCACTTCAGATTGGCTGAGTATGACCTCATATTTCCCCAATAAACCACGTCCGGCGGGGGCAAATAATAGGTTTGCTGCCTTATTGGCATACACAATACGACCATCAGCTCGTCGCAGCACAATCGGGTCATGATTTTCGTCGACTGCCTGACTGAGCAATTGCATTTGAGCGCGAAGCTCGCTTTCCTCATCTTGCGCTTGCGCGAGAATATTTAATGACCACTGGCGCGATTGATAGAGGTATTGCATCAAAGAAGCAATAATCAGCGAGAAAATAAAGCCTACGCCCGCGGCCAAAATGAGCCATTCATTTTGATGTTCATCGAGCAATTCGGAATAGGCGTTAATCTGCAAACGCCATTGCCGTGCGGGTAAATGCACCAACTGCACCGAGGTTTGCTTCACGCCATGCCCTACTGCGACCTCCTGACGAGAAATTTCGCTAGCGACATGGTCATTGGCCCAAGTTTGCAAGGCATACCCTTGATCAGACAATTGCCAACCCAAACCATAGTGCTGCATGGTTTTTTCCAGTGGCTGCAAGGTCGGGTTGATACGGATAAAGGCGATTACCGTACCAACGTGATGCTCGCGTCGATTTGCCACATCGGGTTCGGCGGGCAGATTGCTATAGATCGGCGCAAATAGGCAAAACACTGCATCACGCTGATGGCCAGGCAGCGTAAAGATCTCGCTGGCCAACATTCGCCCACTATCGCGAGCCAGATTGAGCCCATCTTGCAGCGCCTTGGATTCGGACAGGTTATTGCCGAGAAATTGTTCAGTCAGCCGATTGATCGGGTAGAGATAATCGAGCAAGAGCATGGTGCTTTTTTCGTTCAGCGGCTCGACTTTGTAATTTTGGTAGGCCAGCGGCGCCACGCGTTTATCACTACGCGCTTTGGCAATGTGCTCTGCCAATTGATCAGGTGCGACAGGGTGCGCCAAACCGATCGCCAACAAGCCCTGATGGCGATACATCACATTGCTCTGGAGTAAGAGATTGTAAAACTGCAATCGATCTAAATTGGGGTCGAGCGTGATGGCGGCCTGTAAACCGAGCAAGACTTCTTGTTGCTGCACAAGGCGCGCTTCTAGCTGGCCAGCCTGCCCTGTGCTTAACACATCCAAGCGATCTTGAGCCGCATGCAGCAATTGGCGCTGAATCAGTGAAATGCTGCCAAAAACAACCAGGCATCCCAACATCAGCGTCGCGAAGAACACGAAATAGCGATAAAAAAACGCAGCGAGGGCTTTCAAACACAGACTCCACATTCAGGTGACGAGGCAATGAGCTTTGTATGTGTTATAGCATTGGTTGGTGCAAGGACGGTGCTTACCGCCCCTGCAACCTGAATATTCAGACTAGTTGGAACCTAAAAACAACTGATATGCCGTATTTTCAGTTTCAATCCAGTACGAATACCCCAGACGGGAGAGGAAATCTTGAAATGCCTCATCGTCGCTTGGCGGTACTTGAATGCCCACCAAAACGCGGCCGTAGTCAGCGCCATGATTGCGATAATGGAATAATGAAATATTCCAGTTGTCGCTCATCCCATTAAGGAAATTGAGCAAAGCACCTGGGCGCTCTGGAAACTCAAAACGAATCACGCGTTCATGCACCGCTTGTGGCGCATGGCCACCCACCAAATGGCGAATATGCAATTTCGCCATTTCATTGTCGGTCAAATCAATCGCCGGCAATCCCTCTGCCGCGAGCTTTTCGATCAAATCGACCACTTCGCTACGCTGCTGAATCGACAAACCCACAAAGACATGCGCTTCGCGCTCTGAGCCATAGCGATAGTTAAATTCGGTTACATTGCGTGCGCCAATCAAACTACAGAATTTCCGGAAACTGCCTGGTTGCTCGGGCACCGTGACCGCCATAATGGCTTCGCGCTGCTCACCCATTTCAGCTTGCTCGGCGACATAGCGCAGACGATCGAAATTCATATTGGCGCCCGACGCAATCGCAACCAAGGTTTGCCCTTGTACGCCTTCGCGCGCCGCCCACGCCTTCATCCCTGCAATTGCCAACGCGCCAGCGGGCTCCAAAATCGAGCGATTATCTTCAAACACATCCTTGATCGCCGCGCACATCGCATCGGTGTCCACCAAGATCACATCATCCACAAACTGCTGTGACAGGCGGAAAGTTTCCTCGCCGACTTGTTTGACGGCAACGCCATCGGCAAAGATACCCACTTGCGGCAAGGTAATGCGCTCGCCCAATTTCAGCGACAAATACATCGCATTGGCGTCAGTTGGCTCAACGCCAATCACCTTCACATCCGGGCGCAGGCGCTTGATATACGCGGCCATACCCGCCAACAAACCACCACCGCCAACCGGAATAAACACGGCATGCAATGGATCAGGGTGTTGACGCAAAATTTCCATCGCCACCGTGCCCTGCCCGGCGATCACATCGGGATCGTCATAAGGGTGAACAAACGTCGCACCTGTTTCAGCCGAGAGCTTAATCGCATGTTCGTAGCAGTCTGAATACGACTCGCCCACGAGTACCACTTCTGCCCCACGGCGCGTGACCGCATCCACCTTGATCCGTGGTGCGGTCGCTGGCATCACAATCGTGGCGCGGCATTTCAGGTGTTGGGCAGCAAGTGCAACACCTTGCGCATGATTCCCTGCCGATGCGGCGACAACACCGCGATCGAGCTCGGCACGGCTTAACTGCACCATTTTGTTATACGCGCCGCGAATTTTGAACGAAAACACGGGCTGCATATCTTCACGTTTGAAATAAACGGCATTACCAATACGACGAGACAAATTCGGCGCAAAATCCAGCGGTGATTCAACCGCAACATCGTAAACCCGTGCGGAAAGGATGCGTTCTAGATAGTCTTTTGTCATATCAATAACCAAATGTGAAGAGGGCGAATTGCTGCTGCAATTCGCCCATTTTAACCCTAAAACCGCTGAATCTACGCGCCATGATCGGTTAATGTCTGTCTTATCTCTTCGATCTTAGGTAGACATTTGAAAAATGCATCGACCACCGCTGGGTCAAAGTGATTTCCCGAGCCTTCTTGAATGGTCGCAAGGACGCGATCACGCGGCCACGGATCTTTGTAGCAGCGCGCATGGGTGAGCGCATCGTAGACATCGGCGAGTGCGATAATCCGCCCTGCGATATGAATTTCCGACCCTTTGAGTTTGCGCGGATAACCCGAGCCATCCCATTTCTCATGGTGCTCATGCGCAATGATGGACGCCATTTTCAGAATACGGGGCTTGGACTCGCGCAACATCTCATAGCCGAGTGTCGCATGCGTATCCATCACGGCTCGCTCGGCAATATCTAGTGGTCCCGGTTTATTGAGTACCAAATCAGGAATGCCGACCTTGCCAATATCGTGCAGCGGGCTGGCCGCACGAATAATTTGTGCCTCTTCTTCACTTAAACCCAACTCAAGCGCCAAGACATAGGAAAACTCAGCCATGCGATGGATGTGTTTACCTGTATCTTTAGAGCGATTTTCAATCACCTCAGAAAGCTGATAAATAATACTGCGCTGCGTATCCTCGATCTCCTTATTGAGCATCAGGTTTTCATACGCAATCGACACATTTTTACAGAACAAATCGACCAAATTGGCATCGGGATGCGACAGCTCAACAGGGCCATCAATAATCAGCAAATTAATTGGGCCATGGGGCGAGAGGAAAAAGCCAACAAAATGATCGCTCGCAAATACACTTTGTTGTTTTGAGATGGCTTCATCAATAGAAGGCTGTAAGCGTGTTAGCTCAGTCTGGCCGAGGGAGCGACCACAATACTGCTGATACCCCCCGGTAGCATACATCACCATAACTTCATTATTATGGGTTAAAGCAGCCATACCCCCATTAACAACCAGATACAATGCGTCCTGCTCAAAAAACAGCAGCGATTGCAATTGCTCCAAAACCCCTTGGGCAAACTGCTGTATCGATTGCAAACGGAAAATACTGGTCGACGCATCGACCACTTTGATCAGGCCGCGACGATTGGCATCGAGCTGCCGACGCTGATGCTCGATCAGCATAATGTCGTTATACGAGCGCAACGTGCCGAGCACGGAGGTATAGAGCTTATCGCGAGTTAGCTCGGTTTTGGCTTTGTAATCATTGATATCGTAGTTTTCGATGACATGGCGCTCTGGCGCAACGCCAGGCTGCCCCGTGCGGAGAATTATTCGGATGTGATGATTATTCAGCGTTTCACGAATCTCACGCGCCACAATCAGGCCGGCGTCTTCCGTTTCCATCACCACATCCAGCAATACCAGCGCGATATCATCACGCACCGATAATAATTCGATGGCCTCTTTGCCTGAGTAGCACGACAAAATATTCAGTGGCCGACGCAGAAAATCGATATTGGACAGCGCTAATTTGGTGACATGATGAATATCAGGCTCATCATCGACCACCAAAACATTCCAAGGCACGACCTTCGCCGCCAATTCATCATGCGTATCGTCTTCTAACCAGTTGTCGTCGTCGAGCATATTCATTCCCTATTTCTCCCTATAAGGCACGGGGGAAAACAATCACAAAACTGGCGCCGCCACCTGGCGTTTCTTCAATACTGATCACGCCTTTCAATTGAGCCACCACCAAATTATGCACAATGCTCATTCCCAAACCGCTACCTCCTTGCCCCCGCTTTGTAGTGTAGAACGGCTCAAATACTTTTGCTCTAACAGATTCAGCGATCCCGATCCCGTTATCCATAAAACGCATTTCAACCAGCACATCACTCAATATCTGCACCTTGATTTGCATCACGCCATGTTGGCCAGCAACAAAGGCATGCAAAATAGCGTTATTGACTAAGTTGTTGAATATTTGAGTAAATGCACTAGGGTAGGTATGCACCATCAAGCCCTCGGGGCAATCCAAGGTAATGGTGTGGGTCGTTTGGCGCAAACTAGGTCGCAACGATTGCAAAATTTCTTGCAGGTATAAGCCCAAATCAAACTCCCGAATCACTTCGGCAGTTTGATCCACCGAGATGTTTTTGAAGCTACGGATCAGGCGAGCGGCATTATCGCAATGACGTAAAATCAGCCCAGTTGCATCATGCGCGATCTCTAGATAATGTTGTAACTCGCTTTTTTTCAGACTCCCCGCATGGACCAAGTCTAGTACGGTTTCAGTATCGCCATTCAGTGTTGAGGCCGCAGTCAAGGCGATCCCCAGCGGCGTATTGACTTCATGAGCCACCCCCGCCACCAGCGCCCCAAGCGCCGCCAATTTTTCCGATTCAATCATTTGCATTTGCGCATTACGCAATTGGGAAACCGCCTTTTCAGCGGCTTCTTTCGCATTCGACAAATCCTGTATCGTTTTGCGCTGCTCGGTGATATCGCTGTGTGTGCCGACAATCCTAACTACGTGCCCCTCCAGATCACGGCTGGCCACTGCGCGAGACAATATTTGCAGCCAATGCCCTTCTTTATGCTGCATGCGAAATTCCAGCTCAAAGATGTCATAACTGCCTTTCGGCCTTACCTGCACATATTGGGCAAAGTGATTCGCAACACGCTCGGCATCGTCGGGGTGTATCAACTGACGAAATGCATCAAAAGAGCTGGCTAATTCCTGATCTAGGTAGCCCAGTATTGATTTACAGCGTTGTGAGAAATACCAGCTATTGTCATCAGCATCCCATTCCCAAATGCCATCACCCGTTGCCTCTAGCGCCAACGCCCAGCGCAATTCAGAACGCCGCAGTTGTCGCCCCATGTCATTTAATTCGTCGAGCGCATTGGCAAACATCTCATTGCGTTCACTCAGCTGCGCCATCTCCTGCGCTTGCTGCTGCTGCAGTGCTTGCATGGCATGCAGGACGGGCGCAAAGGTCGAGCCTAAAGCCTCAATTTTGGCGGGCTCAAGCTGCGGCAATTCGGGAAGTAGCCGCGTGGCCTGCTGTTGCTGTTTTTTTTGCACAGCGAGCAATACCCACAGTGGTATTGAGCTAAAAAGCAAGAAAAATAAGATCAGCACAAATATACCCAACAAATCCGAAGAAAGATGGGCTGCATTCATCTCAAAGTGAGGCGCCATCGTGCCAGCCTTAGCCATTGCCGCGTGTTGCAGATCAATCAGCCAGTAGGAGCCTGCCAGCATGGCTGCAAATAGCAAGCCAAGCCAGGCCATCAATAGCAGAGTAAGCGGTTTGACGTTCACAAACAGGCTCAGCACAAATTTGGGGAATATTACTAATATAGTCAATCAAGCCCACTCTGCAGCACTCAAGCGCCGTATGTGGGCTTTAAATTTATCCCTTCAGCCCCGATGTAGACAGCACTAGCCTTGAAGGAAACGCACGATGACGCAAATGACGCCGCAAGAAATTGTTCATGAACTCGATAAACACATTGTTGGCCAGGCTGCAGCCAAAAAAGCCGTCGCCATTGCGCTGCGTAATCGCTGGCGTCGTCAGCAAGTGGCCGAACCGCTACGCCATGAAATCACGCCTAAAAACATTCTGATGATAGGGCCCACTGGCGTGGGTAAAACTGAAATCGCCCGCCGTCTGGCCAAGCTGGCTGATGCCCCGTTTATCAAAGTAGAAGCAACCAAATTCACCGAGGTCGGCTATGTCGGCAAAGACGTTGACAGCATTATTCGGGATTTGATGGAAATCGCGATCAAACAAGTACGCGACTCGGCCATCGCCAAAAATCGCGTCAAGGCCGAAGATGCCGCCGAAAACCGCATCCTCGATATTTTGTTGCCGCCACCATCGACCAATAACAATTACGGCAGCGTCAACCACGAAGACCCGATGTCTGAGACGCGGCAGAAATTCCGCAAAATGCTGCGGGAAGGTAAATTCGACGACAAAGAAATCGACATCGAAGTTGCGGCGCCGACGCCGAGCATGGAAGTCTTTGCACCGCCCGGCATGGAAGACTTTTCCAGCCAGATTCAAAGCATGTTCAAAGGTGCGATGGGCGAGAAAAAGAAAGCCCAAAAGATGAAAGTGCCCGATGCGCTCAAAGCATTGATCGACGAAGAAGCCGCTAAACTCGTCAATGAAGACGACGCCAAAGCCGAAGCGCTCAAAATCGTTGAGCAAAACGGCATTGTCTTTATCGACGAAATCGATAAGGTAGCCACCCGAGCTGAAGGCAGTGGCGGCGAAGTATCACGCCAAGGGGTTCAGCGCGATTTGCTCCCGCTGGTTGAAGGCACGACCGTCAGCACCAAATACGGCATGGTCAAAACCGACCATATTTTGTTTATCGCCAGTGGCGCGTTCCACTTGGCCAAACCGTCGGATTTGATCCCTGAGCTGCAAGGGCGCTTCCCGATTCGCGTCGAGCTCAATTCGCTGACCGTCGAAGACTTTGCCACGATCTTGACCGGCACCGATGCGTGCTTGGCCAAGCAATATCAGGCGCTACTGGCCACCGAAGAGATCGAGGTTAATTTCACCAACGACGGCATCGCGCAAATGGCGCAAATGGCGTGGAAAGTGAACGAAAGCACGGAGAACATCGGCGCGCGTCGCTTGTACACGATCATGGAAAGATTGCTGGAAGATGTGTCATTTGATGCCAAACGGGGCACGGTGACGGTGGATGCGCCATTTGTCAGCGAAAAACTAGGCAGCTTGGCGGGCAATGAAGATCTAGCGCGTTATATGCTGTAATATATATAGGGTATACGTCCAAAGATCATTATCTATTTCATCTTTAGACGTATACCCTACATTTTAGAAGCTCACCGCAATACTTGCACCGATCCCCGAGACATCTTGACCGAACATATAGCGCATTAAAATCCGCGTACGGGAAATCAGATTACTGTAATTGCTCGAATCAAATTCAAAGCCTGCGCCCAGCGTCGACAAATTATCAAAACCCAAGATACCGGCCTGATCGCCAAAATAGCGCGAATGCGAAAACTCCAGCACATAGCGCAAAGGGCGCGACATCAGAACCAAGCCCGTAGGCGCCCGCCAACGCGCCCAGATATTTGCCGTTTGCGAGTCGGCATTACTATTGAGGCTGTTGCCATTGGCAAAGCCTTGTAAATGAATCGCCGAATACCGCAGCTCAACGTCAATTTCATGCTCGGGCAAGACCAGCTCGTAATCAAGCATCAAGGCGCCACCCAGCCCGAGGGCATTCATCGAGCCGCCATCGATAAATTTATATTCATTACCGGTTTTATAATTGAGCCACCAATTCGCGAGCTTTAAGTCGCTAGCTACCGCGCCGAGCGAAAAATTCACAATCGGTCGGAAAACCAGATTTTCCACCACCGGAAAATCCCAACCTATCCCACCCGTCGCTGTTACGGTTGTCCATTTGAGCGGCACACTGCGCGTTTCCGAGCCCGATGTCGCCACAAAGGTCGGGTCGTAGCGACTGTAGGCAATTGCACCTTCCAGATACAAGGGCGTTTCCACGCTCATCGTTGCCCCGCCGCCCAGTTGACTCATGGCCAGATTTTGCTTTTCGCCGCCCGAGCCTTGAATTGACAAACTGCTACTCGCCAAATCCAGAATGACCGAATAAGACATCAACGCCAACACGCCATCGGCCTTTTTCTGAATTCTGACCGGATCAAATGTGAAAGAGCGCCCGCTGTTTTTTTCGACAAAGGACGGCAAATCAATCGCTTGCGTCAAAGGAGTCATCAACGCAAACAGCAAAACAGCCAGTTTCCTAGACTTCATCATGGGTCAATTGAGTGCGTAAATTATGAGCTACCAGCATAGCATAGCGCCTACTGACGTTTGGTTTACAGTTGCCAGAGTGCAACCTTGAAATCACACCTCAGGTACTGTCGTCACGATGAGTCCGTCAGCTTTTCCCGCCAGCCGTCAGAATTTGACGCCCATCAAAAACAGCATATTTAGTGTCATTTTTAGAAAATAATCACCATATATTGTGTATTGCATTGCGCGCAAGCTGATTAAAATACGCATTGAGCTACGGGGCACAGGGTGGATGCGCATTGGCATCCAGCAACGGGCAAATGATCAGTCCCGCACCAGACTTTGAATTGGCTTGGCCATATACATTGCAAGGTATATGACTGTAGAAATTTAGATTCATCGCTTTGAAGGCAATACCTCATTAATGAGCCATTTGGGGCGAGTGCTGCTTGCTCGCCCACTTTTTTAAATCGCCGAACCAAGGAATCGTCCAGCATGTTGAAAGTGATCAAGCGAGATGGCGCCAAAGCCGCCTACGACAGCGCCAAAATCTTTGAAGCCTGCCGCCGCGCCGCCACTGCCGCCAAATATCCGGAGCCGGAATTGCTGGCCGAGCAGATCACGACCTACGTTGAGGACGAATGCCGCAAACTGGCGGAAGCCGATTTATTCAAATCATCGCCATCGCCACTGGATATCCCGACTATCCAGCAATTGGTCGAAGACGCGTTGATGCAGGAATACCCCGAAGTTGCACGTATATATATACAGTATCGTTTTGAGCGCGATCGCATCCGCGCGCAAGGCTCCGAGCTGCATGCCAAATTGATGGGGCTGGTTAATAAAACCGACCGCGAAGCCACGACCGAAAACGCCAACAAAGACGCCAACGTTTTCCCCGTGATGCGCGATTTGATGGCTGGGATTGTCTCCAAGCAGTTCGCCAGCACCTTTCTGCCCAAAGATATTCTGGAAGCGCACAATAGTGGCGATATCCATTTTCACGATCTGGATTATTCGCCCTTCCTGCCGTTCACCAATTGCTGCCTCGTCGATTTACAAGGCATGTTGCACAATGGCTTTCGCCTCGGCAACGCCAAAATCGAAAGCCCCAAATCGGTCGGCGTTGCGTGCGCCGTCACCGCACAAATCATCGCGCAAGTGGCCAGCCATCAGTATGGCGGCACGACGATTCCCAATATCGACCAAACGCTCGCACCGTATGTGTTGAAAAGCTACGAGAAAAATCTCGCAGTCGCGTATGAATATCAAATCGCCGATCCTGAGCGTTACGCCAAAGAGCGCACCGAAAAAGAAGCCTACGACGGCATACAAGCGTGTGAATACGAAATCAACACGTTGTTTAGCTCAAATGGGCAGCAACCCTTTGTGACCTTCTCATTCGGCATGGGCACATCGTGGGCTGAACGCATTATCCAGCAATCAATTTTGCGCGTGCGCATTCGCGGCTTGGGCAAGGAAGGCACGACGCCGGTGTTCCCGAAATTGGTGTTCTTCCTCGACGAAGGCATTAACCTCAAACCAAGCGACCCCAATTACGACATCAAACAACTAGCGCTTGAATGCACATCCAAACGCATGTACCCCGATATTATTTCGGCCAAGCTCAATCGCCAGATTACGGGCTCGAGCGTTCCGGTATCGCCGATGGGCTGCCGCAGCTTCCTGCCTGCGTGGCACGATGAAAATGGCCGTGAAGTGCTCGATGGGCGCAATAATCTGGGGGTGGTCAGCCTGAATTTGCCGCGGATCGCGATCGAAGCGAAAGGTGATTTGGAGAAATTCAACGCTCTGCTGCAAGAGCGCCTGCAAACCTGCTTCAGAGCACTGTATCTGCGCATTCAACGCCTGCAAGGCGTCAAAGCCAATGTCGCGCCGATTTTGTATACCGAAGGCGCTTTTGGCCGAAAATTAAAGCCGACCGACGGCATCATGGATTTATTCAAAGATGGTCGCTCGTCAATTTCGCTCGGCTATATCGGCCTGCACGAAGTCGGCGTGTTGTTGTTTGGCCATCACCCCGCGCATAGCCCCACAGCGCGCGAATTTTTGCATGGCGTGATCCAGACCATGAGCGAAGCGACCAAACAATGGAAGCGCGACACTGGATTTGGCTTCTCACTGTATTCAACGCCCAGCGAATCGCTGTGCCACCGTTTCTGCAAACTCGATCAGGAACGCTTCGGCACCATCGACGAAGTGACGGACAAAGGCTATTACACCAATTCATTCCATTTGGATGTTCTGCACAAAGTGAATCCATTTGAAAAAATCGATTTTGAAACTGGCTACGCCGAACTCGCCACTGGCGGCCACATTACCTACGTCGAATTACCCAATATGAAGCACAACCTGCTCGCGCTAGAGCGCATTTGGGACTATGCCGTCACTAAAGTGCCGTATTTCGGCAGTAATACGCCGGTAGACGCGTGTGGGGAATGCGGCTTTATGGGTGAAACGCTCGCGACTGCAGACGGATTCATCTGCCCCGAGTGCGGCAATGACGACAGCGCGACACTGTCAGTCACCCGCCGAGTGTGTGGCTATCTCGGCAGCCCGAATGCCAGACCCTTTAATGCGGGCAAACAGAAAGAAGTCATGCGCCGTGTGAAGCATTTTGCGCAGACCTCACATAGCAAAGGGTATGACTCTACATTCAATACAAATAAAGAACTTGAGAGCAATACCCTAGAAACCTGCTAAATCAGATGAATTACGACCGCTATTACACCTGCGATTTAGTCAACGGCCCCGGCATCCGAGTGACGCTTTTTGTCACTGGGTGCCAACACGCCTGCGCAGGCTGCTACAACCAATCCACCTGGGATAGAAAATCCGGCCAGCCCTTCACCGCAGAGATCATGGAAGAACTCCTCGCCGTCTGCGCCACTCACGATGGCCTCAGCCTCTCCGGTGGCGACCCCCTCCACCCCGCCAACCGCGCTGAAATCCTTAATCTATGTAGGGTTTTCAAGCAGCGCTACCCAGAAAAAAACATCTGGCTGTGGACGGGATATTTGTATGAAGACGTACAAAATCTGGAAATCATGAACTACATCGACGTCGTCATCGACGGCAAATACGAGCAAGATCAACCCACCACTCAGCCATGGCGCGGCTCAGCCAATCAGCGGCAAATCATCATCTCACCTCAACGCTAAACCTATCCCGCGCGTTCAATCGCATCAATAAATTAGTACTTACTGATAAATGTGCCATTTTTTGGCACACCAATGACATAAAAGCGCGAACTAACCGCTAATCAGCCCTTGTTCATCATTTCTTTGGCAGTCAGGCCATGGGTACTAAGCTATAGATGTAACTTGGCACACACTATGCTAAGCACATACAGCAGCACCCAAGCCAATTCGCCTGAAGGAGAACAACATGAAAGGCTTTACATTGATCGAGCTAATGATTGTTGTTGCCATCATCGGCATTCTTGCCAGCATTGCAATTCCGCAATATGCAGAGTTCACAACAAAAGCAGAAGATAAGACTGCGCTCAGTGATGCTAGAAATTTCTTAACTGCTGCAACTGTAAATGGTGCTTCAAATTAGTTGGCACACTTTGTGCTTAATATAAAAAACAGTGGATTCCCCACCCCTTTCAATAAGGATTTAGATCATGAAAAAACTGCAACAAGGCTTTACACTGATTGAGTTGATGATCGTGGTTGCGATTATCGGCATTTTGGCTGCTATTGCGATTCCGCAATTTGCGGAATACACCAAAAAAGGTGAAGACAAAGCTGCTCAGTCAGACGCACGCAACTTCTTGACTTCTGCATCTGCAAACTCTAACCAATAATCGGCCATCAGGAGATATTGACATGAAAGCACGTTTTATTATTGCGGCACTTTTGGCTGCCGGGTCGGTAAACTTTGCATCAGCTGCAACACTAACCTCATCAACGGCTCTCTGCGCTGCAACAGGTGCAGGCAACGGCACAGCAGTAACGACAAGCGCCACAGGCTACCTGCAAGCCGGCTTTACACCAACATGCTCTGCCAACACCCACTTAGCAGCAATGGAAGACGCAGTACAAGTCGGTGTTTGTGCATCATCAAAGAAAGGTAAAAACTACTTCGGCGGCAACACCAACGGCGCATCACCAAATGTATCAAGTGCCTGCCCAAGCACAGGTTGCGTAGCTAAAGCAGCAACGGTTGCCGGTTGCTCATAATATTATTTAGTTTAGAGTAAAGCTAAAATAATGAAAAAATGGTCACTGTGTGACCATTTTTTGTGTGTAAAATCTCAAAGGCATCATAACATTTATAACGTTTCCGTGAAAAACCTATATTTATTTACCAAGCTCACAATTCTATCCGGGGTGCGCAATCGCGCAATTTGGCTCATTTTATTTATTGAAGGGCTGCTATTGGGCGTAGCCTATCTTGCCGGCTCATTTTCCGGTAGACAGCCTGTGATTGTAAGTCTAGATGTGGGATATTCCGGCGTTCGTATAGGACTGATGTTCCTTGCCTTGGCGTGGACGCAAGAATTACTGCAAAAAGACCTGGATCGAAAAACCGTACATTGGTCGCTCTCCTATCCTTGCGCGCGCAGCATATTTTTAGCTGGTAAATTAGTGGGCATTGCACTATTACTTTTGTTCGCCGCTATTTTATTTGCGATGCCATTGGCGCTTATTGCCAAGTATGCCAACTGGGGCTACATCGGGCTGGTTCAGCCTAACTTAAGCGCATTCCCGATAACCATTATGGGTCTTTGGCTCGAATCTATCGTCATCCTGGCATTTACCGTTTGCATGGCTTGCATTAGTACCACCCCATTTCTAGCAATCGGCCTTGGATTAATGTTTTCATTGGCAGGCAGAGGACTCGCCGCGACACTTAATTTTTTACAATTTAGCGACTCAGTAGATCCCGAATACACAACCACATTTATTCCCATTGCCAATTTTTTGCGCTGGCTACTACCTGATTTAAGTGCTTTAGATTGGCGACAAGCCGTTTTATATAGCAATTGGGCAGGGCTTGAACCCAAAGCCGCATTAATCATGGCTTCTGGCTATACTTTAATATTTACCGCACTGGCAATGCAGATTTTCCGCCGCAGAGCCCTTAATTAAAATGGCAAGAAGAATTTTCACCTCAAGCAGTAAAGAATTAATCTGCATAATTACTCTGCTGGCGATTGGCTTATTACTGCATTCAATCGGCAGTGTCCATCTTAATCAACATCGCAGCGTCAAAACACAGGATGATAATCTAACGATTGCAATGCCAGTCGAGGTGCAGTTACTGACTTCAGCAGGGGATCGTTATCTTGCAGCGAACATTAACGTCTTTCGCGCCATAATGGTGAGCTATCAACCCGATCAAATCACTGTAAACACACAAGCCAAATTACAAACAGAAGCAGCCACATTCAATCCAGCACATGAAGACAATTACTATCTAGCTGCCGCAACACTCAGTTGGCAAAATGCCGTTCCTGCAGCGCAGCAAGTATTGAAACGGGCCATGGATCACCGCCAATTTGATCTTTACCCTCCATTCTATTATGGCTTCAATCTGCGCTATTTTTTACACGACACCATCGGTGGCGCTCGCTACATAGAAGAGGCGGCCAAAAGAACAAACGGGGGGAATCAGCAGGCACTATTCGCAATAGCGGCACGCTGGTATGAAAAAGCGCCAGACACCCAGGAGGCCATCAATATTGTCCGAGCAATGCACAAACAATCCCGAGATCCCGCATTACGAAAATACCTTGAACAGCGGATCTCTAGGCTAGAAGGGCTCGCCACTTTAAAAATCGCCGCCACACAGTTTATTAAGCTCAAGAAAAAACCCGCAAAAGAATTAAGCGATTTTGTAAACTCTGGCTTGTTAGAATCAATCCCTCTAGATCCAACCGGACTAGGCTATGAGATTGATCAACAAGGCACACCCATCTTGGGCAACGCGGTAAACAAAAAACCATGACAACGCCAGCTATTGAACTATCCAATCTAAGTAAATCCTATCGCAGCCTCTGGGGAAAGGAATCCGTAGCTCTAAGTGCTCTGAATTTAGAAATCCAACAGGGTGAAGTATTCGGTTTTGTAGGGCCCAATGGCGCAGGGAAAAGCACAACCATCAAAATCATAATGGGGCTATTACAGGCGAGCAGTGGCAGTGCGCAACTTTATGGTAAAGACGTTCGTGATGCCGATTCACGCACTGGTATTGCTTATGTACCTGAAAGTGCGCTTCTCAACGATTATCTGACTCCTCTAGATATTCTAGAGTCTGGCTGCCATTTTCATAATGTAAAAACAGACAATTTGCGTACTCATTGTCTGAAATGGCTTGAACGTTATGATATTGCCAATGTTGCGAACAAACCGCTTCGCAGCTTTTCAAAAGGGATGACACAACGCACCGCCTTAGCCCACGCAATGGCGATTCAACCAAAATTACTTATTCTGGATGAGCCACTGTCAGGCCTAGATCCACTAGGTCGAAAATTGGTTTTAGACATCTTGGCTGAATATCGAAGCCAAGGTGGATCTATATTTTTCTCATCCCACGTGTTATACGATGTTGAACGCCTAGCGGACCGATATGGCCTTATTCATAAGGGTAAATTGCGTACTGTGCGCAGCCCTGCTGAATTACTGGGCGATGAAGCCACGGTATTGATTACAAGCTATGGGAAAAATGAAGTCGCAGGCATGCAGCATCAAGGCTTGTTGCGCTGGCAAGGTGAAATAAAACGTTCAGTCTTATGGGCCACTTTAGAAGCACTCGAAAAGGCTGGGCATGAAATTCATGAAGTCCGCTCCACAACCACATTAGAACAAGCCTTTTTGGATCTGATAAAAATTGACACCCAATAATAAAAAATATTTCCCCTTTATTATCAGTTTAATCGTTTCACTTCCATTTTGTGCCTCTGCAAATTTTCAGGCGCTACCAGATTTGACCCAAATATTAAGCAGCTTTGCTTTAATTTCACTGGGTCTTATCTTATACAAAACCGATAAAACCTACTCATCGCCAATACCATGGGTATTTTATGGCCTAGTGTATTTAGCCAGCCTCATTGCCATCACCCCATTCATACATTATCGCCCCTTTAGCTCTAGCTGGCTACCCGCATTAATAGGCGTTATTTCACTTGCCATTTTTAGCCTCGCAATTACCAATTACAACAACAAAACCCAATTATTTGACTACTTATGCAAAGGTCTACTGCTGGGTGCAAGTGCAAATGCTTTATTTGGAATCTTGCAGTGGTTTATCTCCTACTTTGACGACAACAATCTTCCTATTTATGGCTTTATTAACCAGCGCAATTTATATGTCCAATACCTTACACTAGGAAGCATTGCGCTTGCATATCTTTGGAATAAAAAAAAAATAAAAGATCATTATGCTCTTCCTCTCACAACCCTCCTTGCAATAGGGGCTGCATTAGGCGGATCTCGTGCCAGCTTTTTATACCTACTCGCCCTGCTACCATTCTGCCTACTATCGAAACCATTCAAAGCCGAAGTTGATATTCAACGCCTATGCAATAAACTATTAATCATATGGGCAATCAATTTATCTGTGATGCTATTCCCATTGCTACTGATAATGCCCCAAGCAAACACAAATGAGATAAAGACGAATACAGAAAGAAACAGTGCGATTGCCCGGGTTGTTACAAATATGGATCACGCAGCCAACAACGTTCGCCTTTATGAATTAAAAATGAGTGTACAATCGATCATCAAACACCCAATACTAGGCATTGGATGGGACGGATTTGCACTTGAACAGCAAAATATAATCCAGGGCAAAGAGTATTCACACCTCAATGATTGGCCGACCTTTTTAAGGACAAATACTCACAATGCAATTTTGCAATTATTTGTCGAATATGGCCTTTTCGCCATTCCGATACTACTTGGATTTTTATACCTAATTTGGCATATTTGGTACGAAAAGCAAACTGATGCACTAGCTGCCATGGCTCTTCTAGCCGTACTTTGCATACAATCCATGGTTGAATATCCGTTATGGAATTTCCAATATTTGGCCATCTTTATAATCTTAATAACCCTCTTCGGTCCGATCAAATCAACGAGTAATATTTCCATTCCGAATATTTTCTATCCGGCATCAGGAATAATTGGCTCTGGGCTGGTCATATATTCTGTTTATTTAATGATAACACTTCTTCCTGTATCTGCACCTGGCTGGATATGGAAAGAAAATAGGGCGCATATTCCACAATTAGAACACTATAGAGATAATTTTCTCGTTGACTATCATGTTCACAACATGCTGCTATCGCACTGGAGATCACCAACGGTTCAAATCAACAATGCGCGGAATCTCTGCAAGAAAATAAATAATTACAGACCAACGCCCCAGTCTTTACTTTGCGAGGCGGTGATCTCACATCAAGAAGGCCATCCAGAACAATCCAGAGCTCTAATGGCATTTTCAATACATTCCTATCCGCAACTTGCGACATGGACCATTTCTGAATTTAATAAATCAACCGCAGCAAAAAGCAGGATAGATTCTCGCAAAGCTTCAAGCATCATTGAAATGTATCAATGATGACGTAGCCAGCGAGGCGTTTTAAATCGGATTAGTGATTGATATAAATAGAGATATAACACCACATAGAGACCCGTTGAAAACTGCAACATCAAGGGTAAATACCAAAACGCTACAGCTGGAAAAACAGCAAGTGATGTTAGCAGCCACAAATACGGTGACGTATTCGCATTTCTCCTATCATTAGCAGCACCAGCACCTGCGGCCCATCGAACGACCCTTTTGTACAGCAGCATATGCAAATGTATTCCATCTGGTAGCAAGGGCGATCTACCACGATAAATCCACTTTCTGTATATAGAAAATAAAGTCTCAATGACTGGATAAATCACCAACAACATTGGAAACCAAGCCGACACCTGAGGATTACGGGCAACCAATAAAACCGACGTTAACGCAATGCCGAAACCCAATAGGTAAGCACCACCATCTCCCAGAAAGATAAGACCACGTGGGTAGTTCCAAATCAGAAATCCCGCAATACCCCCGACAGTAATGATGGCAAAACTCCATATCAGGCGATCTCCAACCGTATACCCCACGTAGGCTAATGCGCTCAATATCAGGATTGAAACCACCGCCGCTAGGCCATGATAGCCATCAATAATATTGATTGAATTTGTCACCCCAACCAAACCCAGCACCGTAAAAACTATCGCAACGATGGGTATGCCGAGCAACATATCAAACCAAGGCCAGCCAATCTGAGTAACGATGGCTCCCATTGTCAGGCAGGCAAATAATGCCGCTGCAAGCATCCCCGTAAGGCGAGTCAGAATTCCCAAACTTTTGGTCAAATCTTCCAATAAGCCAACCAGAAAAACAATCCCCACCAGAGCCAGCATATGCAATAAAGAAAAGCCTTCAGGCTGCCCCTTTAGAAAAACCAAGGCAGAGGCTGATAAGATACCCAGAAAAATAGCCAAACCGCCTACTCGCGGAACTACCTTGCTATGGAATTTCTGAGCCCCCTGCAAGCGATTGTCTCCTGAATACGCAACATGCCAGCGCTCAAAGCGCACAATCAGCAATGAAATCAGGAAAGAAACAAAAAAAGAAAGTAATAAGGCCTGCATAGTGGATTATTCGGTCTGCAATAAGCGGGTATACAAATCGGCATAAGCACCCGCCATTTTTGCAGCAGTAAGCTCAGTGGTATAACGGTGCAGTGCATTTTCCCCCATCTGCTCAACCAATTCGGGCTGTGCCAGCATTTGCCTCATAGCTTTTGCCAAAGCATCGACATTGGCAGGTGGGACGGTCAAGCCAGTCAGTCCATTCACATTCACAAAACTAGTACCTGTCCCCATTTCGCAACTAATCATTGCTTTACCCATCATCGCAGCCTCTACCAGACCCAAGCCATAGGCCTCGGATCGCACATGAGAAGGAAATACAAAAGCATATGCATCGGCCAGTACTGCAAATTTGGCCCTATCATCTACCGCCCCCAAAAAATGCACACGGCCTGGCGCATAGTGATCAGCTAATATTTCGTACGAGTTGCGATCAGCCCCGTCCCCAATCAGAACCAGATGCGCGTTCACCTGCGACATGGCTTCTAATAAATACTTCAAGCCTTTGTAATACCGAAAACCACCTATAAACACAAAATAGGGTGTCGCACTTGGCAGATGTACCACCTCGCGCCTAGGGCCAAGCGCCCAACCGGGAAAATCCATCCCCAAGGGGATGGTCTGCACCTTCTTTACAAATCGCTGCAGTACTGGACTACTGGCAACATAATTATCACTAGTCGCAACGACGGCACGGGCTTGACTCAGAAATCGTTGCTGCAACGGAGAATATATACGCCCCAAATATTTTTGACGAACCACATCACTATGATAAGTAATCAATAGACGACACCCCATCGGCCGTAACAGCACCAATAAATCAGCAAATGGCCACGGAAAATGGCAGTGAATGACATCATACTTTTTTGCCAGCGCATGAAATTGCATAAAAAGGGAGGCACTAAATGGAGATGAGGCCAGCGACAAAGTTTCAGGGAATCGCCAAACCTGACACCCCTCCTCAACAGCCAAACTGATGGATTGAGCACTGGGTGAAACCGTGCAAATCGCAGCCTCAATATGGTGGAGGTCCGAATATTGGCATAAAGTACGCACTACCTGCTCGACACCACCAAAGGTATCTGGATAATACGTTTTGCAAAGATGTAAAACCTTGATTTTGGCTTTCACATCATCTCCCGGTACACCGCCATGGTTTGTTCTGCCGTTTTTTGCCAAGTAAATTCACGCGACCTTACCCGCCCCTTTTCACTCAATTCAAAAGCGAGGGTTGGCGACTCTGCGATGCGCTGCATCGCAAAGGCAATGTCTTCTACATCAAGTGGATTCACAAGTAATGCAGCATCACCAGCCACCTCGGGCATTGCACTGACATTACTTGTGATTACCGGAAGCCCACTGGCAAATGCTTCTAGGATCGGCAAGCCAAATCCTTCGTAGAGCGATGGAAAGACCAAGGCTAGCGCTGATTGCAATAAGATTTGCTTACCCATGTCATCAACATTTTGAAACCAATAAGCTTGGCGCTTATCAATAGCTCGCCGAAGTTCAATCAATTCTTTTTCGAATTTCCAACCTATCTTCCCAACAAAAACTAGAGGCATTTCACGCCTAAGAGCAGAATCAAGGCAAGCATGTGCCGCCAGAATCCGTCCTATATTTTTACGTGGTTGCAATGTCCCAACGAAAAGAAAAAATGAACGAGGTAGTCCTAAATTCGTGAAGAAATCAGCACGCTTTTCAAGCGGTATTTGTTGGTAGTATTTCGAGTCAACCCCCAAAGGAACCACCGAAATTTTATTTTCATCAATACCAACATAACTAGCAAGATCTGAAACCACGGCACTTGAGTCTGCAAGATAATGATCAGCCCAATTTAGCATACGCTTTACAATTAGGTTTTTCGCTGGCCGCTCCCACCCCCCGGAAACCCAATCGGGTCGCATTAAACTTACAGCGTCATGTATATTTGCAAGCACAGGAGTTTTCGGCAATCGAGGGATAAAATGATCAGTAGCATGAAAAAGATCTGGCTGATTATCACTGCAAAATGGGTTAAATAAAGATCCACGCAAGAAACTTCTGACAGAAAATGATGCAAAACCACCTAAGGCATGCACGTTCCCAGCTAAATATTCATTTGGATCACTAGCAAAAATAGCTGGCGTAATAATTGAAAGGGGTAATGTGGACATTAACCCTTGGGTATAGACTGCAATACCATCATGACCACACTCAGAATTTAATGCCAGATTCAAGCGAGTAGCACCCAGTGCAATATTCATTTTTCAGCGCCCTCAAACATCCACTCGAGCGTCTCGTAAAGCGAATAAGTCGGCAAATTGGGTAATAATTGCTGCATAACACTTGGATCACCAACCAGAGATTTTAATTCATTCTGTCTGACAAGTGCAGGACTCGTATCCACAATAATGTGATGCCTTGACAACTCTGATGCCAATTGCAGTACATTATTTAACTCATAACCAATACCTGAGCATAAATTGATCGTTATGCCAGAATCTACCTGCAAAATATCAACGTATGCCCGTGCAATCATTCTCACATCATTAAACTCACGAGTAACATCTAGATTGCCTAGGCTAATTTTTTCTGCCCTAGCATGAAAATGTGAAACAATTTTTGGAATTAAAAAATCTATACTTTGCCTATGGCCTGTATAATTAAATGGGCGAACTATTATTATCGGCAAACGCTCAAACCATGTTCTACTCATATGTTCCATAGCAAGTTTACTCATCGCATAGTGATTGAGCGGAGCAGGACACACTAACTCGGAAACTGGAGAAATAACAGGATTGCCGTATACATTGGCACTACTAGCAACAATAATATTACTAACCTGAGGACATTCTAAATAAATAGCTTCTAACAAATTCAAAGTACCAAACAAATTGGTTCGATAAAAATTATTAAAATCCGCATGCCCTACAAAAGCAATCGCAGCTAGATGAATCACATAGTTTGGCTTTATTGCCGAAATAACTTTACGCAACGACACCAAATCACAAAGATCTGCAAAATATCCTAGGTTGGAAGCTGATGACTGTCCCAATCCAATCACATCATAGCCAGCGATACGTAGTGCATCACAAACATATTGTCCTGTAAAACCTTGAGCCCCAGTTACTAGTACTTTATTATTGGGCATTTTAAAAGGAAGCGCCCAAAGAATTTCGTTTAAGATCTGAATCCAGCATTAGTTTACACAACTGCTCAAGACTAGTCTCTGCCTTCCAATCGAGTGCAGACCTAGCTTTAGATGGATCACCCATCAGTAGTTCAACTTCGGCAGGTCGATAAAATTTAGGATTAATTCGAAGCAGTACTTTACCATTTGAGCCATCATAACCTATCTCATTTTCATTTTCTCCACGAAACAAAATATCAAACCCTGCAGCCTTAAATGCCATAATTACAAAATCACGAACTGTTTCTGTTCTATTGGTTGCCAACACAAAGCTATCCGGCTCAGAAGCTTGCAACATTCGTCTCATTCCCTCTACATATTCTTTAGCATAACCCCAGTCACGTTTAACATCCAAATTACCAAGCTCAATGCAATCCAATAGTCCTAGCTTGATTTTTGCAACACTATCTGTAATTTTTCTAGTCACAAACTCGCGGCCACGCAGTGGAGATTCATGATTAAATAAAATCCCGCTTGTAGCAAAAATCCCATAGCTTTCGCGATAATTCACGGTCATCCAGTGCGCATATAACTTTGCAACTCCGTACGGGCTTCTTGGATAAAATGGCGTATTTTCATTCTGAGGAACCGCCTGTACCTTTCCGAACATTTCTGACGTCGATGCTTGATAAAAACGGATATTCCGATCCAGAATTCGGATCGCCTCCAATAAATGAACTGGGCCAATCCCTGTAATTTCGGCAGTAGTAACAGGCTGATCGAAAGAAACACCGACAAAGCTCTGGGCGGCTAGGTTATATACCTCATTTGGTTTACAAAATTCAATTAACCGAATTGCAGAACCCAAATCTGTCAAGTCGTATTCAATTAAATGCAGCTGTGGATTCTTATCTATTCCCAAGAATTCTAGGCGCCAAAAATTAACCGTGCTTGTGCGGCGATAGGCACCATAAACAAGGTACCCCCTTTCAAGTAAGTTTTGCGCTAAATATGCGCCGTCCTGCCCAGTAACTCCAGTAATCAATGCAACTTTCATCAACAATCCTTTTGATCAATAAGACTAGCCATTTTTTTTACCTTTGACAAAAATTGCAAACTAGCCTCATCCCACGTTAGCCAATCCATAACTCCAGGGTCTTCTTGTATGGATAGCACTTTTGGTAATTCCTTTGCCAAACTCAAGGCATTGCCAGCTTCAAAGAAAGACACTCCATGATCTGCTATTTCCCGAAATACCGGTATATCAGAAGCCAAAACGCGCTTACCTTTCATTCGGGCCTCAACCAAGGGCAAGCCAAAACCTTCGACATCGGAGGCAAAAACAAGTAATTCACAGTTGCGATAAAAAATATCCAACTCGGCATCTGTAATGTCATGCAAAATATAAATAGACTTCTGATAGTCCTCTGCCAACTTTATATCTGCCAAGAAATTTTCAACTTTCCAACCATTCCGTCCGATACAAACAAGGATATATCCGTCTTCAGACAACATCGATGACCGGAAACCATCAACAATCAAATCATGGCGTTTACGTGGCTCAATTGTGCCAACAGTCAGAATTACCTTTTTCTTGCACAATTCAACAATATCATGCCGAGGAACTAAATTATTAAGCTCCACTGCCCCAGCCAGATCAGCTCCCAAATAAAAATAATCGGAAGGCATTTGACACGAGAAGCCTTGAGAACTTAAATAATCTTCCAGTGATTTCTTTGCATCCAAAGAGATAGTCAAGAATGAATTTGAAATAGTTGCTGCACTGCCTAACCACTCCTCAAAGACAACACAAAGATACTCATCACAATACTGAGGGTAATTAATAGGAATTAGATCATAAACGACCGTAATGACTACCACACCTTTCTTCTTAAGCTTTCGAACGGCCTTAAATGAATCCGCATACCAATTTGTATCCAATGATACAAAAACATCTCCATCTTTTATGGCAACAAAATCATATTTACCTGAGATTCTGCCGACTATGTAGGAAATTTCTCTAGCGACTCTACGCCATCGTTCAACAATAGGAACAATAAAAGTTCGAAAAAAATACTTCAGTATCTTTATCTTTGCCAATTGCTTTTTGATGGACTTGATTGTAGCTAAGCGGTTACGTCGTGCCTCACTCTCCACAGCCAAAATACTAGATGATGATGGCAATCCATTAATTGCAACAAAACCAAACCCCATAAATGCGACAGCCTGGCAACCGGAGTCAAGACTTAATCTACTTGCAACATTTCTAACTACCCGTTGAATCCCAGTATGCAAATGTGGATTACGGACAACCTCCGAGCAATCAATATATATCATAAAAAATCCACTATTAATAAATGCACAGGGATAAACAGCACTAATTTAGGCGGCCGGACGCCACTTCAAAAATTTGACTGCACAAATTATTAACCATTACATGATCATGCGAAGCAAACACAAATATTTTTGAATTTGAAATCAACCTCTCCATTCTTTTTTTTGCCTTATTTTGAAATGACTCATCCCCCACTCCAAACATTTCATCAATCAACAGTATTTCTGGCTTGATCGAAGTCGATAATGCAAACATTAACCTCATCGTCATGCCTGACGAGTACGTCCGCACAGGAAGGTTAAGATAATCACCTAACTCGGTAAATTGCTCGATATCGGGCATTAATTCATCGATTTCTTCTTTATGCATTCCCATCAGCATGCCGACTCGATATACATTCATTCGGCCAGACAAATCCAGCTCCATGCCGGCACCAATGTCAAATACAGTACTGACTCGCCCTTGCCTTGTTATTTTTCCTGATGTTGGCTGATAAATGCCCGCCATTGTTCGTAACAAGGTGCTTTTTCCCGCCCCATTATGTCCAATCAATCCCACTGAATCGCCGCTTTTTAATTCAAAGCTTACATTATCCAGTGCAGTTACAGTAACCGAGCTTCCCGAATCTTTTGCCAAGCGGCCTCCGGTACCAAGGCGGGCGACTTGATTACGTAGTGACATTGCACCACTATCATAAATCGGGTATTGGACTGTGACATTTTCAAACTTTAACAAAGCCATTTTTACATCCAAAAAGCTAAATTTTGACGACTGATTTTATAAACCCAAAGTGTAATCAAAAATCCAAACATTAATACGAGTAGCGCAACAATATAAGCTTGAGCCGTTGGCACTACATTCAGCAATGGTTCTCGCACCAAATTAATGAAATGGCTTAATGGGTTTAGCATTGCGACAAACTCAAGATGCCCCAAATGACTCGTTCGATACATGACTGGCGTAATGAAAAATAACATCGGTAAAAATGCATTAATTAATGGTTCAACATCACGATAGCGCGCACCAACAAGGCCAATCAGCATTACAATCCAAATCATATTGGCAACAGCCAGAATTAGCCCTGGGATTGCCAATAAAGCGACCCAAGATAGTCCACTAGAGAAGAATACCAGCACAACAACAACGACCAGGCTGTTATGGGCCATATCAATCAGCCTTTTTGCCACCAGCTGAAAAGGAAAAATAGCAAAGGGGACGGGCATATTGCGAATCACATTGCCCTGACGTGTAAATACGGAAGACGCTTCAACTAGGCAGCCAGAGATGAATTGCCAAAGCACCAATCCGATCGCAAGAATAGGAAAAATATTGGCTCCATCACTCTTGAGCAATGCCCCCCAAATAATGCCTAGGCACAGCACACCCAGTGCTGTACTGATAGTAATCCACCATGGCCCCAACGCACTGCGTTTGTAACGCGCAAGGACATCACCCCATGCAAAAAACCAAATCAGCTTATACTGCCTGAGAGCGGCAAATATCTCTTTCAAACTCACAATCATCGATGCAATCTATTTAATAAAATATGACTCTAGATACTCATGTATTCTCAGTTGAAGAGCAAGCTTTACCAAGCATTTGTCGTGATTGAAATTCATTTTCCACATTAGGATTAGACAATCGCATGTCCAATATTCAGAACTCGAATAAGCGCAGCCGTACTAAGGCCAAAAGTAGTGGCTTCACCCTCGTCGAGATGGCGATTGTTTTGCTCGTTGTTGGGCTTTTGATGGCTGGGCTACTTGGGCCTTTGAGTGCGCAACTTGAGGCAAGGCGGATTTCGGAGACGAAATCGAGTCTGGATGTCGCTAAGGAAGCCTTAATTGGCTTTGCACTCACAAATAAGCGCCTTCCTTGCCCAGCGATACCGACCTTAAGTGGCACGGGCGAAGGGCTGGAGGACTTCAACGTCATTGCTGGCACTTGCAACCGCCAAAACGGGGTCTTGCCTTGGGCAACTTTGGGCATTGCCAAAGTCGACGCCTGGGATCATCGCTTTACATATAGTGTTTCTGCGACATTTAGCCGTGCGAGCCCCGCTTCACCTCTGTTATCGCTGAGTAGCGCTGGAGATATGACGATTCGAGCTAGTACGGGGGGCACAACCGTTTCAACTACAGTTCCCGCAGTCATTGTGTCGCACGGTAAAGATGGGGCGGGGGCGTATGCGAGTGATGGCAGCTTGCTGGCGGCAGGGACTGGCGATCAACTGGAAAACTCTAATGGCGATCTAAATTTTGTGAGCCGTGCTGCCGATGCTAATTATGATGACCTTACTAGCTGGGTGGCCACGCCTATTTTGCTGGCACGTATGGTGAGCGCAGGTATACTACCCTGAGGTATAGTCACGAAAACAAGGATAAATAATATCTACAGACACATACCCACAAAAACCCAGTTCAGCCGCTAAACGTGATTTTAAATCACGGTACAACATACAATCGATCATTGCTCAGCGCGGTGGGCACGGTATAAATGTCATCCGCTCCAGCGCCCCAAGCATCTTGATTCGATGGGTCTTCCAGATAATCGGCGAGATTAGTCGAAACCAAACTACCTGTCGTCTGTGTCGCGGCGATTCGCACGATACTTCCTAGTGGCGTACCAGGCAATATAAACAAAGCGGCTGGATGTTGGTCGGGCTTGCCAGCTTCCCGTACCGTGAGTTGGCCGCAACCTGCCACACTATTGCCCACCGCATAAAAAATCCCGCGATACCATAATTGGCTCTGCATCCAAGCAGGGTAAGCCATTAAACGCGATCGAGCCGCATCGGACTGGGGCAAAATGCCGCGACAGATGCCAACACTACTCGCACACCAGTTTGCCGCCGTACCCGTGGTCGGGTTATTGTCGGCGCACCTTGCGTCACTCAATAAGGCTGGATTTGGATATTGGCTGTAAACACTCAATTCAGCTGCAAGCACCTTTTTGATTTCATTCGCAAGACGAGTCGAGATTTGATCTACCCATTCTCTTCCGGTGATGATGAGCAATTGGTCGTTAAAAGTAGCGCTAAAATCCCCTGCAATATAGGGCCCTGCAGCTATAGCATTGTTTCGACCCGAATTAGCCTCAAGATAATTGCTGGCCACCGTAGTTGCTGCGCGATTTTGTCCTGCTAAGGCTGGCCCCGGCGCAAAAAGCACTGCAGCAGCTTCATTGCCTGTTGTCGTTTTCAGAGTCGTGCCATCGTTAGCGTAGACCTGCAACGTGGCCCGAACATCGCTATTGAGTAGACGGGCACCAGTTGGTGCGCGATACATGCCGTCAAGACTATACCAAAGCGGCTCGCCCCAGCCATCGACGATTTTTTCAACTTTGAGCGTTTTCCAGGGAAAGCGCCCCAAAGCGCCAGCGGCACAGGAACTCGCCGCCGTACCTTCAGTAATCAAGCCGGGGGCATTGGTATCGGGACAAGGCAATTGCCCAGGCACGCCCCCTGCATTCGGCTGTGACACCGACCAAGCAATCAGCGCTGCACGCGCTTTCTGGAGCGCCTCGGCGGAGCGCTGCCGTTTAACTTGGTCCATATCGCGCGCTTTCAGCGCTTTGACAAACATCGCGGCTGCTACCGTGCCCAGTAGCAACAAGATCAACAACAGCGCGGCACCGCTTTGTTTGGTTTTCGTACGCATAGAGGCCATGAAAATAGACGGCAATGCATTGAATATAGCGCCAGAACAACCATGCTGCAGCGACTGAGCGCCATCGCGGCGCAATCGCCCCATCTCCCAGCAAAGCACAGCGACGCCGCTGGAAGATGCAATTTAATGCTTATGCGCCATAACCATTGGGGTTGCCACTTTGCCAGCGCCAGCCGTCATTGCACATATCCTGCAAGGTTTTCTCGGCGCGCCAGCCCAGTTGCTCGTATGCCGCTTTCGGGTCGGCGTAGCATGCCGCAATATCGCCCGGGCGGCGATCCACGATTTGATACGGTACAGGGCGACCCGAGGCCATCTCAAACGCTTTGACCATGTCGAGTACTGAATAGCCCACGCCAGTGCCCAGATTGACCGTCACATTACCTGGATTGGTGGCGAGTTTTTGCAAAGCTTTGACATGACCTTTGGCCAGATCAACAACGTGAATGTAATCGCGTACGCCAGTGCCATCGGGCGTGGCATAGTCGCCGCCGAAGACCGACAATTTCTCGCGCTTGCCAACGGCCACTTGCGCAACAAATGGCATCAGATTATTCGGGATACCTTGCGGGTCTTCACCAATCAAGCCTGATTCATGCGCGCCAACGGGGTTGAAATACCGCAGCAATGCGATATTCCAGCTTGGATCAGCCACGCGTAAATCACGCAGCATGTCTTCGATCATCAATTTGCTGCGACCATACGGGTTGGTTGCAGAAAGCGGGAAGTGCTCCAAAATCGGCACGGCATGAGGATCGCCATACACAGTAGCACTGGATGAAAACACCAGATTTTTCACGCCGGCCGCTTTCATCGCATCGAGCAAACGCAGCGTACCCACGACGTTGTTGTCGTAATATTCCAGCGGCTTGGCCACCGATTCGCCGACGGCTTTCCAGCCAGCAAAATGCACGACCGCGCTAAATGGGTATTTCGCCAGTGCAGCATCAAGCGCAGCACGATCACGAATATCGCCTTCGATGCACAGCACCTCTTGGCCGGTGATAGTGGCGATACGTTTTAATACTTCTGGTTTTGCATTGTAAAAATTATCAAAAATCACTGGCTGCAAACCAGCCGCCAGCAATTCAATATAGGTATGTGAGCCAATATAACCCGCACCGCCAGTTAGCAAGACATACATCACAAGGGTATCCTATTAATTATTTTCTTGTTGCCAAAGGAAATAGACTGCCAATATCGACAAAGCCAAGGTAGGCAGGGCCGCGGCCAGAATCGGCGGCAGGCGATACAATTCACCCACGTAACTCATCATCTGATTGACGAAGTTAAACGACACGCCCAGCAAAATCCCGAGGAAAATTTTTACACCGACATTGCCACTGCGGCGCTGACCTAAAGCAAATGGCAGGGCGATCAACATCATAGACAAACACGCAAAGGGATAAAATAACTTGGCCCACAGCGCCAGTTCATAACGCACGGTACTTTGCTTGTTTTTGCTTAAATGATCGACATATTGCCGAAGTGCATCTATCGACATGTCTTGAGGCTTCACCATCAAGACCGCCAGCATTTTTGGCTCAAGTCGGGTTTGCCACTCATAGCTAGGGCGCGCAGACACCTCAACCTTATCTGCATAAAAACGGGTCAAGGTCGCTTCTTCAAGCTGCCATTGTCCGTTACCGAGATGACGGCCGCGTTGCGCGTCGACAATTTCTTTTAGGTGATGGCCATTGTCATGCACATAAATCCGCAGCGCCTGCACGCTCAAATCTGATTGCATCGCCGAGATATTGACAATCTGATCGCCGTCTTTCACCCAGATGCCCGATTGAAAGCGGCCAAACATCACCTCATTTTTCGCCGCGACCTGATAGCGTGTCGCCGCATCGTTGGCCGCAGGTGCCACATACTCACCCAGCAAATACGTCGCCACACCAAAGAAAAATCCACCGAGGGCCAACCAAGCGCAAAAACGCAAAATCGACACGCCTGCCGCCCGCATCACGGTAATTTGCGAAGTGTCGGCCAAACTGGACAAGGCAAAAATTGAGCCTATCAACACGGAAACTGGCAACAATTGGTAGGCACGGGAAGGCGCCTCAAGCAAGGTATAGATAAAGGCGTGGTGAAATTGATAGCTGCCCTTGCCCACATCGCGCATTTCGGCAATCAAATCGAAAAAGACAAACAGGCCAAGTAGCACCAGCATCGTCAGCAAGACATGCCAGACCAAAGAGCTCAATACATAGCGGCAAAGGCGATTCATCATTATCCCCTCACCTTGCTACGCCAAGCATACAGCCCCACCGTAATCGCAGCAGCCATCACATGCAATGGCCACATCCCGATGCCGCCAGGGATTTTACCGGCAGCGATCCAGGCTTGAAACACATTGATCGCGTTGTAATACGAAAAAGCAAATAAGGCGGCAAATAAAATATGGAATGAACGACCGCCGCGTGGGTTAGCAAACGCCAAAGGAATTGCGGCCAACATTAAAATTAAAGCCTGTATCGGCAACGCCATCCGCCAATGCAGCTCGGCCCATTTCTGGGGAGTCCGCTCGACCAACAAGGCACGCGTACTCAATGCATTGGTCGCGCGATCGACCTCGGGTTTGCTGGGCTTATCAATCCGCACTTTGCCTTCTTGGAAATTGAGAATATCGTACTGCGCGCTTCCCGCTTTAGCCTGATAAGCTGCCGCATTTTTCAGCCACATCCAGCGATCGCCATGTTCATCGACCTGCATCCCGCCAGTATCAGCCAAGATGGTCGTCAATTTGCCATCACGCCGAATCTGCAAAAAGACATTCTCTCCAAAACCACGCTCTGGCGAGAAATTCTCAATAAAATAAATTCTATCCGCGCCGCGCGATTCGCGAAACACGCCTGGAGCGACCTGAGTCACTTCCTGATTTTTCAAACTGGTCTCGCGATATTCTTTGCCTTTTTGCTGCGCCCATGGCGAGACGCCCATCGACAACAGGCCGATCAAAGCCACCACGGGCAAGCCCATCATCAGTACAGGGGGAATAAAACTATGAATCGAGCGACCCGCCGCAAACCAAACAAACATCTCATGGTCTTTCCACAGGCGGGTAATCACCGATAGGATGGTCACAAACAGCATCAGCGAAAACAGCAGCGGTAAATAGCGCGTCGCGGTAAAGCCCATCACCGCCCAGACGGCCGAAGAGGCCAATGCGCCCAGCGCAGCTTCGCCCAGTAGCCGCACGATTTGCGACGTCATCACGATCAACAATAAAACGATAAAGAGGGCAAAAGCCATCCAAGTCATTTCATGAATTAAGGTTTTACGAAAAAGCATCAGTGAATTTGTCTTTTGACTTGGGCGAAGTGTAAGTGAATAATCGTTTAATTGAATGCATTTAGCTAGGAGCTCCAGATGGAATTTACCATAGTTTCCCCCGCCCCCGAGGCCGCAGATTGCGTAGTTCTGCCAGTTTTGGGCGAAAAATTACCAACTCACGGTAAAGAGCTCGACATCCTGTGTGGCGGCATTTTAAGCCAAGCGATCAAAGATGGCGAATTGGCGGCCAAAGCGGCGGCTACTTTAAGCCTGGGCTTACCCGCGGGTCTGGAATTCAAACGCGTTATTTTGGTACAACTGGGTAAAGAGCCAAGCGATAAAGATTTGCGCGATAGCAGCCGCGCGCTAGCCAAAACCTTGCTTGCTAGCCAGAACAAAACAGCCTGCGTGGCGCTCTCGCTCGCGGGGATTAAAAAACAAGATCAAAAAACGACCGCGCAGGAAATCGTCAACGCGCTGATGCTCGAAGTTTATCGCTTTGACCAATTCAAATCTGACGCAGCGCCAGTGCCAAAACTTGAATTGGTCAGCCTCGTTGCACCGAAAAAAGGCGATCTCGACGACATCGAAGCAGGCTTGGTGTATGGCTTGGCCTTGGGCCACGGCATGAATTTGACGCGCGACTTGGGCAATTTGCCACCAAACGTCTGCACGCCGGATTACCTCGCCGCCACGGCACAGCACTTGGCGCACACTTATGATTTCTCTTGCCATGTATTGGAGCAAGAAGAACTCGAAACGCTGAAAATGGGCTCGTTCCTGTCGGTCGCCAAAGGCTCGATCGTTCCGCCCAAATTTATCGTGATGGAATATCACAACGCCGATAAAAAGCAAAAACCCGTCGCGCTGGTTGGAAAAGGCATTACCTTTGACTCAGGCGGTATTTCTCTGAAGCCGGGCGAAGGCATGGACGAGATGAAATACGATATGTGCGGTGCAGCCACCGTGCTGGGCGTATTCCGTGCCGTGGCTGAGCTCGATTTGAAAATCAATCTGGTCGGCATTATCCCTGCCTGCGAAAACATGCCGAACGGCAATGCGGTGAAACCGGGCGATATCGTCACCAGCATGAGCGGCCAGACGATTGAGATTTTGAATACCGACGCTGAAGGCCGTTTGATCTTGTGCGACGCGCTGACTTATGTGCAGCGTTTCGAACCCGCCGCCGTGATTGACATCGCGACGCTGACTGGCGCGTGTATCATTGCGCTCGGCCACACCACCACGGGTCTGTTTGCCAATGATGATGACCTGGCCGATGCGCTGCTTGATGCGTCAAAAAACAGCGATGACAAAGCATGGCGCATGCCGCTGTTTGATGAATACCAAGAACAGCTGAAATCGAACTTTGCCGACATGGCCAATATTGGCGGTCGCCCTGCAGGCTCGATTACCGCTGCCGCTTTCCTGTCGCGCTTTACCAAAGACGTGAAATGGGCGCACTTGGACATCGCCGGTACAGCATGGAAATCGGGCGCAGCCAAAGGCGCTACGGGCCGCCCTGTGCCCTTGTTGCTGCAATATTTATCTAAGCTGTAATACCAAGGGTATCCGTCTGTAGACCAAACTATGCATTAACTAGAGACGCATACCCACTATATATGACTGAAATCTCGTTTTATTTTAATGTCCGATCCCGCGAGCTGGCCTTGTGTCAGCTCGTCGGTAAAGCGCTGGCTCAAGGCAAAAGCGTCTGCATTTTGACGGGCTCAGAAGCCTCGACCCAAGCGCTGGATCGATTATTGTGGGAAACGCCAGCAACGGGCTTTTTACCGCATTGCTTGGCCGATGCCATACAGGCGACACAAACACCGATTATTTTGGATCATCGCGTCGAATTGCTACGCCCGCGCGATGTATTATTCAATTGGACCGATCATGTCGCGCCGCGCTTTAGCGAATTTGCGCGCCTGATTGAAATCGTCGACAGCGACGATGAACTCCGTTTGGCCGCCCGCCAACGCTGGGCGGCTTACAAACAATTGGGCCATACGCCCACCGCAACCGATATGTCTTCTCTAACCGCCAGCAGGAGCGATTGAATCGTGGCCGATCAGAAAACACCGCCGAATGATGATTCGATCAATCCATTGTTTAACAAGATGGATGCTCTGATGGCGCGCCATCGCAGCGCTCACGCGGGTCAAAGTGATGAAATACCGGTACTCACCGAAGTCTCAACGAAAGCAAATCAAGCGATTTTTGATCTGGACCATGAAATCCCATCGCTGACCGATGAAGTTCCTTCCGATCTCGCCGATCGTATCGCCAGCCTCGAACGCGAGTGGGTCTACGATCACGATGATGATGATCTGGCCGATCTGGACCGCGAAGCCAGCAAAGCGATTAGCCCCAAACCCAAAGCTGAATCTTTGGCGATCGATCCCCTGCCCTTTCAAAATCGGCCAATGTTCCCTGCGCCCGACACGGAAGAAGATAAGCAGAAAATCGAAAAAATCATCGCCCCTGCACAGCCTGCTGCGGCATTCGCCGCCGCGCCACGCATTCCAGAAAGTCGCTTTAGCGCGAGCAAATCAGCACAAACCCCGCCATCTGAGTCGGTTTTTTTAGATTTACCGCTACTCGATCTGGACGCGCTCAACGCAGCACCGCCTGCGCCGAGCTATGCTGATGCCCCCAAAATCCCGCCAGTCCAAGTGCGCCACCCCGACGTGATGCTCTCGACCGGTGGCTTTGTCGCCACCGATTTAGTGCTGCCGCTCGATGAACTGCCTGCGCTGGAATCAACCCCGCCCAGCCCTGCTAGCATCGGGCTCAATACGCTGGACGATGAGATTCCCGTCTTAGACCTCGACGCCATTTTGGCGGCGGGTGATGATGAAACTGAAGAGCTACACCTCACCTTAGAGATGGGCGATGAAGACGATGATGACATCCCGACTTTAAGTGCAGAAATCCCCACGTTGCACGACACCGTCGCCGATTGGGCAGACACCATCCCCAATCTTGAAAGCGAAGCTGTAGCGCCAAGCCCCGCCGAAGCCGAAGCCGAAGCCGAAGCCGAAGCCGAAGCCGAAGCCGAAGCCGAAGCCGAAGCCGAAGCCGAAGCCGAAGCCGTCCTCAGCATAGACGCACAACACACCGAAACAAGCCCTGCGCCGCAGCTCGTGCAGCAGGATATTTTACCCACAGCAGTGCTCACAGATGCAGTGCACGCAGACGCCCTTGGGCTCGAAGACCATCTGATCGTCTACGCCGTGGCGGATGATCATGAAATCGTGGCCATCGATCTGGATGACGAAAACGAGACTCAGATTGAAGCCGACATACCTGCGCTGCTTGCCTCAGAGCACAGCAGCCACAGCCATGAAGTCGCACCGATCGTTGAGCCGGCGGAGTCAGCGCACATCAGCGACGAACCGCCCGCCATCATAGAGATTGAGACAGCTGCGGCGCCAACCGCGGTAGCCGCATCCAGCAAAATCAATAGCGATACCATTGCTGAAATTACCGCCAGCGTTGGCGCTCAGCTCTCGCTTGATATTGCCAGCGAAGTTGAAAAACTCGCCAAACAGCATTTTGACGCGATGATGGCGCAATTTTATAGCGACGCCCTGCGCAAGCTCACCGATCAGATTATGGACAGCCTCGAAGTACAGCTCTCTCAACGCATCGTTGATCTGGTCGAAGCCGAATTGCGCAGCAAGGGCTTAATGTAAGCAGCTAATCCAGCTCTATAGATGGGTATATGCCAAAATACTTTTGATCATAAAGCGTTCAAGCATATACCCATCTAGCTATCGATAAAGCACCCCAGCAAGCCGCCACTCGGTACACCTGCTAACAAAGCCCTCTCTCACCACGCCCCACACTTCACGTATAATCTGCGGTTTCGCGTTTAATTCGAGCACGCCGCCATGGAACTCGCTAAGAGCTTCGAGCCACAGAATATTGAATCCCGTTGGTACCCATTCTGGGAAAGCCAAGGTTACTTCCAGCCTAGTATGGACCTCGCCCGCGAGGCCTTTTGTATCCAACTGCCACCGCCCAACGTCACTGGCACGCTGCACATGGGTCACGCGTTCAATCAGACCATCATGGATGGCCTAACGCGTTATCACCGGATGCGCGGCGACAATACGCTGTGGCTGCCTGGCACCGACCATGCCGGTATCGCGACGCAGATCGTCGTTGAACGCCAGCTTGATGCGCAAGGCGTGAGCCGCCATGAATTGGGCCGCCCTGCTTTCCTCGAAAAAGTATGGGAATGGAAAAAAGAATCGGGCGACACCATTACCAGCCAGATGCGCCGCATGGGCTCGTCGGTGGACTGGGGCCGCGAATACTTTACGATGGACGACAAAATGTCGACCGCCGTGGTTGAAGCCTTTGTGCGCTTGTATGAAGAAGGCCTGATCTACCGCGGTAAACGCCTGTCGAACTGGGATGCCAAACTCGGCACCGCCGTTTCTGATTTGGAAGTGATTTCCGAAGAAGAAAACGGCCATATGTGGCATATCAAATATCCCGTTGTCGGCTCAGATGAATTCATTACCGTTGCGACGACGCGCCCTGAAACCTTGCTCGGCGACGTTGCTGTGGCGATTGCGCCCGATGACGAGCGTTTCACACATTTGCTCGGCAAAATGGTTGAGTTGCCACTGACCGGCCGCCAGATTCCGGTGATTGCTGACGAATACGTGGATAAAGAATTCGGTACTGGTTTTGTCAAAATCACGCCCGCGCACGACTTTAACGACTACCAAGTCGGCAAACGCCACAACACGCAGCTGATCAATGTGATGAGCTTGCAAGCGACCATCCTCGCGAAAGCGCAAGTATTCAGCTTTGACGGCGCGAGCCTCGGCAGCGTTGAATTACCAGCCGCCTACGCCGGTTTGACGACCGCACAAGCGCGTAAAGCAATGCTGGCCGATCTGGAAGCACAAGGCCTGTTGCTCGACACCAAACCGCACAAACTGATGGTGCCACGCGGCGATCGTACTGGTACGGTGATCGAGCCATTGCTGACCGATCAGTGGTTTATGGCGATGAGCAAAGCCGATGAAAGCGGCCAGACCATTACCGAAAAAGCGCTTGAAGCGGTTCACAGCGGTGAAGTGCAATTCGTGCCGAATGACTGGGTGAACACCTATAATTCATGGCTCAATAACATCCAAGACTGGTGTATTTCACGCCAATTGTGGTGGGGCCATCAAATCCCGGCTTGGTACGACGAAGACGGCCAAGTGTATGTGGCGCGCACCGAAGCTGAAGCGTTCGCCAAAGCGGGCGGTAAGTCAGTAATGCGCGATAACGACGTGCTCGACACGTGGTTTAGCTCGGCGCTGGTGCCATTCTCGAGCCACGGCTGGCCGAATGAGACACCCGATTTGAAAGCATTCCTGCCTTCATCGGTACTCGTGACCGGCTACGACATTATTTTCTTCTGGGTTGCCCGGATGATTATGATGACCAAGCATTTCACTGGCAAAGTGCCGTTCAAACACGTGTATATCCACGGCTTGGTACGCGATGCGGAAGGACAGAAAATGTCCAAATCCGAAGGCAATGTGCTTGACCCTGTTGATTTGATCGACGGTATCGCGCTGGAGCCTTTGCTGGAAAAACGCACCACCGGTCTGCGTCGCCCAGAAAACGCGCCGAAAGTGGCGGCAAAAACTGCGAAAGAATTCCCAGAAGGCATTCCAGCCTACGGTGTCGATGCCTTGCGCTTCACGTTTGCATCACTGGCGTCATTGGGTCGCTCAATCAACTTCGATCAGAAACGCTGCGATGGCTATCGCAACTTCTGCAACAAAATCTGGAACGCGACGCGTTTTGTGATGATGAATGTCGAAGGCAAAGATTGTGGCTTGGAAGAGAATGCAGAACTCGACTACAGCTTCCCCGACCTGTGGATCATCGGCCGCCTGCAAGAAGCCGAAGCGCAAATCACACACGCGCTCGATACGTTCCGTTTCGACTTGGCCGCGCAAGCGATTTACGAGTTCGTATGGAATGAATACTGCGACTGGTATATCGAGCTAGCCAAGGTATCGACTCAATTTGGGACAGATACCCAGCAACGCGCAGCACGCCGCACGCTGATTCGAGTACTGGAAACCATTCTAAGACTCGCGCATCCGATCATGCCTTTCATTACCGAAGAGCTGTGGCAAACCGTTGCTCCGCTCGCAGGCAAGAAAGACAGCGAATCATTGATGATGGCGAAATGGCCTGTGGCAGACTTGAGCAAAGTAAATCTTGAGGCCAACACCAAAGTTGAAACGCTGAAAGCGCTCGCATTTGCTGCACGGAATTTGCGCGGTGAGATGGGTCTGTCGCCAGCGGTGAAAGTACCGATGTTCCTCGAAGGCTCACCAGAAATGGCCGAGTTTGCGCCGTATCTGAAACCTTTGGCTAAACTGTCGGAAGTGAACATCGTCGCTAGCCTGCCAGCGGGCGACGCGCCAGTGGCGGTGGCTGCATCAGCCCTGGGCACGACACGCATGATGTTGGTGGTAGAGGTGGATAAAGCCGCTGAAACCGCGCGCGTGACCAAAGAAATCGGCAAAACCACCGACGCCCGCGAGAAACTGGTGATGAAGCTGGAAAAACCGGGTTACACCGATAAAGCGCCTGCGCATTTGGTTGAGAAAGACCGCGCGCAATTGGCTGAGTTGGACGACAAGCTGGCCAAACTCAATGCCCAGCTCAACAAGCTGAAATAAACAGGGTGTGATCACCAAAAAAAGCGGCCTGCGGGCCGCTTTTTTTATCATTTCAAACAGTATGCGGCCAAACAATTGTATGATTGCTGACTGCTTACGTGATATTGGCTGCATTTAGAAAACATGCGGTCGCAATATTGCTTCACTATCATGACATTGAATTCAGATTGCTACTTCTGCAAGTCCTTTGAGTATTAAACATTAGAATGAAAACGCCCTTTTTCAGCAGTGATAGCACCACGCAATATATCCGGCAAAAACGCCTTGGCGCTTTTATCGGCATCACCATGCTGGCCATCGCGTTTAGCCTCATTGAAAAAATCACCTCCCAACAAAAGCAAGATGCTTGGATTCTAGGCGCAACTTTTGTCCTCATTGGTGTAGCTTATTTAATCGCACGGCGCGGACGTTACGAATTGGCGGCGACCAGCTTTGCCCTGACCTTGACCGCGATGATTGCCACCATCCACTGGACTAGCAAGGGCATTTACGACCCCGCCATGCTGGCCTACCCAGCGATTATTGTCTTTACTGGCCTACTGTGCGCGCCGTGGTTGTTTGTACTGCAATGCGCCATCATTATGCTCAATATGAGTCTTTTGGTACTGGCCGAGGTACAAGGCTGGCGGCACTCGACGCCAAGCCACGTTGGATTGGGCTACTGGATCGACATGAGCCTGATTATGAGCACCATCGCCATCAGCGTCGGCCTGATTATGAAAGACTTCCGTCTGGCGTTGCGCGCCTTGCAAATTGAAAACCTGCGTGTATCCAATTCGCAAAAGGAAATCGAATTTCTCGCCACCCATGATGCACTGACGCATCTGCCCAATCGCGTTCTTGCCCGCGACCGTTGTAGCCATGCGCTGGATTTAGCACAGCGCAATCAACAAAGCACGGCACTGATCTTTATTGATCTGGATAATTTCAAAACGATTAATGATTCATTGGGCCATGCTGCGGGCGATCAATTACTGGTGGAAATGGCGCAACGTTTGCGCCATTGCGTACGCCAATCGGATACGGTATCCCGCCAAGGTGGCGATGAGTTTTTGATTATTCTGGAACAGATCGGCCAAGCTGCCGATGCGATTGAAATTACGCAAAAAGTCATCCACCAAATTTCACAACCTTTGCAACTGGGGCATTTGAACATCACCGCCACATGCTCAGTTGGCATTGCATTGGCCAATTCCGCCCAAGATGATTTCGACAGCCTGTTGCAACGCGCAGATATGGCGATGTATCGCGCCAAAGCATCGGGTCGTAATACATTCTGTCTTTATAATTCCAGCATGGACACCAAGGCCACCGAGCAGCTTCATCTGGAATCCAAAATGCGCGAAGCCTTAGGCAATTCGGAATTCACGCTGCACTACCAGCCCCAGTTTGACCTGCAAAGTGGGCAGATTATTGGCGCTGAAGCCCTAGTGCGCTGGCGTCACCCGGAGCTGGGTTTGGTGCCGCCGGGTAAATTTATCCCTGTTGCCGAAAACTCGGGCCTGATCGTTGAAATGGGCGAATGGATTGTATTTGAAGCGTGTCGCCAAGCCAAAGAATGGCAAAGCCTCGGGCTGGGCAACTTGGTGATGGGGATTAATATTTCCCCCATCCAGTTTCGGCGTGGCGATGTGGAGCAACTGGTCACCAGCGCGCTCAATGCTACGGGGCTCGCTCCCGAGTTGATCGAGCTTGAGCTGACCGAATCATTGCTACTGGAAGACTCGCAGCACCTCAAAGTGATTTTGCGTAATCTTCGGCAATTGGGTTTACGCTTTTCGATTGATGATTTTGGTACGGGTTATTCCAATCTTAGCTACTTAAAGCATTTTGAAGTCGAGCGCCTCAAGATCGATCAGTCATTTATCCGCCGCCTCACCGAAGATGCGCATGATGAAGCCATTGTGCGGGCGATTATCCAAGTGGCCAACAGCCTCAAATTACAACTTATCGCCGAGGGCATTGAAGATCAAGCCAGCCTGACTCGTCTGATAGAATTGGGCTGTGAACAAGGTCAAGGCTATCTTTGGTCGCCCGCTTTGCCTGCCGATGAATTCCAGCAATTTGTCATTCGCCACCAGACTTCTCGCGCCAGCTAGGCGCCACTAATGAGTACAACATGTATTTTAGCCATTTAGCACACCCACAACCGCCGCTGCCCGCCGCCATTGAGCGCGCCTTAAATTACCTGCGCAGCACCGACTTTAGCCAACTTGCAACGGGCCGCCATCCGATCGAAGGTGATCAGATGATTGCCATTGTGCAAACGCCACAAACCCAGCCTTGGGAAACCGGCATGCCCGAGTTTCACCGCCGCTATATTGATATTCAATACTTGCTCGAAGGTGAAGAGATCATCGGCTTTGGCGTCGCGCAGCCCGAGCTGCCGCTCGCAACGGATCAATTGGCCGAACGGGACATCGCCTTTGTTCACCCGATCGCCGATGAATCGCGCCTGCATCTCAAGCCGGGCATGTTCGCGATCTTTTTCCCGGGCGAATTGCATAAGCCCTGCCGCTGCGTGCAGCAATCACAGCTGATCAAGAAAATCGTGATCAAGATTGATGCTGCTCTACTCAATACCTAGGCACGTATACCAACACGATTCAATAAATAAATAGCCTATATCGCTATACCCATAAGCCCAGCAAGCGCTGGGCTTTTTTATCATAAAGGGCAAGGATTACACCGCTTTATCGCTGCCTTTATGCACTGCCGATTTCACGCTATCTACCCCTTGCGCAAGCGCCGCGCTGGCTTTATCGGCGACGCCTTCCGCTTTTTCGGCCACTTCGGCTGCAGTTTGCTTGGTAGCATCCCAAGCATGATCAGCAGCAATAGTCGCTTTATCACCTAATTCTGCGGCTTTGAACGCAGCTTGATCGGCAGCCAGACCCACTTTATCGCTCAATTCAGCCGCTTTGGTGGCAACCTGTTCGCCGACCACTTCGGCTTTGGCTGCCAATTGTGACGCCGCGTGCTTGCCGGTATCCCAAGCCTGATCCGCAGCCAGGGCGGCTTTATCACCCAGCTCAACCGCTTTAGCGGCGACTTGCTCACCCAGAATATCGGCTTTCGCCGTTATTTCAGCGGCGGCATCTTTGGTGCTATCCCAAGCCTGATCCGCAACATCAGCAACTTTGTCACCCAACTCGGCCGCCTTGGCCGCAGCTTGCTCAGCCACCGTTTCAATTTTGTCTTCGGCGACGCCCAGAACGTCTTTCACCTTATCAAAAAAACCAGTCATTTCTGCTTCTCCTGCCATGGGGGATTGAGTACAAGGTCACACACCATCATACGCCACCATTACATATGAAATATTTCATAATTACAAAGAGCCAAAATAACGATGTCAGCCACTTGTCATCAACTAGGGGCTGCGGCATGATGGTTTATCCAATTCAATCACGGGGCTGATGCTCATGAAACGCCTAATCCTTATTGCTGTGCTCTCGGCCACCCTCAGCGGCTGTGGCTATAACGCTTTGCAAGCCCAAGATGAAAACGTCAATGCAGCCTGGTCTGAGGTGCTCAATCAATATCAACGTCGCGCCGATCTGGTGCCCAATTTGGTCAATGTCGTCAAAGGCTACGCCGCGCACGAAGAAAAAGTGCTGATCGAAGTAACCCAGGCGCGCGCCAAAGTCGGCAGTATGCAAATCACGCCAGAGCTGGCCAAAGATGAAGCGGCCTTGGCCAAATTCCAAGAAGCTCAAGCCGGCATGACCTCGGCCTTATCGCGCCTGATGGTCGTGGCCGAAAAATACCCCGATTTAAAAGCCAATCAGAATTTCCGCGATTTATCCGCGCAACTCGAAGGCACCGAAAATCGCATCGCCGTGGCGCGCAATCGCTATATCGAAACGGTGAAAACATTTAACACCACGGCTCGATCTTTCCCCACCAACCTCACTGCGAAGATGTTTGATTTGAACCCCAAACCTAACTTTAAAGTCGAGAATGAAAAAGCCATTTCTACCGCACCTACGGTGGATTTTAATAGCGAGAAAAAATAATGCCCACCCAGCGTATGCCTTGGCAGCGCTTATGGCTATTGGCACTGGGGCTAATACTCAGCCTCAGCTGCCTAGCCAACACCGTCGCAGTGCCTGCACTGCAATCGCGCGTCACGGATTTAACGGGCAGCTTAAGTAGCGAGCAGCGCGCAGCCATCGAGCAAAAACTCAGTGCGATTGAGCAGGCCAAAGGCAGCCAGTTGGCGCTATTGATCGTACCGACCACCGGCGATGACACCATCGAGCAATTTGGCATTAAAGTCACCGATGCGTGGAAGCTAGGTCGCAAAGGCGTCGATGATGGCGTGCTGTTGCTCGTCGCCAAAGACGATAGAAAAGTACGCATTGAGGTTGGGCGTGGGCTCGAAGGCGCGCTACCTGATGTGATTGCCAGCCGCATTATTCATGAAACAATCTTACCCGCCTTCAAAGCGGGCGATTTTGTCGGCGGCATCGAGGCGGGCATTGCGCAGATTAGCGGCGTGATTCAAGGCGAAGCCCTACCGCCACCGCCCGCCCGCGGCGCCAGCGGCGCCCATCCGCAAGCCGAGCTGAAAATCCTCGGCCTGCATCCGATGGTGCTGGCGGGCATGCTGTTTTTCTGCGTGATCCTGAGCAAAATCATCGGCGCGTGGAGTAGCCGCGCGGCGATTGCCGGCATGAGCACTTTTGCCGCCGTCAGTAGCGGTACACCGCTGGCGCTGGCCGCCCTGCTTGGGCTGGGCATGGCCGTGGCACTGAGCATTGTCGCCAGCCGTTTTTTCCTCGACCTGCTGGGCATACTCATGAGTAGCTCAGGGCGTGGCGGTTACGGCGGCGGGTATCGAGGTGGTGGTGGCTTTGGCGGCGGGGGCGGCGGATTTAGCGGCGGCGGTGGTGGTTTTGGTGGCGGCGGCGCTTCGGGAGGATGGTAATGAAATCAACATGGGCACGCTACTGGCAGCACCTGAAACCCAATCGCGATCGCGCCCTGTTTGGGCCCGCCGTTGCCGCGCAACTCACGCGCGCCATTACCGCATCGGAATATGGCCATCGGGGCGAAATCCGGCTGGTAGTTGAATCGCACCTGCTGCCCAGCCAACTTTGGCATGGTATCAGCGCGCGCGAGCGGGCGATCAGCTGGTTTTCGGATTTACGCGTCTGGGATACCGAAGGCAATACCGGCATCATGCTGTACTTGCTCCTAGCGGAAAATAAGCTCGAGCTGGTGGCCGATCGCGGCATCGCCGGTAAAGTACCGCAAGCGCAATGGGATGAGATTTGCCAACGTCTGCAAACTGATTTAGCCGCCCGCCAAGTTGAAGCAGGACTAAGCCGCACCCTACACGAGCTCGGTGCCCTGCTCGCGGAGCATTTCCCGCTCAAAGAGGGCCAAGCCAACCCGAACGAGCTGTGCAATGATCCGGTGCTGGTGTTGTGAATAATGGGTATATGCTCAAAGCGCTTACAATTAAAAGCTTTACAACATATACCCATGAGTTATTTTTGGTATTGCCGCTAGTAGCGACGAGTTACCGTGCTTGCTTTACTTAAAGTAAACTTAATGACAGACCGAGTTCGGCCAAGTGCAGACATTTTTTATAACGGGCAGTAGAGTAATCTAGCAATTTTCTCAACTAGTTTGATATTACAGAAACGATTAGCAATTAAAATAAAAAGGAATCTAAATGCCTGCATATCAGTTTTATAAACGAATGATCGAGGATCAGAACGAGTTTGGCTGTTTGTGCACCGACCACGATCAATTTCTTGCTAATAGAGAGCTGTTGCTGGCTCAGGGGTTTGAAGTTGTTGGCTTTATGATATTCGCCCCGAATGAAACGAAGGCAATTGCTCGTTTTAATGAGGACAGAACTTCGCCGTATTTTAATAACACCGTTGCGGATACGATTTTAGTTGATACTTACTATTTTATTAAAAATCTGACCAAGTCGATTTGCAATAGAACAAAAAATAAAATTTAGAAATTTTATTGGATTAGTCCATTGTGGGTCTAAAGCGCTTAGTAGCAGTAGCGACTAGGCAAAACAAACCCCAACCATCACGCATGACGGTTGGGGTTTTAATTTTGGTGAATGGCAACCATCGGCGAAATTGTTTGATGATTCGATTGGCCGCGCTCCCTGGCGCCTTACAAGCTAGGCGCTTTTTTCCACAACTCGGTGCCGCCGACGCCAAAGCCTTGTACGCCATCGACGCGCAATGATTCGAGCATGGTTTGCTCGGCTGGCGTTTCGACCGATTTGGCGATGACGACCAGATCCAGACCGTGGGCGATTTTCACCATCGCATCCATAAAGAATTGATTTTCGCGATTCTGATCGATGTCTTTACTGAATGAGCCATCGACTTTCAGATAATGCACTTTCAAGGTACTCAAATAGGTAAACGAGCTAAAGCCTCGGCCAAAATTATCCAAACCGACCTGTACACCCAACTTGCCAACTTCTTCGATAAAGGTGCGCAAATCATCAAGCTGCGTAACGGCTTCCTGCTCAGGTAATTCAAAGCACAATTGATAGGCCAGCTCGGGCTTGGCGGCTAATTTGCCGATCAGCCATTTCACAAATTCAGGGTGTGAAATCGAGGCTGGGAATAGATTAATCGCCAGCTGCAGCGTTGGGTCTTTGGCCAATTCTTTCAGGCAAAGATTGATCACGACACGATCAAACTCCTGAATCAAACCATGGCGTTTGGCCATCGGTACAAACAGCCCAGCAGGTATCTGCTCGCCCAATTCATCGCGGATCCGCACAAAGACTTCGCGATGTACCAGACGACCATCAATATGGTTAACAACCTGGGTATAGAGCTCAATACGTTGTGAATTAAGGGCTTCCAGCAATACACCCTTCCATTGTGATGCACTGAGTGCGCCATGCCCTGTGGCCTCTTGCGGGGCATAGAAGTGCATGATATTCGGGCCTTCGCTTTGCGCGCTGCGCAGCGCCATATCGACTTCGGATAACCAATTATTCAGTTTCTGCCCGTGGTACATCGCGACCCCGACGTGACCGACATCGCTAAATGGCGTCATACCGCGCTCATGCAGCGAGGCGATGCGGCTCACCAAGGTGGCGCCCAAATGCTGCGCTTTTTCAGCATCCACGCCGACAAAAAAGGCAGCAAAGGTATTGCCGCTCATGCGAGCGGCGAAGGCCTCACTGGCGTCATCACCGATAATGCCTTTGACCAAGGCCGCAGTTTCAACCAATAGATTATCTACAACGCGGAAACCCTTTTGATCATTGATTTCTTTTAAATGGCTGATTTCCAAAAACAGCAAGGCGGCATGGCTGAGCGGCTCTTCGGCCTCCATCAATTGCTTCACATGCACATCAAAGTAGCGTCGATTTGCCAGGCCCGTGAGCGTATCGAGATAGGCCTCGGCACGCATCCGCTCGATACTGGCCGCCTGCTCGGCGAACATCTCTTTGACCTTTTGCGTCATGCGATTCATCGCTTGCACGACACTGCGCAAATCGAGAGTCCACGGTAATTTGGCCGCCTCGGGATATTCACGATTACAAATGGCCATCGCCTGCCGCTCGACTTCATGCAATGGGCGCAAGACAAAATGCAATAAAAAGAGCCCAAGAATCAGTGTGATAATCGAGGCAATTGAAAACCAGATTAGGGCATTGATGCTGCTGCCCCAGAGCGAGGCATAGGCAATCCCCGGATTGGCGGCGATTCTAATGGTGCCGGCTTGCTGCCAGCCGCTGGTCATGACCGATTCGGCAATTGGGGTTTCGATGGGGAATAAGGCAATAAACCAATCGGGTACATTATTAACGTGTGTGCCAGATTTGCGTACGAGGATAGATTTACCTTCCATATCGTCGATATGGATTTCGCGGTAGTAGCCACTATCAAAAATAGCGTCGACGGTACGCTCGACGAATACTTTGTTGTTTTTATCCAGAATCAAGGGCGAGAGCTGCATCCCCAGCGAGGTCGCAGTATCTTGCGAGATCGTCGTGAGCTGTTCGGTCAGAAATGCCCTGGAGTTTTGCGCATTGAGATAAACAGTGCCGCAAAACAGAAACACAAACAAAGCGGCAATCAAAATGATTAACTGCTTAAGTAAAGTCATTTCCTACTCCTTAGCAAAGCGCAGAAAAGGCGCATCAATCGAGCTCCTTCCCTTGCCTAGCCATCAATTTATCCCAAAATCCGATATTGTTTTTTCGTGGGGCCGCATTACCCGTGCTGCGATCTTTCGCCAGCCACAGCCCTTGCCCATTAAAACCATAAACAGGTGTCAAATCAGTACGTTGCGAGGCAGGCTTAATTTCTGGTATTAAATTATCCAATACCACCGGCATCGCCGAAGGCGTGGCGTAATACGTTAAAACCATATGCGCCAGATTGGTCGGGCCATGGCCGGAGGCCTGTACGTAGGTGATGCGTAATTTATTTTCGGGTACACCTAAGGCCAGCAGGGAAAAATACTTCGCAATGGCAAAGTCTTCACAATCCCCCGCGCCACGCACCAGAAATTCGACTGGGGTCGCCCAATAGTCTTCGACCCCCCAAACTTGCTGATCAGGCGCAAAAGTGATGGTTTCGTTAAAGAAATCATTCACCTTGGCTAATTTGCTATTGTCGTCGCCCTTCTTATCGCCATTGAGTAAGGCCTGCCAGTTTTGCAGGCGTTTTTTTGCCTCTGGCCCATATTTGGCTTGGGCTTTATCCAGCGTACTATCGCTGAGCTTGATCGGGCTTTCACCAATCGTCGGCGTGGTTGAGCACGCAACGACGCCTATCGCCAGCAGTAATGCGATACGGCAAGCAGACCAAGATCGGCGGGGTGAATATTCGGACATGGAAGTCTTCAAATTAGAGATCCAGCACTCGGTATATGCTCGAAGCGCTGAAAGCTCAAGCTCAAATCGGATTAGAGGTTGGCTGAGATCATTTTTTCTAGCGATTGCCCTCTTGATTCACAAACAAAGCCAGATGCATGCGATCGGATAAACGCAGCTTGCCAAAAATAGCGCCCAGATGGGCTTTGACCGTGTGATCGGAGATATTCAGATGTCGCGCAATTAATTTATTGCTTTCCCCTTGCGCCACCAAGCACGCAATTTTGCGCTCTTGCGGGGTCAAAACCGCCAAAGCATCCGTTTTGGCAGGCTGCGTGGCGCTCATTTGTTTTAAGCCATTGAGCACAAAGGGCATCGCCTGACTCGACACCCAAATCCCACCCCGAGTTGTGACATCCACAATGGCTGCCAGCCTTTGCGGCTCTAAATCAGGTGTGCAACAAGCTTTCACGCCCATGGCCAGCCAGCGAATCTCTTCTTCGATCGTAAATTGTTGATCGAGCAACCAAACTACCGCCGACTGCGCATAGTTTGCGATCTCGGCGACCGATTGCGCGGGTGAAAACAAGCCCAAATCAAACACCGCAAACTGCATCGCGGCAATTTGCGCTGCGCTGATTGCCGCCGGGTCATGCAAATGAGCGATCTGGCCACGGCTCGCCAAAATAGGCTGCCACAGCGCAAACGCCTGAGCTGAATTGGAAACAATGACACAAGGACGACACACCACAGCAGCACCCCAAACCAAGTATGGGTTTTTACTTAGGACTACAGGCTGATTTGCGTTGCCTGCACCTTGCCTACAATAAAAGCAGTTCAATGTGAAAGTTACGGTGTTTTTTGCAGTCTTTAGATCCGTGACTTAATTAGTTTAGGCCTTAGCTCGGTATAAAACCAAGACGAGATTTGTGCCGAGGCCGACCTTTCAGGAGTAATGATCATGGCTAGCAAAACAACCCAAACCGCCAGCAATTCAGCGAAATCCGCCAACCATACTGGCGTTGTCACCCAAGTAATGGGTGAAGTTAAAGTCCTAACACTGGCGGGTGAAATCAAAACCTTACAAGTTGGCGACAAAGTCAACGTGGGCGATACGATACAAACTGGCTCAGATGGCGCGGTGTCGATTAGCCTCGATGGTGGCGGCACAATTAGCGTAGGCCGTTCGGATAGCATGCCGCTAACTAATGAAATGTTCGCAGCTTTAGTCGCCCCTGCAGATAATGCGGCCGCCGATGCCGCAAAAATCCAAGAATTAATCGCTCAAGGCGCTGATCCAACCCAAGTAGCAGCCGCCTCAGCGGCTGGCGCTGGCGGCGGTGAAGATGGCGGGCATAGCTTTGTGGTGCTCGATTCTCCTGAATCAAGGGTTGCTGTTGATACCGGTTTTGCAACTACACCAGTGATCCAAAGCGTGAGCTTGATCCCCCCTGATGCGAGCAACGCCATCACGCCAACAAATACACCGCCCGTAGCCAACAATGACACCTTTACTCCAGCCAGCCCACCGAATGCTTTGAATGATGCACTGAACACCAACGAAGATACGCCACTGGTGATTCAAGGTACGACACTGCTTGCCAATGACAGCGATGCAGATGGCAACCCACTCACCATTATTGGTGTCGGCACAGCAGGCAACGGTACAGTGATACTCAACGCCGATGGCTCGATCACCTATACACCCAACGCCAATTACAACGGCCCCGATAGTTTCACCTACACCATTAGCGATGGACAAGGCGGCACATCAACCGCCACCGTTACTGTCGGCGTTACCCCTGTTAATGATCCACCCGTACTGCTTAACCCTGAAAACCTCGCCCCATTGGGCGATGACGTCAGTGTCACTACACCCGAAGACACGCCAGTCGGCGGTAAACTGGCTGCCACTGACGTGGATGGCGATACGCTGACCTTTAGCCTGACAGGCAATCAACCCGCCCACGGCACCGTCACCGTGAATGCCGATGGCACTTGGCTCTACACCCCCAATACCAACTACAACGGCCCAGATAGCTTTACGGCTTTGGTCGATGATGGCAAAGGCGGCACTGATACTTTAGTCGTCAATATTGGCGTCACACCAGTCAACGATCCACCCGTACTGGTTAACCCTGAAAACCTCGCCCCATTGGGCGATGATGTCAGCGTCACTACGCCCGAAGACACGCCTATCGGTGGCAAACTGGCCGCCACTGATGCGGATGGCGATACGCTGACCTTTAGCCTGACAGGCAATCAACCCGCCCACGGTACGGTCACCGTGAATGCCGATGGCACTTGGCTCTACACCCCCAATACCAACTACAACGGCCCAGATAGCTTTACGGCTATGGTCGATGATGGCAAAGGCGGCACCGATACTTTAGTCGTCAATATTGGCGTCACCCCAGTTAACGATCCACCTGTTATTGTTGACCCTGAAAACCTCGCCCCATTGGGCGATGATGTCAGCGTCACTACGCCCGAAGACACGCCTATCGGCGGCAAACTGGCCGCCACTGATGCGGATGGCGATAGCCTGACCTTTAGCCTTACCGGCAATCAACCCGCCCACGGTACGGTCACAGTGAATGCCGATGGCACTTGGCTCTACACCCCCAATACCAACTACAACGGCCCAGATAGCTTTACGGCTATGGTCGATGATGGCAAAGGCGGTACTGATACTTTAGTCGTCAATATTGGCGTGACCCCACTCAACGCCCCCCCCACCATCACCACCGATAATGGTAATGAAGGCGAAGGCAATGACACCGTTTATGAGTCTGGTCTGGCGACCGGTACGAATGCGGGGGTGAGCACCATCACCGCCAGCGGTACCTTTACCGTCGCCGATGCCGATGGCTTGGGCGATATCCATTCCGTCACCGTGGCGGGCACGACCTTTGTGATTGGTGCGGGTGGTTTGGCTGATCTGGCCGCCCTCGTGGGTCAAACCGCCAATACCTCCCATGGGTCTGTGCTGATCGACAGCTATAACAATGGCGTCTTTGGCTATACCTACACTTTAACCAGCCCCGTCACCTCAGGCAGTGCCGAGAGCGATAGCTTTAATGTCAGTGTGGCCGATGGCAGCGGCGCTTCAGCGCCAGTGACCGTCACCATCAATATCGTGGATGATGCCCCCGTATCGACTTCCGAACACGTGAGTGTGACGGAAGATGCGGCCAGCAATGTAGTGTCAGGGAATGTGCTCGACAACGATGTGTCTGGCGCGGATTCACCTAAATCCTTTGCGGGTTGGAGTACAGGCGATGCCGCAACGATCACGGCGCTGCAAAACTTCGGCACCTTGGTACAAGATAGCGATGGGCATTGGAGCTATACGCTCAACAATGGGCTCAGTGCAACGCAAGCACTGACGGGCAGTGATCAGACCGATTATGTCTTGCACTACACCGTTCAAGATGCCGATGGAACGACCAGCCCCGCGACATTGACCATTACGATCAAAGGCGCAAATGATGGCCCTACCATCACCACTGATAATGGCAATGACGGCGAAGGCAATGACACCGTTTATGAGTCTGGTCTGGCGACCGGTACGAATGCGGGGGTGAGCACCATCACCGCCAGCGGTACCTTTACCGTCGCCGATGCCGATGGCTTGGGCGATATCCATTCCGTCACCGTGGCGGGCACGACCTTTGTGATTGGCACCGGTACGGGCGAGTTTGTTGATCTGGCCGCCCTCGTGGGTCAAACCGCCAATACCTCCCATGGGTCTGTGCTGATCGACAGCTATAACAATGGTGTTTATAGCTATACCTACACACTTTCTGGCGCAGTACCTGATATTGCCAATCAAGTTGAAACGGACTCCTTTACTGTCAGTGTTTCGGATGGAGTAGCTCCTGCAGCTAGTGCCACCATCACTATCGAGATCAATGACGATATCCCCATCGCCAAAGCCGATAGCAACAACATTAGCGCCAATGATTTCAACTCTGAGTTTGAAGGAGTACAAGAATTACCAGCGGTGCAAACCAGCGGCAATGTCTTACTGGGTGATCTGAATGGCGGCGTGGCCGATGTACAAGGTGCAGACCAACCCGCCAAAGTCACTCAAGTGATCTTCGGTACCAATGTACAAGCCGTGACGACAGATGCACCAACCAGCATCGATGGTAAATACGGCACCTTGCTACTCAACAGCGATGGCAGCTACACCTATACACTCAATAACAGCAGCAATGCGGTACAAGAGCTGGGCAATAACGAGCATCCTACCGATGTATTTAGCTACAGCATTAAAGATGCCGATGGCGATGTTTCCAACTTAACCTCCCTCACCATTACAGTGAACGGCGCTGATGATGCCATTGTGCTCGACACGAAACTCAGCGGCGAAGTCAGCTCAGGTACCGTGTATGAAGCAGGCTTGTCGACGGGCTCGAAAGCAGATGGCGATGCAACGACCGACCCAACCACCTTCACCAGCTCGTTCACCATCAAATCGATCGATGGGCTCGATCATGTGACGATCGGCACTGGGGCCAATACTGCGCGTGTCAATTTCACTCAAGCCCCTGATGGATCATGGAGCGCGAGCGTCGCCGACTCGTCCGCTGACAGCGCTTTGGGCAATAGCCTGACCGTGACAAATGCAGTGTATAGCTCTACAAGCCACACGTGGACCTTCAGCTACAGCTATACCCTGAATGCACCAGAAACCCACAGCGCACCAGGCAATGACAACGTGAGCGATACCTTAAGTGTGATGGCCTTAGAAACCGATGGCAGCACCGCCAATGGTACGCTCAGCATTACTGTGGTGGATGATGTGCCAACGGCTAAAGCCGATTTTGATAGTGTGACAGAAGATGCCAGCTCAACGATCGCCACTGGCAATGTGATTACGGGTGTTGACCTCGCGGGCTCCCACGATAGCAACAGCAGCGATGGTGTTGCCGACGTGCAAGGCGCCGATCGCAATGTGATGGTCACCCACATTGGCTTTGGCACCAATGTGCAAGAGGTACATACAGGTACACCAACCAGCATCAATGGCCAATATGGCAGTCTGTCACTCAATAGCGATGGCAGCTACACCTATAGCCTGCATAACAGCAGCAATGCGGTACAAGAACTGGGCAACAACGAGCATCCTACCGAGGTGTTTACCTACACCATCACCGATGCAGATGGTGATCGGTCTAGCCAAACGCTCACCATTTCGGTGAACGGGGCGGATGATGCCATTGCCCTCGACAATAAACTCATCACAGAAACCAACTCGGGAACGGTGAATGAAGCAGGTTTACCTTCAGGCTCATTGGCGGATAGCGATCCAACCACTCAGCCTACATCGCTGGCGGGCTCATTTACAGTTAAATCGATCGATGGTCTTGACCATGTCACCATTGGAACGGGGGCTGGTAACACAGCGACGGTCAGCTTTACCCAGGCGGCAGACGGATCATGGACACCGCACTTTACTGATCCATCCGCAGTCAGCGCGCTTGGTAATAGCTTAAGCATCACGGGAAGTAGCTATAACGCCGCAGATCATACTTGGACCTTGAATTACACTTATACCTTGCAAGCGGCGGAAACCCACAGTGCCGCAGGCAATGATACGTTAATTGATACCTTGGCCGTTTCTGCGATTGAGACCGATGGGAGTACCGCCAATGGCACAATCCGAATCGGCGTCGTCGATGATGCGCCGATTGCCAAAGACATTAGCCTGTCTAGTGCTACTCATGTAGTGGAAACCAATCTCGTACTTACCATCGATGTGTCCGGCAGCATGCAAGGCAGCAAATTGGATCTTGCGAAACAGGCACTTAGCAATGTAATTGATCAGTACGACGCATTAGGTGATGTCCGAATAATGTTGGTCAACTTCTCCAGTGATGCCTCACTACAAGGCTCGAACACTTGGCTTTCAATTGGCGCGGCAAAAGCACTTATTAATCTTTTAAGTGCTGGTGGCAACACCAATTTTGACGCGGCCTTAGCTCAAATTACCACGCACTATAATGACTATGGCAAATTAACAGGGGAAGGGGTACAAAACGTCAGCTACTTCCTATCTGATGGCGTTCCTACTGTTGGAGGAGGAATCACAGGTAGTGAAATTGGCGCTTGGACACATTTTGTCGACATCAATGATATTAAATCCTTAGCGTTTGGCATTGGTACCGGAGCCACTCTGAGTACGCTAGAGCCCATTGCATACGATGGCGTGACCAATACTGATCCAAGCAGTGGCGTTACGCTGGTAACCAATGCCAGCAACCTACCTAGCGCATTGGTCAATAGTGCCCAACCCGTTTTGAATTTTAGCCTGCTCGATAATGGTGGTAGCTTTGGCGCAGACGGTGGCCATGTGAATAACATTATTATCGACGGCCATACCTACAGCTTTGGTGATGCAAGCAAAACCATGACTCAGACAGGGAATATTTATTCCTATGATGCCACTACTCATGAGCTCACCGTAAACACACAGACTGGTAGCACGCTCAATGGGGGAACATTCACAGTAGATATGGACACTGGCGTTGCTCACTTCACGGGGCCAGCCTCTTTAACTACAGCATTAACAGAAAATATATCGTTCCAATTGATCGATAATGATGGAGATGTCAGTGCCAGTAAAAATCTCGGCGTGACAATTGCTGCAGCAGACAGCGGCAGTAATGTTTATGACACCACAGGTGGACACACCCTCACAGGTACAGCGTTTAATGACACCATTGATGGCAATGACGGCAACGACACCATCAATGGCAATGCTGGCCACGATAGGTTAGATGGTGGAACCGGCAACGACACACTGAACGGCGGAGATGGGAACGATGTTCTGTATGGCGGAATTGGAGATGACACAATCAATGGCGATAGTGGCAATGACGTATTAATTGGAGGCAAAGGTAATGACATTCTGAATGGTGGCAGCGGTGTTGATACATTTGTATTTAGCAGCACGGCAAGCGACAATGGCAAAGACACCATTCAAGACTTCACCGTTGCGCCCAAAGTTGCAGGCCTTGTGCAAGGGGATATCCTTGACATCAGCGACTTACTAACTCCAAGCACTGCTGCGACATTCAACTCCAGTGAAGCTGCAGCGGGTGCATTCTTGCAATTCGTGCAGGATGGCGCCAATACCAAAGTCATGTTTGATGCGGATGGCTCTGGTACAAGCGCGGCCCCAGTTCAAGTGGCGACACTGACAGGGGTTAATGCAACGGATCTGCTGCATCACTTGCTGGATAATGGTGAAATCAAAACCAGTCACTAGCGAGATCCATCAAACAAAAATCCCCGCCTCAAAGGGCGGGGATTTTTTATGTCAAAAATTCGTTCAACGTTCACGTAAAGCGTCGTCTTTAGCTTTGATAATGGGTTTGAGCAAATATTGCAGCACTGTTTTTTTGCCAGTGCGTATATGTACCGTTGATAACATTCCGGGAATAATCGTCAGGTTTTTCTTGGTTGCACCAAGGTGATTGCTTTGGGTGCGCACCCGCACCAAGTAAAAGCTCTCATTCTTTTCATTGGTAATTGAATCGGCGGTGATAGTTTCTACATTGGCATCTAAACCACCATAAATCGAATAATCATAGGCGGTCAGCTTCACCGTGGCATGTTGGCCAGGCCGCAAAAAGCCAATGTCCATGGGGCGAATTTTGGCTTCGATGAGTAAATTATCCTCCAAGGGGACGATTTCCATCACATCCATCCCCGGCTGCAAAACACCACCGACGGTATTGACCTTGATCAGCTTCACAATGCCATCCAGTGGCGCACGTATCGTAGTGCGATCAAATCGGTCATTTAATGCCACCGTTGTGGCTGAGGTGGTTTCAAGCTCGGCCCGCACTGTTGCTAATTCATTTGCGGCATCGGCGCGAAATTTAGCGTAAACACTCGCAATCTTGCCATTTGCCTCGGCCTGACTGCTTTGCAAACGAGGAATCGCCAACCGAGTTTCACTTAGTTCACCAGTCAAATCACTGATTTGGCGCTTGAGATGCATAAACTCAACTTCAGAAATCACCCGTTTTTCCGCCAGAGGTTTGCTCAATACGTACTCATCATTGGCCAACTTTAAGCCCGATTCGAGCTTGCTAATTTTGGCTCGTGTTTCGGCGATTTCATGCCCCCGCTGCTCGACCTCGCTACGCAAAATAGCCACCGATGATTCAACCTCTCGGCGACGAGAAGCAAAGAGCTGGCGCTCTAGCTCAATAACTTGCGGGTTTTTCTTAATCAAATTTTCTGCTGGTTCAAAATTTTGCCCATTTGCCTCGGCACTCAGGCGAGCCATTTTTGCCGACAATGCATCATGCTTGACCGTGGTTTCACCCAAACTCGACGAAAAACGTTTCTCGTCGAGCTTCATCACGACTTGACCTTTGCGCACGACTTCACCAACTTTGACATTGATTTTGGCGACGATCCCACCTTCCAGATTTTGAATGACCTGGATTTGGCTCGATGGAATCACTTTGCCTTCTGCCACAGTGACTTCATCGATTTCAGCCAATGAAGCCCACAGCAGCAACACCACACACAAGGCCAAACTGATATACAGCATGCTGTTGGCAAACCACGTCGATTCGCCCAAAACTGCTGCGGCACCTTCCCCTAAAAAGCGTAGGTCTTCTTGCCGGATATCTTGTTTATGCCGCACGAAGTTTCCCTCCTGATAACAGAGCTAATACTTCTTCTTTTGGCCCATCCGCGATCATGCGGCCGCCGTCCATTACCATGACACGGTCAACCAAAGTCAACATCGACATTCGATGCGTAATCAAGATCAAGGTATGTTGATTCGTTAGCCGTCGCGCAAAGCGCTGCTTAAATTGCTCCTCACTTCGGTTATCCAAAGCACTGGTCACTTCATCAAATAAATAAATCGCAGGGTTCAAAAGCAGTGCGCGAGCAATGCCTATCGTTTGTTTTTGCCCGCCAGATAACGCCGCGCCGCGCTCACCGACGCGCATATCAAAGCCTTTGGGATGTCGATAGACAAACTCATTGGCCCCCGCAATTTCAGCCGCATCAAGCATCATGGCGTCATCGACATATGGAGCGGGTAATACGATGTTTTCCTTCACTGAACCATCAAAGAGGAAAACATCCTCTGGCACATAACCAATGTTATGCCGTAACTGCGCCGGATCAATTTGCCGAATATCGACGCCATCGACCCAAACCGCACCAGAATTTGGAGCATGAAAACCGAGGATTAGTTTTTCTAAGGTGCTTTTACCTGAGCCAATCCGCCCAATAATGGCGACCCTCTCCCCAGGCGCGATGCGAAATGACACATTATCCAAAGCAAGGACATCTTGCCCCGGGTAGCTAAAATTGACATTTCGGAACTCAATCTCGCCGCGAAAATTGGCTCGATTGACAAAGTCATGCCCTGCCGGGCGCTCAACAGGCTGCTCCATCAGAGTTTGCATTCCCATCAAGCCCGCTTTGGCGTGGTGATACCGGCTAATTAAGCTGGCCACCTGCGCAAAGGGCGCCAAGGTTCGCCCCAAGAGCAAGGAGCACGCAATCAGGCCACCGAGGGTGAGCTCATGCAGCCCAATCAAATACACCCCGGCAACCACCAGTGCAATCGTGGCAAATTGCTGCACAAACCCAGCTTGCGTCACAATCATCGACGAGAGACTGCGTGTTTTGATCGACAGATGACCAAACTCACCAATAATGCGTTCCCAGCGATGTTGAGCGACCGATTCAGCGGCACAGGCTTTGATCGTGTCTATCCCGCTTAAGGATTCAATCAAACTCGCCTGTTTGAGTGAGGACACCTGAAAGCTCTTGCGAATCAGCTCACCCAAGGGGCGCTGCAATAACAAACTCATCAGCACCATAATCGGGATGCAGGTTAAAGGGATTAAAACCAACCAGCCGCCGAGCCAATAGATGACCAGTAAAAACAAAATAACAAAGGGGATATCCACGATGACGGTCATCGTGGCCGAGGTAATAAAATCGCGAAAACCTTCGAAATCTTGAAAGTGGCTCACCATAGAGCCCACCGTGGCCGCACGCGCGGGCACTTTGATCCCCAGTACATGCTCGAAAATCTGGGCCGAGAGCATGATATCGATGCGCTTGCCGGCTAGATCAATGTAGTAAGCCCGCAATACCTTGATGACCATATCAAAGACCAATAAGAGCCCCACCCCCAAAGCCAAAACCCAGAGCGTTTCATAGGTTTGATTCGGTACAACCCGATCGTACACATTCATCGAAAACAGCGGTAAAGCCAAAGCAAATAGATTAATCAGGAAGGCCCCAAGCAAGACATGTCCATACAAGGGATAGCAGAGCTTCAAACTACTCCACAGCCAATGTTGCAAGCGTGGAATAGACGCTCGGCTATAGTGCGGGTCAAACTCGAAACTGGGTTTTACGAAGATCACAAATCCCGTAAACATTTCAGCCAGTTTCCGCTGCTCTAGCTCGACCTCCCCGCCCATGGCATGGGTGTCGAGAATAGTCCAAGTTTCATTGTCTTTCTTGACCACCACACAGGCTTGCCCATCTTTCAGAAGCAGAACCACTGGAAAAGCCAACTCGGGCAAATCATCCAATGAGCGGCGTTTTAAGCGAGCATTCAGCCCTGCTCGCGCGGCGGCACGAGAAAACAGCGCTGCGCTTAATTGATTGCCGACCAAGGGCAATCCAGTGGTCAACGTTTGCGCGGTATAGGGGCGCTGATAATAGCGGGTGAGCTGGATTAAGCAGATGGTTAAGGGGTCATCAGGAACAAACGCATCCAGCGGGATGGCGGTTTCATGCGCAGGAGCTGAATGGGTAGATTCCACAGCGTAACCTCAACCTTGATTTTGTTCATCATCGAAGCAAAACGAGCGCCTTGCGGCGCTCGATAAAGCATGACCATGTGCCACATTTGTAATATAGATCACAGGTCATGGTAAGAAAGAAAAAGCAGCTATTTATTTGGATCAGGCAACTGTGTTTCCACCAAAGGTTGAACACCAAATGTACTCAGCAAATTCGTACCATCCGCCAAGAGTCGGAATTTAGCGCGCAGCACTTTGTATTCGCCATCGACCAAATCACGACTGGCAGTGAAATACTCATTTTCGCTATCGAGCAAATCGAGCAAAGAGCGCTGCCCCAAGGTAAATTGCTTGCTGTATTCGTCTCTGGCTAGCCTCGAAGATTCTGCATACTCGGCCAAAATTGGGATTTGCTCAGCCGCGATTGTCATTGCATTCCAAGAGAGCTCCGCATTTTGACGAATCTGGCGTTCAACTCGACGAGCTAATTCTTGCGCGGAATACACTTGGGATTTGGTTTCGGCTACATGGGCTTTATCAGCGCCGCTTTTAAATGCATAGCGCATCCGCAGCATACCGTAGACATTAGTCGCATCGGGGCCTTCGGCACCGAACTCGGCATTTTCATAAATTGCGCCAGCCTCAAGATCCAAACGTGGGTACATCTGCCCTTTGGCCACACCGAATTGTGCTTCCGCCGCCTCGGCATCGGCCTGGGCAGACATCAATAGACGATTATTTTTAACCGCCCAGTCTCCCGCCTCTTTGAGCGATGCGGGTAAATTTTTGGGGTCGTCAGGCTTTAAGAGGTCTTCTGGCGCTTCACCAACAAAACGTAAATAGGCAATTTGTGCTTCATTGAGCGAAGATTGCGCTGCGCTCAAATTCGATTTTGCCAAAGCCACGCGCGCATTAATCTGATCGTCATCTGATTTCTTGCCAAATCCCCCCGAGGTGCGCAGCTTCACTTGGTCTTGGGTACGTAAATGCGCTTCGAGATTAGCCTGAGTGAGTTTTAATAATTCTTGATAACGCAAAACATCCAGATAAGCCTCGGTGACTTTTAACGATAAATCTTCTGAGGTGCTAGCCACCTTATGCGCGGCACTTTTTTGAATTGCAGTTCTGCGCTCTACTTCGCTGGCGGTTTGATTGCCATCAAACAGCATTTGGCTCAACAGCGCCTGTGCCCCTTGTCGATCATAATTCACCCCTGCGCCATTATTGGATTTGCGGGTCGCTTGATCTCTGGTGTATTGGTAACCCGCACCCAGCATAAAATCGATTTTTGGATAATAACCCGCCTTGGCAACATCGACACCTGAATCACTCGCATGGCGCTGCCCAACATCAGTTTGAACATCCGGGCTGGTTTGTAGGACTTTTTCAACGACTTGTGGCAGCGGTGCCGCAGCAGAAATCGATGCATGTGCAGCAAAGACCGCTGCAGCAATAATTCGTATAGACATGAGATAGCTCCTGTTAATACAGATTTCTTCCCTATTGAGAGAGCCCATACCATGTGCTGAAATGCACTAATTTTTTAGGCTTGTACTGCTTAATACAGCCTATGGCCGATCTTTTAGCAAGGGAAAAACAGACTAACGGGCGCATTGGCCATATAAAGTCTTACATGGGTTATCAACTTAATTAGCACCTGCTAATCAAGCTATTATTTGGTCGTCAAAAAAAAAACGCCAAGCTGATTCGCTCTGGCGCTTTGCTTTATCTAATTAAATCGATTATTTAATAGTGCAACCACAAGGTGGCCAAACAGCCTGCCAACAGCGCCGCGATCACTCCCAGCAAATAATTGCGTTTTTTCTGTTCCCACATGAGGCCTTTATAGCCAGCCAGCAGCAGCTCGGTGTGATTTTGATTGAGCACTTCATTGAGTTTACGTGGCAAGGTTGGCAGCAAAGTCGCCCACTGCGGCGCTTCGTGTTTCAGCGTGGCGATTAGCCCACGCCAGCCGATTTGCTCATTCATCCAGCGCTCAAGAAATGGCTTGGCGGTTTGCCATAGATCGAGATCAGGGTCGAGCTGGCGACCAAGGCCTTCGATATTGAGCAGCGTTTTTTGCAGCAGCACCAGTTGTGGCTGGATTTCGACATTAAAGCGGCGCGAGGTTTCAAACAGCCGCAGCAGCACAAAACCAAAAGAAATCTGACTGAGCGGCTTATTAAAGAACGGCTCGCAGACGGTGCGCACCGCCGCTTCCAGCTCTTCAACGCGCGTGTCTTTCGGCACCCAGCCACATTCAATGTGTGCCGTCGCCACTCGATGATAATCGCGGTTGAAAAAAGCTAAAAAGTTAATCGCCAGATACTGCTTATCGGTATCACTCAGCGTGCCAACAATACCAAAGTCTAGCGCGATATACCTATTGTCTGGCGCTACAAAGATATTACCTGGATGCATATCGGCATGGAAAAAACCGTGCCGGAATACTTGGCTAAAGAAAATCTCAACGCCAAAACGGCTGAGCTTTTTCAAATCCATCCCTGCGGCTTTGAGCTCATCGATTTTGCCAATCGGAATACCGTCCATCCATTCGAGCACCAGCACTTCGCGCGCGCAAAAATCGTAGTACACCTCGGGCACAATCAACTGATCTGAATCTTTAAAATTACGCCGCAACTGGCTGGCATTCGCCGCTTCATGCATCAAATCGAGCTCATCGTGCAAATGGCGGTCAAACTCGGCAACCACTTCACGCGGCTTGAGGCGCGGGCCATCGGCAAACAGCTTCTCAACACAGACCGCCAACACCCGCATCAGCGCCAGATCGCTCTCGATCACCGGTAAAATACCGGGGCGGAGCACTTTCACCGCGACGGCTTGGCCATCGTGAAGTTTGGCACGATGCACTTGCGCCACCGAGGCCGACGCCACGGGCTGCGGATCAAACTCGGCAAACAACTCGGCGATTGATTTGCCAAGGCTTTTTTCGATTTGATTGATGGCCACTTGCGAATCAAATGGCGGCACATTGTCTTGCAATTGCGCCAACTCATTGGCGATATCGGGCGGCATCAAATCGCGGCGCGTTGACAACACCTGACCGAATTTTACAAACACGGGGCCAAGAGATTCGAGCGCCAAACGCAAACGTACTGCGCGTGGCTGATCGAGTTTGCGCCAGAAAAACAGCGCAGAGATCAGTTTACGCAAGCCATGAACGCGCTCGTGGCCGAGTAAAAACTCGTCTAAACCGAAATGCACCACCACATAGGCGATTTTAAAAAAACGGAACATGTTCGCCTTTATTCAATATGGGCTGCGCCAAAGTCGGCCTCAAGTCGTGCCAGACGTTTTTCTAGTCGCGCCAAATCATTGCGCAGCGTATCCACGTCATCGCAAAACGCAGTGACCGCTTCTTTGCGCGGCAATAGTCGATCTTCATCGCGCAAATACTCAACCATCGTTTCTGTAAAACGTTGCCCCAGCGCCAGCGGCACTTTGGCCAGACTCTGGCCACTCGTGACTATTCGGTGTGCAGCAATATCGCCTACTAGACGCGACAGATCTTCCGCCGCATCCCACGATAAAGCGCCCAGCGCTGCGCCGGCTTTGCTCGCCAGCTCAGGATCGCCCGCCAACACCACTTGGCGCGAAGCCGCTTGCGGATCGGTCAGGCGCAAGGTGAAAAATTGCAGCGGCAAAGTCAGCGTTGCTTCGGGCTCCGCTTCCGAATGCGCCAGCAAACCGTCGGGCATCACGACGACATTGGCAGCGAACAGCGGCAATTTCACCGCAAAAGTGCGACCCGCCAAGCGAGTTAATTCCGCCTGCGCCGCAGGAGCCTGCCCCAGTAAATGATTCAGTACCCCGGCAAGCAACATTAGAATTTCGTCCCTTTATGCAGCGCAACCACGCCACCGGTCATATTGTGAAAATCGGCGCGGCCAAAGCCCGCATCGAGCATCATTTGTTTCAGCGTTTCCTGATCAGGATGCATGCGAATTGATTCGGCCAGATATTGGTAAGAATCGGCATCATTGGCCACGAGCTTGCCCATAAACGGCAGTAATTTGAACGAATAAATATCGTAGGCGGGCTTGAGCGGCGCCCAGACTTTAGAAAATTCCAGCACCAGCAAACGGCCACCTGGTTTGAGGACGCGGTGCATTTCTTTGAGCGCTGCGTCTTTGTGCGTCATATTGCGCAGGCCAAAAGCCACCGAAACAATATCGAAGTATCCGTCTGGAAAGGGCAGCTTCTCTGCATCACATTGCGCTACTGGTAGGGGGTATCCAGCATCGAGCAAACGATCACGACCCACGCCGAGCATTGAGCTATTAATATCAGTCAGCCAGACTTGGCCGGTTTTACCGACCTTCTTGCTAAATGCTTTGGATAAATCGCCCGTACCGCCGGCGATATCGAGAATTTTGTCGCCCGTTTTCGCGCCACTGGTTTCGATCGTGAAAAACTTCCATGCGCGGTGTAGGCCAGCCGACATCAGATCATTCATCACATCGTATTTTTGCGCGACCGAGTGAAACACTTCGGCGACTTTTTGCGCTTTTTCAGATTCGTTGACCGTGCTGAAACCAAAATGGGTTTTTGAATCGCTCATTGTTTTGCCTTTTTATCAATCACATCTCAAAAAGTAGCGAGCCCCCGTCAGAGCGGGGAGGCCGGAGCACAGGAACCGAAGTGTACATACAGTACATGAGGATTCCGAGCACAGCCCGACCCGCTATCACAGCGGGCGCAGCACTTTTTACAGTGGTTCACGCGACGCACCCGCCGCAGCTAATTCATTAAGATATTTCTGCCAATTGGCGTCATAATTCGCGCCCAATTCGTAGAGGTATTGCCATGAAAACAAGCCAGAATCATGGCCGTCGTCAAATACCAGCTTGACGGCATAGTGGCCGACCGGCTCTATGTCTTTAATATTGACGTTGATTTTGCCCACTTGCAGCACTTCATTGCCCACACCGTGGCCGCGCACTTCGGCCGACGGGCTGGAAACGCGGAGGTATTCGCAAGGCAATTGGAATCGCGCGTCATCGGAAAAAGCGATTTCCAGCACGCGAGAAGCTTGATGCAAGGTCAATTCAGTAGGTTGCGGCGTATCCGCATTCAGGCCAGCCATAAGAGGTTTCATCGCCCAGAGATCGAATAGCGCAATGATACCGCGCTTGGCGGCTGCTCACCACCTAAGCTCGAGCGGAAACTTTGCCCAGCCAAGCGGGGAGCAATGCTGAACAAATGTGAAAATACTCACAAAAATACGCCAAAACCGACAAAATACTTTCAATCCTTGAAAAATAAGCATCGCATTTGCAGACTTGTAATATTAAGTTCACACTAAAGCCTTATTCTCGCAATCAACATAATTGAACTATTTCCGCGAGGAGCACTCTATGGCCGCCAATATCCTATTGGTTGAAGATGAACCGGCAATTCAAGAATTAATTGCCTTTAACCTGTCACAAGCAGGTCATCATGTAATGCGTGCTGATTCAGTTGAGAGCGCTCAAGGAATTGTCCGCAACGCCCTGCCCGATCTGATTTTGCTCGACTGGATGCTGCCCGGTATGTCGGGTATTGATTTTGCCCGCAAATTGCGCGGCGACGAGCGCACCCGCGCGATTCCACTGATCATGCTGACCGCGCGCTCAGATGAACAAGATAAAATTTCCGGCTTGGAAACTGGTGCCGACGATTACATCACCAAGCCATTCAGCCCACGCGAATTGCAAGCGCGCATCAAAGCCGTATTGCGCCGCCGCGCCCCACAAGCGACCGATGATCCGGTTGAAATCCACGGTCTGCGCCTCGACCCCGTCACGCACCGTGTGTCGGGCAACGGCACACCGTTAGAATTGGGCCCGACTGAATTTCGCTTGCTGCACTTCTTTATGACGCACACCGAACGTGTTCACACTCGCGCTCACCTGCTCGACCAAGTCTGGGGCGATCATGTGTTCGTTGAAGAACGCACGGTCGATGTGCACATTCGTCGCCTGCGTTCATCACTTGAGGGAACCGGCCATGATAATTTGATTCAAACCGTGCGTGGCTCTGGCTACCGTTTGTCAGTTAACTAATCTGTGTTATTTTGTAAGGGTCACGCTGCTCCGCGTGGCCCAGCTTCTGCTTTACTCCTAAAGGCCGCCCATGCTTTGGCTACGCTCCCTCATTTACTATATTTTTACCGCACTGATCGCGATGTTTATCGGCGCCATTGCGGGTAAAGAATGGGGATTAACTTTTGCACTCGTCGTCATTTCAGTCGCCTGCCTATTTCATCTCGTCAATTTAAATCGTCTGCATTACTGGCTCAAACACCCGCAAGTCGACAATGTACCTGGCAGCCTGATGCTGTGGCAGGAAGTGTTTGATCAGATTTACGACGAAATGCGTAAACAGAAGAAATCGAAAGAGCGCCTCGCCAGCACGCTCGATCGCTTTTTATCTGCCGCCGAAGCGCTACCCGATGGCGTGGTCATTTTGGATGATTACGATCGCATCGAATGGTGCAACCCTGCTTCGTGCGAGCACTTGGGGCTTAATCGTAAGCTCGATATGGGCCAGCCAATTACCCATTTACTGCGTCACCCCAGCCTGCGCGAATATCTCAAGCAGCAAGATTACAGCCACCCCGTCATCATTCGCACCACCCGTCCGGCCGAGCAAACGCTGTCGGCACAGATGGTGCCATTTGATTCAACGCGCAAATTATTGCTAAGCCGCGACATTACCCAGCTGGAGCGCGTGCAGACAGTTCACCGCGATTTTGTCGCCAATGTCTCGCACGAATTACGTACCCCGTTGACTGTTGTGGGTGGTTTCATCGAAACCATGATCGACATGCCAACCTCGGATGCGAAAACACGCGAGACGCATTTGCAGCTGATGTACGACCAAACCCAGCGTATGCAGCGTTTGGTTGAAGATCTATTGACGCTGTCCAAGCTGGAAAGTGGCGTGCAGGTGCGTGAGGAAGAAGTCGACATTCCACAACTGCTGCAATTGCTGCGCACCGAAGCCAATGGCTTATCACAAGGGCGCCACACGATTGAAATTGGCCGCCTTGATCGCCCGCGTCTGATTGGTAATCATGATGAATTGCATTCTGCGCTGGGTAATCTGGTCTCTAATGCGATTCGCTACACGCCACCGGGCGGCACCGTGACCTTGGGCTGGGAAAAACGTGATGACACCGTGTGCTTTACTTGCCGCGATACCGGCATCGGCATTGCGCCTGAGCATATTCCACGCCTGACCGAACGCTTCTATCGCGTCGATCGTGGTCGCTCCCGCAATACGGGCGGTACTGGTTTAGGCTTGGCCATTGTTAAACACATTCTGCATCGCCATCAGGCGCAAATGTGCATTACGTCTGAGCTGGGTAAAGGCAGCGAATTTGCGGTGAAATTTCCGAACGCGCGGATGATCGAATAAGCGGCTAGAGGGTAAGTAATCCCTCTTGCGAGCAATATCAACTCAACGTAAATTGCAGCAATCGCAATTTTTTTGCTTCTGCGCAAAGGCAAAGGGCTTGGCTTTCGTTGATAATGCCCCATGTCATTTAAATGCTTTGCACTGCCAATGCAGAAATGAATCGCTTACTTCAATTCCAACGAGGTCATCACCATGAGCAGAATCGCCGCAATTAAACCTTTCGGTCAACGTATTTGGTTGGACAATCTTTCCCGTGGTCTGTTGGAGTCTGGCGAATTGGCTCGCCTGATCTCTGAAGACGACATCGCCGGTGTTACGTCGAACCCAGCGATTTTCTACAAATCAATTTCTTCTGACCCGCTCTACACTGGCGATTTGGCTGAATTGAAAAAACAAGATCTGACTGCTGAACAACGCTACGAAGCTTTGGTCGTGCCAGATATCCAAGCCACTTGCGATTTGACGCGTGCCATGTACGACGCGACCAATGGCTTGGATGGCTACGTAAGCTTGGAAGTGTCTCCTACTTTGGCGAACGACGCGCAAGGCACCATCGACAATGCAAAACGTCTGTGGGCAGCGATTGATCGCCCGAATGCGATGATCAAAGTACCAGCAACTGACGCTGGCGTAGTGGCTTTTGAAGAATTGATCACTTCAGGTATCAATGTGAACATCACTTTGATGTTCAACCTGAAACACGTTGATAACGTATTGACGGCTTACATCCGTGGTCTGGAAGCGCGCGCAGCAGCCGGTCTGCCAGTTGATAAAGTACAAGCTGTCGCATCAGTATTCTTGTCTCGCGTTGACAGCCTGATCGACCCACAACTCGATGCCATTGGCACACCTGAAGCGCTGGCATTGCGTGGCACTGTGGCTAAGTCATTCGTTAAAGTGGCTTACCAACACTACAAAGGCCTGTTCCAAGGCAGCCGTTTTGCGGCATTGAAAGCCAAAGATGCAAATCCACAACGTCTGCTGTGGGCATCTACCGGTACGAAAAACAAAGCCTACAACGACGTGATGTACGTTGAAGACTTGATCGGACCAGAAACTGTAAACACCGTACCTGATGCAACACTGGCGCTGTTCCGTGACCACGGCAACGCGGCTAACACGCTCGACACCAATATCGACGCTGCTGTTGCTACTCTGGTTGCCGTGCGCAACTTGGGCATCAACTACAACCTCGCTGGCGAGCAGTTGCAAGAAGACGGCCTGAAACAATTCGATGAAGCTTTTGCTAAATTGCTGGACCTGACTAAATAATTAGTCCCCCCCCAGAAAAGCCCCGCTCTTGCAGCGGGGCTTTTTATACCTACACCAGGTATAAAGGCAGAAACCATTTAGATTAATAAATACAGAAATATACCCATCGTAAGCATTTTTGCATTCATGCAACAAACCAGCTGCCGTCACAATTCTTTCACTAAATAGTAATAATTTAACCAAATTGTCACAAACAGCCTGACAAACTCTGCCATAATCAGTCTCGCTTTTTGTTTTGGTTGTACATGCTATGCGAAAGATCCTGATCGCCAATCCCAAAGGTGGGAGCGGCAAATCCACCCTCTCAACTCATCTTGCAAGTTGGTTTGCGTGGCAAGAAGCCAATGTGATGTTGGGCGATTTGGACAAGCAACACTCCAGTCATCACTGGCTAAATTTACGCTCAGAACAACTACCGCAAATTGCCCGCTGGGACATTGGTGATGACCAAATCGCCCGCCCCCCCAAAGGATGTCAAGTCGCCGTACTTGATACGCCAGCCTGCTTTAGCGGCAGCAAACTCAAAAAAGTACTGAAAATCGTCGATCACGTCATTGTGCCGATTTTGCCTTCAGCGTTTGATTTGTGGGCCAGCGCCGATTTCTTTGAAGAACTCGCCGAAATGAAAGCCATTCGCCGCGAAGAAGTACAAGTGGGCGTAGTGGGGATGCGGGTCAATTCGCGCACGCAAACCGCGCAGCAATTGCCTGAATTTCTCAAAAAATTTGATATTCCATTGATTACTTGCATTCGCGATACGCAACTCTACAACCAAACCATTCAGCGCGGCATGACGCTGTTTGATCTGCCCCAGAGTAAAACTCAGCGTGATCGCGACGAATGGAAACCTCTCATTGAATGGGCGCTAAAACGGCAATGAAGCGACAATAAAAAAGAGGCTCTAGGCCTCTTTGCGGCGGTAAATTGAGTGGGATGCAGCATTTTGAAGTATCGGCAAAGCCGATCCTAAATATACCAAACAATCAATCAACCGCCTTTTGCTTTATTCCCACCCCTCTCATCCCCTCCTTGAGGGGAGTCCTCGCGATGCGAGCAGATTTTGTCACCAATAAAAAAAAGAGGCTCTAGGCCTCTTTTTTTTATTGTTTTACTTTGCAGCCAGCAAATAAATCCAGCTCTGATTTATAAGTTTTCGTTTCAATATCCAGCAATCCCAGCATCGAATGAAATACATTATCGTGGGAGGCCGATTGCGTAGCTCTTTGCTGGAGGCAAGCGGAGTTCAGCTTCATGCTTTGCAGATATTGCGGCGAAAACCACATCACCGCAGGGATGTGTGTTTGATACGACGGGGCAATGACATAGGGTGATCCATGCAGGTATAGACCACGTTCACCAATAGATTCGCCATGATCCGAAACATACATCATGGCAGTATCTAGCTTGGTTTCGTTAGCCTCAAGTATTTTGATCAAATTGGCCAAGACATAATCGGTGTACAGCAAGGTATTGTCATAGCTATTCATAATCTCGCCCTGACTGCATTTATCCATTTGATTGGTATTGCAGGCGGGTTTGAATTTCTCAAACTGCGGTGGATAGCGCTTGTAATAAGCGGGGCCATGGCTGCCCATCATATGCAGCACCAGCACCGCGTTTTTTTTCTCTTTGCTAATACTGTCGATTTGCGCGGGCAGGTTTTTCAGCAGCATTTCATCCCAGCACTCCCCATCCCGACACAATGCCGCATCGGGTGTTTGCGATAGCACCTGATTGGGCACGCGATCACAAGCGCCTTTACACCCCGATTGATTATCCCACCAAGTCACACTCAAACCCGCGCGCTGCATCACATCAAGCAAACCTTGATTCCGTTTCGCTTTATCGTCGCTATACTCCGCACGCTCAAACATCGAAAACATACAAGGAACAGACACCGCAGTATCCGTGCCGCAAGAATGAAAATCGGGGAAATTGATCAAACTCGGGATTTTTTTTAATTCTGGATTCGTGTCTCGCTCATAGCCATTGAGCGAAAAGTTAGCCGCACGCGCCGTTTCCCCCACCACCAATACCGTCAGAGAAGGTCGATTGCGCGTTGCCCACGCCGCGCCCAGCTTGGCATCCTCGGCAATGGGCTGCACGACAATGGGCGTTAATGAACGGCTTTGGCGTACATAGCTCAAGCTAGCCTGAATATAATTACTTGGCACCAGTACAAAACGCAATTCACGGTGGTTACGAAATAGCGAGGCAAAGTCTTTATAAAACCCCGCTGCAATTAAGCCCAAGAACACGAGTGAAGCACCAACAATCGCGCCCTTGATCACGGCCTCACGTCGAGCAGAACGAAACTCAATTTGGGTGCGCCATAAAGCGATAAGCGGCAGCAAGCCCAAAATCACGGCATACACCAGCATTTTGAGCGTCAGTAAATCACGAGTTTCAGCAGGATTAGTTTCCACCGCGTTTTGTATCATGCCTGCGTTGATCATCACGCCAAACTGGCTCATGAAATACACAATAAAGGGAGACACGATCAAAATGACACTGATCACCGGCTTAAATACATAAGGCAAAGCCAATAGCGTCAGAATGGTATTGAGCACTAAAAATAAAAATACAAAACCGACACCAATAAACAGCCAGCCTGCGAAAGAATCCGGCTGGGTGTAACTAATCATGCGCTGCCAGAACACAAAATTGCAGCACAGCAAGATAAACAAGGTCACTACGACGGTAAGTTGTTCACTACGAATACGCCAACGCATTACATCAATCCTTCTGCGCAACAATAACTGGACGATCTTTCACGGGCGGCCACACCAGATACAGCAACAATAAGCTCATCCACACCCACCACATCGTCCATAGATTATGCGAGAGAAAATGCGCGCCGCGCATCATTTGCGCCCACCCCATCGCAGAGCCCAATAGCAAGCCAATCACCAAGGCCCAATTGGCCCAACGCTGATAATCGTCGCGCAAGGCAAAATAAAAGGCCAACAGCGAAAACCCGCCCGAGGCATGCCCCCCCGGAAAACAACGACCAGGATTCATACCCGCCGGCAAATCAGCAAATAAGGGCAAAAATGGGGCGTATCCGCCAAACATCTTTAAATCCCACGGGCAGGCATGAATGCTGATTTTTTTCAGCAAGGACACCACCAGCGCGCCAAAAAACTGCCCGGCCAACAACCAAAACAGGCGGCGACGATACGGGCGAAGCGCGAGATTTTTAATACTCCACAGCAAAGCCGCTATCGTTAGAATCGGCCCTAAAAACAGCACGCTTTTCACGCCCGTATGCATTACCCCGTCGAGCAGGAAATTATTTTTTAGGTAAAAAGAATGCGTTGTGCCATCAAAATAAGGAGAAATTAAAGCAATATCCCAATTGGTTTGCGGATAAAACCAGAGCATCACAGCTGCAAATAGCAGTGGGATGCCCAAATGCAGCAACCAGAACGTAAGGGTAAGTTGTCGTAAATGCTTCATTTTTGCAGAATAAGTGAGGGGATCATCAATAATAATCTGCTGGCAGTGATTATTTCGTGAGAAAGGGCAGCCTATTTTCTAAGCTGTTTTATGATTGGCTTCTGTATCGATTGTTAGCGCTGTGCCCACCTGAATCTGGCTCTGCAACCGACAATGCCAACCGTGGGCATCACAGATTTTTTGCACGATCGCCAACCCCAAGCCAAAGCCATCGCTGACAGCACTCGCCCGCTCAAAGGGCTGCATAACGCGATCGCAGTCTTCATTGGCGATACCCGCCCCCGTATCCGACACGGTCAGCACGCCATCTTGCCAGCTCACCCGGATATGCCCTTGCTCGGTATAACGCAATGCATTGCCAATCAGGTTTTCGAGCAACATTCCCAGCAATTGTGGGTCTGCCACGATATGCGGATCACCCTGCAATTGCACCTGCCTTTGCACCTGAGGCTTTTGCTCGGCAAAGCCAGCCAAGACGGCATCCAGTATCAAAGGTAAATCATGACGAACTGGATTCACCGCACGAATATCTCGCGCTAAAAATAATAGCGCAGTCAGACGCGATTGCATCTCATCGACATCGCCTTCAATCTGGCTTAATCGCTTTAATTCAGGCACCGCTAACTGCGCGGTTTCACGCAGAAATTCCGCGCTCGTTCGTATCCGAGTTAAAGGTGTGCGCAATTCATGGCCCACGTGCGAAGTAAAATCGCGCTCTCGCTGCAAGAGCAACTGGTTCTCGTGCCGCGACCGAGCGATCGCCTGGGCTAAAATAGCGACTTCGCGATCTAGTGCCGCGCTGGTATCTAGCTCTTTACCCAGCTCGACTGATTCGGTCAGCCGTGTGAGCTGCTGTAAAATTGTTCCTGCCAGAAAATATCCCAATCCTAAAGCCAGCAAGCTGAGCACCATGACCGCAAACAGCACGCCAATATAGGCATTTTGAGTTCGCTGCTCATGTACTTGGGTGTCATATAAGACATAAAAGCGCTCCCCCGCCAGCTCGCGCACACCAACATGAAACTCCTTTCCATTGCTCACATACTCACCATCGCCAATGGCGTAGTTTGCCAGCGCCGCAGGCAGACCAGCGGGAATCTGGCCCATGGGTGCATGATAAAAATACAGGGTGCTGGGCAAATAAATCTGCCCTTTAATGGGCCATTGCGCAGTCAAACCATCTAAGGTGCGATTAACCACCTCATCAATCAATTGTTCTTCGCGCTCTTGTGACGAAATCAGAATAGCGAGCGCCAAAGCCAATAAAGAGACGCAAGTTAAACCGGCAAAAGCCAATGCGACTCGACGCCGCAAACTGGCGTGCAGCCCTATCATGGATGCGCCACCAGCATATAGCCACGGCCATGCACCGTATGCAGCGGGCATGCTCCGTCATGCTGACCCAGCAGTCGGCGTAGCTGCGTCAAATGCTGACGCAGCAAATCACTATTGTCTTGCGGCTCGCCCCATACTGCGCACTCCAGTTGTTCACGCGTCAATAAGGTTTGCGGGTTTAATAAAAACGTCTGCAGCAACAGCATGGTTTTGGGCGTGAGCTTCAATGCTTGTTCTTGCCAATAGGCCTGCCCAGTTTTGACATCGAGACGAAGTTGTCCGAATTGAAGCTCTTGCTCGACCACCTTGCCACTAGCGCGCCGCAGCAAAGCCATGATCCGCAATTCAAGTTCTTTCAGCGAAAATGGTTTGAGCAAATAATCATCCGCGCCAGCGTCAAAACCGGCCTCTTTGTCGGCCAAGGTGTCACGGGCGGTGAGCATTAAAATTGGGGTCGCGATCAGTAAATCCCGTCGCAGATGTTGCGCCAAGCTGAGGCCACTCATCCCCGGCAAGCCCAGATCGAGAACGATCAAGTCAAAACGCTGCTCAGCAAGTAAGTGCAGCGCGACTTGCGCATTGGGTGCGGCGTCAGGCACAAAGCCACGCGCACTGAGGTAATCATAAATATTGGCAGAGATCTGGCTATCGTCTTCGACGATTAAAATTTTGGCATTCATCGCACCACTCCAAGCAGCAAGCAGTTTAATCGATTTATCGCGCCACCAAATACCCAGCGAAGTATAAGCAGGAAAATCTTTTAATGATTGAATTTCAGAGCAATACCCCGCTAGCGATGAAACTTCTCAAGCCAGAGCAGGGCATCAGAACGACACCGCAATATATCTGTAACGCTTAAACCCAGCGCAGAGCCCAACCGGGCGATGGCATTTTTATCTTGGATCTCAACGGCCAATGCCAATTGCAGATAAGGAAAATAAGGGCCTTGTCGTTTGAGCAAGGCGGTAGAAATTGCTTCGGGTAATACCAAGACTTGCAACGCCTGCGCCAAGGGCTTTTGCAAGAGCGCATCCATCAAAGACAAAGTGCCCATCAGGAATAACTGCTCGGCCTCCTCCTTGCCTAGCCGCTGCAAGCCCAGATTTTCCAACATGCGCGCACGCAGCAGTGCGGCATCTAAAAAATGCAAATCATGAATCGGATTGGTATCTGCGCTATAGAGCAACAAAGTGAGCCAGCGATACAAACTATCGCGCCCCAGTGTTTTCAAGACCTGCTCTGCGGTCGTAACCTCTTGCGCCAAAGCTAAAGCAGGAGAATTCACCATGCGCAACAGCTTATAAAACAAAATCGGGTCGGCCTTGAGCGCGTCGACTAATTCCAGCGTGCCCGCTTCGGTACGGATCAGATGCAGTAGCAATAAAACTTGCGAGCGCATCACTTGCGGCGCTTGTTCTTCCCAGCGGCTGCGTGCACTAATAAATGGGCCTTGAAAATAAGCGACCCGATCGCCCAGCAAAGTCGAATGCCGGACTGAATCAAAGGCTTCGCTTGAATCAATGTGGCAGGCAATCAGCTGCAAATGGGTATGATCGCTCAGCCATTGCACAACATCAGCGGCAAAAGTCCATTCTTCTTGTAAATCGAGTACCGCAAATTCTAATTCATTGACCAATTGTGCCATGCCACCATTGGCGCATTCATGCGCAGTAATGCCAAAGCGCAGGCCGATTTGCTTTAATTGTGTGACCTGCTCGACCACCTCTGCGCTAACGTCATCCTCACCAAAACGCAAAATCAATACGCATTGCGCAGCCGGTAAATACTGTAAATTGGGGTCAAAAATATGTTGGGCTTCAAAACTCACCAGCGCAAAGCGATGACCCAATAATTGCGCCATCGGCATGCCGACCAACTGACTGACCAAGGCCTGGTCATACAAGCGGCGCATTGCATGCCCCAAATACACCCGATTGGTGATGGCCTTTTTGAGCATAAATTCGTGCCCAACGACCCGCTCATCGCGATTGACGATGGTTTCACGGCACAGGATGGTTTTCGTGTCGGCACTGTGAGCCGCTTCATGCGCCAGCACTTCTTCCTGCCGAGGCGAGAGCGCATTCAATAATTCAAATGCATCTGGCTCCGCCTTGCCTGACTCAGACAATATTCGATTAAATAGCTTACCCATGATCCAACTCGAAAGAAGCTGGATTTCAGTATAGCGAGCATGGCGCTCAATTCAGTTGCATCGCGGTATTTTGTTGACCCAAGGGCAAAATAAAAGGCCTGTTCGCATTGAACAGGCCTTGTTTTTGCTGCTCTAAACCCCCGCTAATGCGGGAGCTCAGGGATAGCTAATTACTGAGCAACTTTACCCATTTGTTTCATCAATGTAGCTTGGCTGTCATCACCATCCAGAGACCAGCTGAACATACCGCCCAAGCCTTTCGCTTTAGCGTAGTCAATCTTAGTTTGGATCACTGCTGGTGTGTCATAAGACCAGAAGTTAGTACCGTCAAATTTCCAAGACTGTTTAGTTGTTGGGTGAACGAATTCGTTACCCGCAGCATTTTTCAGTACTTTGTAGTCTTCGATACCTGCTTCGTAAGTACCACGTGCAGCTTGAGTTGCTTTTTGGTACAGACCGTTGTTCGCGTTAGTCACACCAGTCCAACCACGACCGTAGAATGGTATACCTACTACCAATTTCTTCGGATTCACGCCAGCGTTCAACAACTGGTTAGTTGCATCATCGATGTTGTAGTAAGAAGTCAGGCTACGTTTGCTTGGGTCTTTTGGATCCAAGTAGTTCGGGCTAGCTGGGTCAGCGTACAAGTGCGACTGGAAGTCAGTAGGACCTTGAGCAGCCCAACCGCCGTTGAAGTCGTACGTCATCATGTTGATCCAGTCGAGGTAACGGCTGTATTCACGTGGCTCAGTTTGGTCGATCTTGTCTTTACCCACACCGATCGCTACGGTCAACAGATATTTCTTCTGGTTAGCAGATGCGATTTCATCCAATTGTTTGCGGAACTCAGCCAGCAACAATGTGAAGTTTTGTTTATCGGCAGCAGATACATTGTTGTATGGCTGGCCGATTACACCTGGGAATTCCCAATCGATATCGATACCGTCGAAGATGTTAGCAGCAGAACCTACGCCGCCACGGCCATCAACCACTGGCAAGTTACCTTTGATGTAGATGTCGATACACGATTTAACCAATTGTTTACGCAGGCCATCAGTTGCAGCAGCTTTAGAGAACCACTTAGACCAAGTCCAGCCACCCAAAGAGATGAACAATTTGGTGTTTGGATATTTAGCTTTGTACGCTTTCAATTCGCGGAAGTTACCAGCCAATGGATCATCCCACTTGATCGTGTCAGAAGCATCAACGCGACGTTTAGCAGTCAGACCAAAGTCAGCCCAAGCATCGCCACCGGTACCAGCGCCTGCTGCATTCGCATCAGTTGCACCTGGTTCCAGTTTGTTGACGATACCGCACTCATAACCACCATTTTTCTCGTAGATGTTACCGAATGCGTAGTTAATGAATGTCAGGTGAGCAGCAGAACCGTTGCTGATGATGTCCGCAACTTGGAAGTCACGACCATACACGCCCCACTGAGTGAAGTAAGAACCCACTTGTGGTTTAGTTGGAGCAGCAACTTCTTGGCCTGGAGCCAAAGTCGCAACTGGCGTTGGAGCCGCGGTAGGTACCGCAGTTGGAGCTGCAGTTGGCGCTACAGTTGGTACCGCTGTTGGCGCAGGCGTTTGACCTACTGGCGTTGCAGTTGGAACTGCTGTCGGAGCTGTAGTTGGAGCAGCTGTAGCAGATGAACCGCTGCAAGCGCCTTCATCTTTCCAAGGACCCCACTGGTCAGCAGCATTAGGTGCTTGACCTTGTGTCCACCATTTAGCTGAGAATTTTTTACCGTTATAAGCAACAGTAGCACCACCTGAGTAAGCCTTAGCAGCATCCCAAGCAGCAACATTGTCACAACCTGCAGCAGGCGCTACTGGTGTAACTACTGGAGCAGCAGTTGGTGTTACAACTGGAGCAGTAGTCACAACTGGTTTAGGAGTCGCAGTAACCACTGGCGCGCTAGTTGGTGCAGCTGTTGCAGAAGCAGTACCTACTGCTTTCCACAAAGTTGGCGTAGAGGCTGGATTCCAGTTAGCACCAACGTATGCAGTATGCGTAACGAGTGCTTGGTAGTCTTGACCAGAATAAGAAACAACTGCGCCAGCGTTGTAGGTCGTGCCTTCTTTCCATGCGTCAGCCGCATAAGAGAAGCTAGCAACAGCCATCATGGCAGCAGGGATTGCAGCTACAGCAAAACGATTAAAGTGCGACATAAAGGGTCTCCATCCTCATTTGTTTTGGCATCACTCGCGCAATGCAATTGGTACTAACCAGATCTTGCGGCCAGTCAGCTAAACGAAAGGTTTTGCTGTATTTGGCTCTTCGACTTTGCCACTCACCGTGTAGTGAATCGCGTTGATATGTATTAATCGCCAAACCGAAATTCTTGTCAACACCCTTTTTTTAGAAAGTTTTTTTGTCACTCAACCCGCATTAACTTTTTTTAAGAAATACTACCAACTACATAAATTTTAAATTTGTGCATCGCACCAATTAAGTTCTATTTTCGCATAAAATCTAGATATAAAGCAGGTTTTATGGATGTGCAATCGCAACATTAGCAAATAATGATGTAGCTTTTTTTTCCTTGTTATGTAGTTCACCCCGATATAACTACGCAAATTTTTTTGGTTTTTTTAGAACCGACTGGGGTTTTACTGTACGAGGCAGGCTGAATTTGCTTTCTATTAAATTACCAATAAAAAACACATTCGTCAGAGACAAAAAACTTACTCGAAATTCAAATAGCATCAGAAAAAAATAATATTCGTCAGCAACTGGTATCTGTGGCAAAACAAAATAAACCTCTACCTGCAGATGTGATTTGCATCACACATTCTAAATATCCATTTTCACTCGCGTCATTTACTTGTGGGGTGCTTTTTCACTTCGCAACAAAAACGTACACCCCAGCCATTCAACGCATTAGTCTCTAATATCTCTATTAATTGACTGGCCCAAGCCCTGAGTTCGTTGAATTTAAAACTCACAACGGCAAGCGCCTTAAGCCTTGAGTGGCAGCGTAGGCTGAGGCTTTTATGATTCGAGAGCGCGAACCATGAGCTAATGCGGCAAACGCAGTGCGCACACACCAACTTAGACTCAGCGGTTAGACCACACCTAGCCCCAAACTAAACGCTCACCTCCCGTAGAGCGGGGACAATGCTTTCGGCCCCAAAATCAACTCGGCACCACGGCCTCAATTTCATAATGGGTATATAGATACACATCAATAAAATATTAGCCTTCATAGATATACCCTCAATCAGCAATGTGCTCATTCTATGTTTCTGTCCAGCGTGGCTCGCTTTGGGCGCTCAGTCCAGAGACTCAACTCTGCAAGGTTCAAAAATCCGTACGGCAGTAGGCAAACAGTTGATCTCGCCGCTCGAAACAACAAGACACGAGACATGCTTGGCTTTGGTTTAGCCTGGGTAAAGCACCAAGGGAGGCAGCGCGGAGCACTGTTGTTGACTTCTATTGGCTTCCATTCGCCAATAAAACCAAGCTGTTCGCGTCTTTCATAGCAACAATAAAGCAGTCGTACTGACGGCAGAACACGCTCAAACCCGAGAAAATTCAAGCGCAATAAAAAAGGCACCCCGAAGGGTGCCTCATTAATACCCAAGATTAACTTGGATTATTGCAATGTAGCAGCTGGCAATTGTGGGTACTCAGCTTTGATTGCGTAGGTTTTGCCACCGATTGTAATCACGAAGTTGCTTGGTGTTGTGATTGGCAATGAGTAGTTCAACACGATGTCCATGCTTGCGCCTGGAGCCAGGGTTTGCCATGTTGGCAAGCTGAACTCAGCAGTATGGAAGTCGCCTTTGAAGCCGCCTACGTTATTACCAGTATGCTCAGAAGCCACTACTTTCAGACCAGCGCCTGATTGGTCAGACATAGTGCCTGGTGCAGCAACAGAGTACTGGAATTGCACTTTCGTACCACCGGCAATCGCCGTAGCTGATTTGTTAGTGATCTTCAGCGTTGGGTTCAGTGGATAGTTCTGATCGCCCAGTTTGAAGTTAGTCATATCAAATACGAGATCAACGGTCTCTGTTGGCATCGCTTTCTTAGCGCGTTTGTTACCCATTGGGGTCGCGGTTTTGAAGTTAGATGCAAACAGTTTGGTCAATGTTGTACCTGGTACGTATTCACCTTTTGCCGCATTCCAGTCGTAGTCACCTGCCAACTCCCAGAACATTGCACCACCTACGCCATTCGCAACGATCCAGTCAGCTTTCTTCTGGATAGATTGCTCATCTTCCGTAGAGATGAATACTTTCTTAGATGCATTCCACAACCATGGGGCAACCAGAGTTGCATCGTAGTTACGAACATAAGTACCAGTCAGATCAGCAGCAGACAGACCGAATTGGCTCAGGTAAGAACCAGCAATACCTTTTTCCAAGTTTTTCGCGTGCCACATTGGGTTAGAACCAGCGCCCATCTCTTTGCCGTTCTGATCCAGATCGTGCCAGATATTATCGATACCCACCGCACCAACACCACACTCTGTCAGACCTGGGCCGCAGTTTGTTGATTTTGGTGAAGTGCCCCACAGGCCATTCGTGCCGCCAGTTACGTCTTTATGACCACGAGTGTAGTAAGGAACACCGGCATTGATACGACCTGCTGGCAATGCGCCGCGGAAGTAACGGAATGCCCAATCTGTATTCAGGTAGCCGATGCCGCCGTATTGAGCTGTAGTGTAAACAGACCATTTAGCCAGCTCAGCATCTTTACCGTCGTCAAACAGCGCTGCATTTGGACCAACAAACTCGTTCCAAGCACCGTGCAAGTCGTACGTCATCATGTTCACGTAATCAAGGTATTTAACACCTTGGAACGATTCCATACCGCGCAGCAAGTACGCAGAAGATGGAGACGCAATCGTCAGCATGTAGTATTTGCCGTCTTGAACCGCAGCAGTATCGAGTTTGTTACGCAATACGCGCAGCAATTCGCGGTAAGACGCTTGCAGACCTTTCAGACGTGGAGAAGAAACAGACCAATCCAATGGGTTACCAGCTTTATCCATTGTTGTTGGGTATTCGTAGTCCAGATCCGCGCCATCGAAGCCGTAAGTGCGCAGGAATGTCACAACTGAATCAGCAAATGCATTGATACCGGCAGTGTTGATTGAGCCATCAGCATTGGTAGTCATGGTGTAGTAGCCACCAGAAGCTACGCGGCTACCATCAGCAGCGAAGTAGCCGCCAGTTTCAGCCCAACCACCGATCGACACGAGCGTTTTCACGCCAGCGTGTTGTTTTTTGAATTTATTCAGTTGGTTGAAATGACCTTTGTATGGCAGCGTTGGATCCATTTCAGCGCCAGCGATTGCTGGTTTGCCGTCAGAACCATCCCATACCATGCCAGTTGATTCATTACCTGGCGCAGATGCATTTACAGAAACTTGGTTATTGCTATCAATATGCGCAAATGCATAGTTGATGTGAGTCAGGCTATCCCATGGGATATCTTTAGCGAGGTAAGAAGGTAAGCCATTCTTACCAGTACGCCAGTTGGTGAAGTAACCAATGATGCGGCGGTTCAGGCCATTAGCCAGTTTTTCACGACCATTTGTATCGTATACCGCGCAATAAGGCACGTTTGCTACTTCAGATACCAAACCATCTGGGCGGCAAGCTTCGTTGCTACCGACTACTGGAGTTGTAGCTGGTGTTGGTGTTGGCGCAACAGTTACAACCGGAGTTGGAGCAACAGTCACCACTGGCGTTGCAGTCGGAGCAGCGGTCACAACAGGTGTAGCCGTTGGTTTAGTGGTCACAGCAGGCGTTGCAGTTGGAGCTGCAGTCACAACTGGAGTCGCAGTCGGCGCTGCGGTAACTACTGGTGTTGCCGTTGGCGCAGCAGTTACAACTGGAGTTGCAGTTGGAGCTGGCGTAGCAGTGTTATCACACGCGCCTTCGTCTTTCCATGGACCCCACTGATCAGCAGCAGAAGGTACATTACCTTGTGTCCACCATTTAGCAGAGAATTTGCGGCCGTTGTATGAAACAACAGCGCCACCACTATAAGCTTTGCTAGAGTCCCAAGCCGCTGTCGTACCACAGCCAGTCACAGGCGCTGCGGTTGGAGCAACGGTTGGAGCCGCTGTCGGCGCAGTGGTTGGTGCTGCAGTTGGCGCAGAAGTAGGAGCAGCTGTTGGTGCTGCAGTAGGAGCTGGTGTAGAGCCAGTCGAAGCGCCAATCAGTTTCCACAGAGTAGGTGTTGTATCAGGAGTCCAACCCGCACCTACATAAGCGGTATGGGCTACCAAAGCTGAATAGTCATTCCCTTTATAACTAACTACGGCACCAGCTGTATACGTAGTGCCTTCTTGCCAAGCTGGGGCAGCGTAGGCATATACAGCAAACATTGCAGCAGGTAATGCGGCAAGTGCAAGACGATTGAAACGGGACATTGATGTCTCCTCCGATTTTATAAATGGCATTGGCATTAGTAGTGAAGTGGTCTTAACCGCTAATGTCTGCTTGTCACCCTTTTGTAAGATTTGGGCGATTTTTAATGCTAGAGCGCCCAGACCAATTTCCACGCGCCGCCAGTTAGATTGATTAATCCCCAAGCCAATATTCTTGTCAACACCCGTTTAATCGATTGTGATTTGCAGCACGGGGGCATCACGTAGCAAACTACAAAATACTACGAAAAGACCACCATAGAAATTTGTGCGTCGCATCATATTTTAAGTATAGCTATGTTTTTATTGATTATTTTTGCAGCAAAATTCAAGTGCAATACATCATTAGCATATGCTAATGTAGGAATTATCAAATCTATTCGGTAGTTTCAAGCAATATTTTTTGCAAAAAAATAACACGCGATTCGCAAGTTAAAACTATCTCACTCACATCAGGGTTAGACCTTAAACCACATTCTTTCCAAATACTTTCGCAATTGCTTTCGATAAAATTTCAAGGCTAGATTCAGGTGCGATGTCAGAATAGTGGTATTAAGCAATATTGATTGAACACTTCACAAGCCATGTTAAATGACCTCTAATCAGCACGTAATCGATTGCTCCCTGCGATCTGCCTACCAGTTGGCGGCGATGATAAATGGCCGTACGGTAAAACTCGGCTTGCCCGAATTCATCTCATCTGATAAAACCGTGCCTCAAGATGGGAAGTCATAAAGATGCTGATTCGTAAACTATTTAAATTTGAAAATGCCCACATCGTGCGCAACTGCTCGTCTGAGCGTTGTCGCACCTCGATTCACGGCCATAGCTATAAAGTAGAGGTGCTACTGGAGGCGCATGCGCTGGATCATGGACAGATGGTTTATGACTTTGGCTTAATGAAGGGCACCATCCGTGATGTGATTGATGCCTTTGACCATGCAGTCTGCTTTTGGGACAAGGATGAGGCGGAATACATCCGTCTTTGCAAACAATTTTCGGCGCGCTGGATTTCCATGCCGGTATCGCCCTCAGCAGAGCAATTTGCACGCCTCTTTTTTGTGGTCATTGACCGCATTCTGGCGCAAACCATTATGCAAAATGGCGAAGCGGACGTTCGCTTGCATTCGGTCATCGCCCATGAAACAGACACTGGCTATGCACAGGCTTTTCGTGAAGACGCCTACAACCCCAGAATGGGCATAATTGAGTTAGAACAGATTGTTTTTTCTGAACAATGTCAGCTCGAATGGCAAGATCCTGCGATGTATCAGAAGCTACTGGATCAAACTTCATTTTGTAACCCCAGTGTTCCGTTGCAAGTCGCTCCAGACTAAGCAGCACAGGCATACCAGGCAGGGTATTGCTCTAAATATATTACTCGTGAAGGCGCGAATGGCAATACCCTAATCAGGGAAAATCTTGCCCTGATATTGGGCGTAATAAAAAGAATAGCAAAAAGGCGATTGCGCCAAACGGCCAGATATCGCCGATCACCTGCGCCAAGCCATTAAAATGCAACAAATGACCGTATTGCCATTTAAACAGCGGCATCGTGCCAGACAATTGGGGCGTCAACGGCCACACCATACTCACAACCGTGGCCAAGCTCAGACACAAAACCCCCAGCAAGGCGCGTAAAGCGCGTTGCAACTGCCAAGCGAGCAACAATATCAACACGCCGATCAGCCCGCCCAGCGCGATATTCAGATTCAACCAGACAAAAAACTGCTCTGGCTTTAACAACATACCCGCAAACGCCATTTTCAATACTAAAGCCAAGCCCAGCACTGCAAACATGACGCGCGGAATATCCCGCCCATATGCCACTAACACCGAAACAAATAAACCGACGCCAGCCAAATTGAGCATCATGCCGACGCCTTCAAGCGTACGCAGAAATAAGGCCGCATCATTGATAGGCGCAATAAATGGCTGCGGCAGCCCCCTCGCCTCTACCACTACGCCCAAAAACGGCTGAGTCGGGTCGAGTTGCGAAAAAAACCAGAGCATCAGCCAGACGGTTGCCCACTCTGCCGCCCGCCCTGGGGCAATGACTTCATGGCGAAAGATCAGCCAATGCCGCATCCAGCGCCGACTGCGCAATATTAGGCCGCCACAGATGCCGATCATGCCACCAAAGCTATTGCTCAAAATATCCAGATTTGACGCCACCCGCCCCGGCAAAAATTGCTGCGTAAACTCAACGCTACTTGAAATAAGCACACAACAGACCAGAGCGAGCAGCGCGCCAAAGAATCGGTGCTTGAACATCAACATTAAACCCAGCCCCAGCGGGATATAGGCTAATACATTGACGGTGTTATCAAAGATCGTGGCGTAATAAGGCAGCGGATAGCTAAAAAACGCAAAAACGGGCTCGCCCGTGAAGCGCCAATCCGAAAATGGGAAGAGACTCAGAATCAAAATAACCAGTAGCGAGACCGCCACAAAAAATGGCGAAATACGCGTTGGCTCTGCCTGACGAGCTAGATAACGAATCGGGGGAAGTCGATACATAGGAACTCAAACAAAAACGGGGGCCAAGGCCCCCGCTTGCATCAGCATTATTTTGCCGTTTTGACCTGTGTCCACAAGCGACCCAAATCACGCAATTGCTTGCCTTCCAGCGCAGTCAATTGCTGTAGTTTTTTCATCTGTTCGGCAGATGGGAAAACCGCTGAGTTTTGTTTCATTTCAGGTTTTACGAATTGCGCAGCCGCCGCATTCGGCGTGCCAGTACCGATCATATTGGTCAATTCAGCCGCATTTTTGCCATCGAGCATAAAGTCGATAAACTTCGCCGCCAGATCTGGACGTGGTGCAGTTTTCAACACGACCATATTATCAACCGACAAAGTATTGCCTTCTTTTTGCAAACCATACGCTACACCAAAAGCGCGTTTAGCGGCTTTAGCATCGATATTGGCCTGGAACATATCGCTCGAGTAGCCATGAGCGACCCAGATATTGCCCAGCGTCAGCTCTTTGATATAGCTTTGACCATTGAAAGCCGCCCAGAATGGTTTGGCCTTAATGATGGTTTCTTGCGCTTTTTTCCACTCGTCTGGATTAGTTGAGTTTGCAGAAAAGCCGTTATACATCAGTGCAGCGGCGAATACTTCACGGCTGTCATCCAGTACCGTAACTTTACCTTTGATCTTAGCGAGTACGGCTGGATCAAAAATAATCGCCCATGAAGTTGGATCAATGCCCAACTCTTTAATTTTTTTGTCGTTATAGCCAACCAGCGTCGTGCTGAATGCATAAGGTAATGAGTACTTATTGCCTTGATCAAATGCAGCATTCATAAAGGCCGGATTTTCATTTTTGGCATTGGGCAATTTAGCCTTATCCAGTGGCTGCAGCAGGTTTTGCTTCACCATCGGAGGAATCGCAAAGCCCGTTGGTATCACAACGTCGTAGCCTTTGGCGCCCGCAGCTAATTTAGCTAACATTTCTTCCATCGCGCCGTAATAGTCTTGCACGACACGGCACTTGCAGCTCTTTTCGAAATTCTTCACTGTTTCTGGGGCAATGTAGTTATTCCAGTTATACAAGTGCAATACATCTTCCGCACTGGCAGTCCCTGCAGCCAACATCAACGCCAATAAAATTTTCTTCATTTTGTCACCATCAATAGTATGGATAAGTAAACCTTGGCCACCCCAAGAGCTCCGAATTATGCCACGAAAAACCTGCTTTGCTTTTCAATTCGCCGTGGCTTTGTTTTTTTTCAACAAATCGTGCTGCGAAATAAAAAGCAGCGCCGCAGCGCTGCTTTTTGCATAAAAATCAATCCTTTATTCTGCTCGTAGCGCACTCGGCGCCAATTTACTCGCCAACAAAATCAAACATAAGGTCAAGATCATCAATAGCGTCGAAATGGCATTAACTTCAGGCGTAACTGCAATACGAATCATCGAATAGATTTGCAATGGCAAGGTGGAAGCGCCAGCACCCGCGGTAAAGAAAGTGATGACAAAGTCATCGATCGACAAGGTAAACGCCATCAATGCCCCCGCGATAATCCCCGGCATAATCAGTGGCATCGTCACCAAGCGAAACGCCTGCACGGGGGTCGCACCCAGATCCCGCGCCGCTTCCACCAAGGATTCATCCATCCCCTGCAGGCGGGAGCGCACAACGATCGCCACAAAGCCAATACAAAAAGCGATGTGCGCCAAAGTCACCGAGACCAAGCCTAGCGTCATATTGAGCATCACAAAGAAGATCAATAGCGATACGCCCATCAATATTTCAGGAATCGCAATCGGGGTCAGCACCAAGAGCGGCAATAAGCGCAGCTTGTATTTATGCATCGCCAGCCCAGCCAATGTCCCCAATACGGTCGCACAAATACTGGTCACCAAACCAATCAGCAAGGTATTGCGCGCAGCGGTCAGCATTTGGGCGTCGTTAAACAGGATTTCGTACCATTTAAAGGTAAACCCGACCCATTCGGCGTTCAGCTTTGAATCATTGAATGAATACACCACCACGATGATCAGTGGTAAATACAAAAAGGCATACACGAAAAGCGCAGCCGCCCAGAGCCATTTTGACTGCTTAGAGTGCATTACGCTTCCCTCCTCGACCAATCAAAGCGGCCAAGCCCGCCAAACCGAGCACCGCCAAGGTCAACATAATCGACAATACCGAGCCAAATGGCCAATCGCGACTATCGAGGAACTGCTGTTTAATTAAATTACCAATCATAATGCCATCAGTTCCGCCGATTAAATCCGGCACCGCAAACATACCTAAAGCAGGAATAAAGACCAAGGCAGCACCAGCCCATACCCCGGGGAGGGATAGCGGCCAAGTCACCTTCCAGAAACGCTGCCAGCCCGATGCCCCCAGGTCTTGCGCCGCATCCAGTAAAGCCATATCGTGTTTTTCCAAATTGGCATACAGCGGCAAAACCATAAATGGCAAATGCACGTAAACCAACACAATGATCACCGCAAAATGACTAAACATCAGTTGGATCGGGCCAATACCAATCAGTCCCAGCACCTGATTAATCGCCATCGTGAAATAGCCTTGCGGCCCCAGAATAATCATCCATGCATAAACACGGATCAAAAAGTTACTCCAGAACGGCAAAATCACCAGCAAGATCATCAAATCACGGTATTTTTTCGGGCTACGCGCAATCAGCCAGGCCAATGGATAGGCCATCACCAAACACACCAGCGTTGTGATTCCGGCATACCAGAATGATTTAATAAATAACTCGAGATAAATCGAGTCATCAAAAAAACGCCCGAAATTTTCAAAGGTCAGGTAATCGCGCCAATTTTCGCGATTGACCAGCAGCTCGCTCGCGCCAGTTTCTGGATTGGGCGCAATTAAAGGCAGCAAACCACCGTAGTCACCTGGAAAGCGAAACGCTGCAAATGCCATAATCAGCGATGGAATCGCAAAGAAAATGATCAGATACAGCAAGGGTGGTCCCGAAATCAGCCACTTGCTTAAGCGATTAGACTTAGCCATGCTCTACGCCTCAAGCCAGAATGAAATGGCCAGCGTCAAAACGCCACGCCAATTCAACCAGATCATTATCATCAAAGAATTTGGCGCGCCCAGGCGCCGAATTTGGCAACATGGTTTCCACCAACATACCGTTATCGAGCTCGACGATGTAAATCGTTACATCGCCCAAATACAGGCAATCGTGGACCTTGCCTTTGAAATGTACTTCGTCGGCATCATCACTGGGCAAACTAGCGCCCAATTTGATTTTTTCGGGCCGCAAAGTAAGGCAACCACTCTGCCCCACTTGCGCACCAGCCACAGGCAAGGTTTCGGCAATCCCGACGCCCGCGATTTCGACTTGCATACGATCATTACCAATCGACTTAATCGTGGCATCGAGCAAATTACACTGACCAATAAAATCAGCCACGAAACGGCTTTTTGGATAGCTATAAATGGTTTCTGGCGCATCCAGTTGCGCCACTTCGCCTTTATTCATCACCGCAATCCGATGCGACAAAGCCAGCGCTTCACCTTGATCGTGGGTTACATACACAAACGTGATGCCGACTTCTTTTTGCAGATTAATCAATTCAATCTGCATTTCTTCACGCAGCTTGGCATCGAGCGCGGAGAGCGGCTCATCGAGCAATAATAGGCGCGGACGATTAACCAGCGCACGTGCAATTGCAACGCGTTGACGCTGGCCACCTGATAATTCATTCGGAAAACGGGTGGCAAATTGCGTTAAGCGCACATCATCGAGCACTTCGGCTACGCGAGTCTTAATGTCTTCAGGCGACACATTGGCCATTTTCAATGGAAACGCGATGTTTTGCGCCACAGTCATATGTGGGAAAAGTGCGTAATTCTGAAATACTGTATGCACTGGGCGTTTTTCTGGCGGCACGCCAGCAACATTAACGCCATCAAGTACGATCTCACCTGAATCAGGCTGCTCAAAGCCCGCCAGCATCCGCAATAATGTTGTTTTGCCGCAGCCAGAAGGGCCCAGCAAAGTAAAAAACTCACCCGCCTCTACCGCGAGGCTGACGTGGTTAACCGCCGTAAAATCACCAAAGCGTTTTACAACATCCCGAATCTCAAGCAGCGCCATGATTATCCTCACGAAAAAGCCGCGTTATTCTAACAAAAGTCGCCCTCCCACAACATGGGGAAAACCGATGACTGAGCAATACAATTCACGTTTTTTATCTCTAGAGCAAGAAAAATGCCGCTGACTTCGCCCAATCACGCGCACTTGGCCTAAAATGAAACACTCAGCCATGTGATTAAACTAAATGGCTACCCTGTATTGATCCTTTTCAGCAGACAGACCACAAACTTGGAAACTCGCGTTCACGTACTTGATTTGCAATTAGGCCTCTATGTCACCGAGTTAGATCGGCCATGGCTAGACACGCCGTTTTTATTGCAAGGTTTTTTAATCGAGAGCCAAGCTCAAATTGAGCAATTGCGAGAATATTGCGAGAACGTCAAGGTTGATTTAAGTCGCTCTACCGGTGGTTTGGCGCGATGGAGCTCATTGGTTTCCAGCACATTGAGCCATGGCGCTGAATCATTTTCAGCGCCGACCATCACAGCGCTGGTTCAGCCACAAATGGACGAAAAAGATCGTCGCGAACGCATCAATGTTTTACGTGAATTACGGCAGTTATTTTCCCGTTTTCGCAGCAAAAACAAATCTGACGCCAAAGGCACTGTACCGTTTGTTGGATCGATTGTACTGTACGAGCAGGAAGATCAGGTTGAAGTAGAGCTACCCAAAGCGCAAGCGATTCACCTCGCATCACGCGAATTCATGCAAAGCATGATGAAATCAGTGCGCCAAGAATTGCAGCCCAAGATTGAGGAAGCCACCAGTATTGTCAACGATATGGTGAACTCCATCATTCGTAATCCCAATGCGCTGCTGCTGCTCACGCAATTGAAAGATCGAGATCAATACAGCTACTCACACTCGATTGATACCGCCGTTTACCTGCTCGCATTTGGCCGCCATCTCGGCTACCCGGTCGAAGAATTACAAAAACTCGGGCTGGCTGGTTTGATGCTCGACATCGGTAAAGTCAAACTCCCCGAGGAACTGCTTAGCCGTACGGGCCGTTTTACCCAGGGGGAATTCATGCTGATGAAAACCCATGTCAAACACAGCTTGGACATTCTGGGTCAAATGGATAGCGTGCCAACCGATGTGTTTGATATGGTTGCACGTCACCATGAACGTTACGACGGCAGCGGCTATCCCAACGGATTGAAAGCAGAGGAAATCGGCATCTTTGGCAGCATGGCCGGGATTGTGGACTGTTTTACCGCGCTCACCAGTGAGCGCAGCTATTCCGACGCCAAACCGCCGCATGAAGCGTTGCAATTACTCTACAAGTGGAGCGAGCGCTATTTCCACCCAGCCTTGGTGGAGCAATTTGCGCAATGTATTGGGATTTTCCACGTTGGCACTTTGGTCGAATTATCAACCGGCGAAGTCGGCATCGTCATTGGTCAAAACCGCGTCCGGCGGCTTAAACCCAAATTAATGATTATCTTGGGCAGTGATAAAAAACCCTATGCGCAACCCCATACGCTGGATTTGATTACCAATCCAAGTGCCCCCAATGGCCTGCCAATTTCCCTCAGACGCGAGCTCTCTCGCGGCGCCTACAATATTGATCCTCGAGAGTATTTCTTGGAGTAAACAATGACCCAGCCGCGCCAAAACAATCGCACCGAACAAACTATCACGCCGCGGCACTTACTCGACGAATGCATTACCCAAGGGATTGAGTTATCCGCCCCTGATAAGCAAACAGCCGTCATTTACCTCGAGCTTAGGCATCTCCATCCTGGCCACTATCGTGATCAATTGCTTGAACTGATGGTCGAGCGGGTGAGTAGTTTATTGCGCCCTACCGACCGCTTATTCCAGCTCGACTCTCATTCCATCTTGCTACTGCTCAATCAGCTCAGCGGGCTGAGTCATGCCATCTTGGCCGCCAATCGCGCCCAAAACACATTATGCGAAGTGGACGAGAATGAACTGCGACTTCACCCCCTGATTGGAATCGCGCTCGCGCCCGAACATGGCAAAAACGGTGAGAATCTGATCGATGCCGCCAAAATTGCGGCGCATCAATTTGCTCAAGACCACATCGGTATCTATGACCCAAATCGGGATTGGCTTGGACAACAGCTTGCTCGGCTTGAATCGCCATTACGCGAAGCACTGCACCAAAATCGTTTCCATCTGGTATTTCAGCCCCAAATATCCAAACAAGGCCTCCGCGTCGTCGGCTTAGAAGTCCTGCTGCGCTGGGAAGACGAGCTGCTCGGTGCCATTTCCCCGTATGAAATCATCAGTGTGGCTGAACATCTGGGCTTGATGGATAAACTAACACACTGGGTCATTCAAACGGGATTACGCAATTTCGCCCAGCTCAGGCAAAGCGGCTATGTGGGCAATATGAGTATTAACCTTGCGCCAAATAATTTGCGTGACCCACATCTGGCTGGGTTTATCTCCAATGCGTTAGCCGTCTGGAGCGTTCCGGCTGAAAAAGTAATTTTTGAAATCACCGAGTCGGCCGTTATTGAAGAATTTGAATTGGCACTAAAACAGCTACATCAAATCAAAGAAATGGGCTGCAAACTGGCTCTCGATGATTTTGGTACCGGTTATTCTTCACTCGCCTACCTCAAGCGTTTACCGATTGACGAGTTAAAAATCGACCGCAGTTTTGTGATGAATTTGGCCGAGAGCGTCGAAGATCGCGCCATTGTCCAAAGCGTCATCGAGTTGGCTCATCGTTTGAAATTGTGGGTTACTGCTGAGGGCGTTGAAGATGAAGCCGTCAAAGATGTTCTGCATAACTATCATTGCGACGTCATTCAGGGCTTTTTATATAGCAAGCCGCTCACATTGAACGACACTTTAAATTTCATCCAGCAGCGAGCAATTCTATGACCATGCAATGGCCGCAATTACTGAGTGCCCAGCGTCTCGGCGTCGATGATGCCGAGCCCATCGACATCGAAGCGGGGCGCAGCAATTACCATAAAGACCATGATCGCATCGTATTTTGCTCGCCATTTCGTCGCATGGGCCGCAAAACGCAAGTCCACCCGATGACCGAAAATGACCACGTGCATACCCGGCTCACGCACAGCATTGAAGTGGCCTGCGTCGGTCGCAGCTTAGGCGTACTGATTGGTGAGCGCTTGCAAGGCGAGCTCCCTGCACACATTACACCCTATGATTTGGGTGGCATTGTACAAGCCGCTTGCCTGGCTCACGACATTGGCAACCCACCATTTGGGCATGCTGGTGAATATGCTATTCGCGACTGGTTTCGGCGCCCCGATCATGCCTATTTAATGCAAAATCTAAACCCAGCAGAACGGCGCGATCTGACGACCTACGAGGGAAACGCCCAAGGTTTTCGCATCATCACCCAACTGGAAAACCATCGTTTTGAAGGCGGCCTGCGCCTGACGTATGCCACCTTGGGCACCACACTCAAATACCCGTGGACCAGCGAACACGCAGGCGGCAAAGGTAAATTCAGTTGCTACGAAACTGAGCACGACATTTTGGCCCACGTCGCCAAAACGCTAGGCTTACCCCAAATAGCCGAAGGTAAATGGGCCCGTCATCCCCTGTCCTACCTGATGGAAGCGTCTGATGATATTTGCTACGCGATTCTCGATCTGGAAGACGGCATTGAAATCGGAATGCTGCCCTACGAAACCGTTGAGCCGCTCTTAATGAAAATCTGCGGTGGCGAGCGTAGCTTGCTCGAAATGGAAGTTGCCGCAGCCCCTTCGACTCGGCGCAAAATATCCCTGCTGCGTGGCAAAGCAATTGATCGTTGTGTGCGCGAAGTCGCCAATACCTTTATGGCCAATTACCAACGTTTGATGGAAGGCACTTATCAGGGCGATCTGCTCAACGATTGCCCCTACACCATGCGACAAGGCATTAACGAAGCCAAGCAATTAGCCCGCGATCGCATTTTTAATGAGCGGCGTAAAATTGAAATCGAGGTTGGCTCGTTTACCTGTCTGGATATTTTGCTCGACGCATTTTGCAAAGCTTCGTACGAGCTCAAAGTCAGTCAGCACATGCCATTTCGCATGAAACGGGTCCTCGATCTCATGGAATACAATGTGCCGCGGAAAGAGTGGCCGCTGTACGAAAGCTATCGCCGAGTACTCGATTTTGTCGGCGGCATGACCGATAACTACGCGACTTATTTGGCACAACAAGTCGGAGGCATGGGTAGATAGGGTATATCACTAAAGGCCTTTATTAAATTGGCCCCTATAAAAATACCTAGCGCCCAATTAAATCCAGCACCGCATCTACCGAAGGAATCTGGCCATTCCCACCCAAGGAATGCGCCTGTGGGTTCCACGCAGGATGGTAAGTAGCGGAGTCTGTCACGGTATACAGCGCAATGGTCGGTTTATTGAGGCTTTCTGCCAGATGCGTCATGCCTGTATCAACACCAATCACCCACAGCGCCCGATCAATCAGGCCGGCAATTTCACCGACCGTCATCTTGGGTGCGACAACCGCTCGTGTGAGACGCACAGCCAAGGCTTGGGCAAACTCATACTCGTGTGGCGCCCCCCATGGCAGAACGGCAGCAATACCGTGGTCTTCTAAATCTTTCAGTACCGCTTCCCAAGCTTCGATTGGCCATGTTTTTTCAACCTTTGATGCCGCATGAAAACACATAACGTATGGCTTTTGCGGTAACCATTCCGGTTGAAACGGTGCTGGCCTCAAACCAAAATCAGGCTGCCCCGTCACTTGATAACCCAAAGCTAAACCCGCATACGAGCGATACCAATCCACCGCCGGCAAAGTCGCATCGGGGCTCACTTGCCGATCATAGGCATGCCGTGACACTTGTTCACCCAAGCGATAATTCGGTGGCCCAATTATGTGCTTGGCTTTGGCCACTTTGCTCAATAGCGCACTTTTAATCATGCCATGGCAATCGAGCACGACATCGTAATGCTCTGTGCGTAGTTCTCCGATTGCTCGCAACAGATTGCGGCTAGCTTGCATCAATTTCTGTTTTTTAATTCCGCGTAAAGGCACGCCAATTACGCGATCAATCGCAGGATGCAACGCAGGCAAGGCCGCAAATGATTCATCGACAACCCAATCAATTTTGACATCAGGAAAATGCTGGCGAATATCGGTAATCATCGGCAACGCAAATAAAACATCGCCTAAAGAGGTGATTTTAGAAATCAGAATGCGCTGCATGCAACAACCGTAGGTAAGAGTCAACTCGACGAGAGCGCCAGTTTAACCGACAATCGCGCCTCAATTCATCTCAGTCAAATCACATGCGACAATATAAATGGCTCAGCGCGGCCCTACTTTGCATCATTTTAAATGGCTGCGCCGTGGTGACCACCACCGCAATCGTTGGTGCAGCGGCGATTAACGCGACAACAACCGTCGTTGGCATTACTTTTGACGCAACCAAAACGGTTGCTACTGGCGCGATGGCTGTGGGTGAATATGCTTATGATGCGGCCAACCGGCCGACCGCCAGCAGTACCGCCCAATCGGCAACACCCAAAGTAAGCGCCATCGAGACGCCGCAACCAGCAATCAGCACGCCCTATACCGAGTAGCCCCCCCAATGACGGAGTATAAAAAAAGCCCATCGCATGCGATGGGCTTTGATTTAAATGGATACGCTTACTTGCAAGCGCCCATATCTTTCCACACTCCCCACTGGCTAGCAGGATCTGGCTTCTCACCTGTCGTCCACCATTTATTCTGGTAGTTACGACCTGCATAGCTCACTGTATTGCCTGGGTTGGCATACACTTTGGCGCTATCCCAAGCGGCTACACACGCATTCGTTGCCGGAGCCGTGGCTACAGGCGTTACGATAGGAGCAGGGGTTGGTGTTACAACAGGCGCTACCGTTGGTTTCGGTGTCACAACGGGCGTCGGCGTGCTCGGCGCAACCGTCGGTTTCGGCGTCACCACCGGAACGGGGGTAACAACGGGAGCTGGAGTTGGCGTTACGACTGGAGCAGGAGTAATCACCGGCGCTGGAGTCGGTGTCAGCGCTGGTGCAGTTGTTGGCTTCGGCGTTACGCCAGCCGGGGCTGCAATATCCACTCGGTAGATATAGTCTTGACCATTACGGCTATACACGCGGTTATCTTGTGCATTTTGCACTGGCGCAACTGCGCCATTAGCTTGCAATACACCCACGCTGACAAACTTCGACGTGCCATTCACTTTCTGCGCCAAGAAATACGGCCAGATGTTCATTTGCGTCAGGTCAGCCCCAGTTTGCGCATCAAAATCAGCCACAATTTGTGCTGATTCCAAGTCCACACCGTTTTTATCAAACAGACGGAAAGTCACGGTCGACTTTTCGGCCAGATTGGCTTGCGCACGCAATTGGCCCAGTTCTTTGTACGTTGAAATCGTGCCAGGGAAATTTACGTCCGAGCATGAGTAAAATGCTTCGGCACTATCACTACGCTGCCAAGTGACGAAGATAATGTGTTTGCCGGTTTTCTTTGGCAAAGTACACGACATTTTGTAGCGTTTATCGGCGCTAATGACGGGTAGATTTTTGGCTTTATCGCTAAATTTGCAGAAACCTTCACCATACACGCCTTCCAGATCACTCCACGACAAGGCTTGATTGGGGTTCCAACCGTCTTTAGTTACATAAAACACCCAGTCGGTCGTGGCATGGGGCGCTGGCGCGTTAAACGTGAATTCAAATTTGCCATTGGCATCGGGCGCAATATTCGTTGCAGACCAATCAGTCCGTGGCAGATTAAGACCCGCGTAGTTGGCCTTACCACCTGCACACAATTGGCCATCAGGCACAAAACCTTTGTGGTTGCCCGCTGGCAACTGATTTACACCAGACCAATCGTACAAAAACTGCGGGCCTGATACAGCAACCGCAGCCTGGCAAGCGGCTGATTTTGGATTTTCCGGGCCTTCGTTAAAGCAGCTTAAAACGCGGCTCACCGGGACTTCCATTGAGCCATGCGCTAAGACCAGCTGGCTAGTCGCCAGCAAACCGAGGCCGAGCGCAATACGGATGGGCAGAGCACGCCCATTGCGTTGTTTTTGCATTGTCTTCTCCATTAAGTGGCAGGCATCAATACGACTGAACAATATTCTTTGTTCTTTCCGTATATAAGCGTTTGATTTTTTAGTATTTTTAAGCGAAAAATCGAGATGAAATTTCGCGGTCAAAATTTATCATGCCAAAGAAAGAAATGACAAGGGCAAATCGGACTAGGGGTATTACTTATCTATGAAGTAGAACACAGTGGTATTTTAATTATTTTCAAATCAATACCTTCAGCTACCAATTTAGCAATTGATTGCCATAGTGTTTCAACCAGGCACGCTCAGCTTTCCAGTTCGGGCAAACTTGCGCGACGATCGCCCAAAACCGGGCAGAGTGGTTCATCTCGGCCAGATGAGCCAATTCGTGAATGATGACGTAATCAATCACACTCGCCGGGGCCTGCATCAAGCGCCAATTGAGTCGTACAACACCTTTTGAAGTACAACTTCCCCAGCGCGTGCGTGCGGACGACAGAGCGGTTTGAGTCGGATACAAATTCATTCGCGCCGACCAGACTGCAATGCGCTCGGCAAAATAGGGTTTGGCGCTGCGCTGGTAAAATCGGGCCAAAGCGTCGGGTATTCGCGCGTCGTTCGCGGCGCATAGAAATAACACGTCGTCTGTGAGCTTGCCGCGTAAAGCCGGCTGCAAATTGCGCTGCTCACCGAGCCACCATACCGCTTCGCCCCACGCTAATTTGGGTGCGGGGTCGGCAATCACCCGCGCTTCGCGCTCGGCCAGCTTGGCTTGAATCCACGCCAGTTTAAGTCGAATCACGCGCTCGGCCTCGGCCAAGGGCGCACGTTGCGGCAGAATAATCGTCAGGCCCGTGGTATCGATTTTCAAACCGATACTGCGTCGGCGGGCACTGCGTTGCACTTGGTAGGGTATATGGCCAGAGGCCAATTGGAAATTAGCCTGCAAAGCCATACTCACTCAGGCTTTTGATAGCAAGGGCCGCGACCAGTAATTTGCGCCATCTCGCCCTCAATCCAGCCTTCAACCTCATTAATCAGCGCCAAGGAATTTTTACCCTCAGGCAAAATCGGTTTACCAATTCGCACGGTAATTTCGCCGGGCCATTTGCAGAAGGAATTTTTCGGCCAGAATTCACCCGAATTCATCGCGACCGGCACAATCGGCACATCCAGATCTTTGGCCAGTCGTGCGCCACCTTGTTTATATTGCCCGCGCTCGCCCGGCTTAATGCGCGTGCCTTCGGGGAAAATCACAATCCACAAGCCTTTATTCAGGCGATCACGCCCCTGCTCCATCAATTGCCGCTGCGCCTGCGCACGCTGACCGCGATCAATTGCAATTGGCGATGTTGCTGCCAAGCCCCAACCGAAAAATGGGATTTTGAGTAATTCGCGTTTGAGCACCCATACTTGCGGCGGGAAAATCAATTGCAGAGCCATCGTTTCCCACGCCGATTGATGTTTGCACATAATCATTGCCGGGCCGTGCGGAATGTTTTCTGCACCTTCTACTTTAAAACTCAAACCACAGGTGATTTTGAGCCAAGCAAACATCAGGCGTGACCACCAAGCGATCACGGCATTTCGCGTCACCGCGGACAGCGGAAAAATAAACAAGGCAATCAAAGCAAAGATGGGCGTTAAAACCAGCAAACCCAAGCTATATAAGGCAGAGCGAAAACGGACCATTGAGATGCTTTTAGAAAGTAAATCGATTATTCATAGAAACTGAGCGTTTAATTTGCCAGCAAAGCATCGCAAACAGCCGCCAAGTCATCAAAAACCCAAGTATCAGGTGGCAAATCAGCCGATGCTTCCGATTTGCGGCCATTTCCCGTCCGTACCAAAATCGGCTTGCCACCCGCAGCAACAATCGACTGCAGATCACGGATCGAATCGCCCACCATCATGCAGTCTTCAATATCAACCCGGAAGCGACGCGCAATGTCGAGCACCATGCCTGGCGCAGGCTTGCGGCATTCACAACCCGCATCGGGCGCATGAGGGCAAAAGAAGATCGCATCAATATGCCCACCCGCATTGACGACGGCGCGGTGCATTTTGGCATGAATATTATTGAGCATGGCAATGTCGATAATGCCGCGGCCAATACAGCTTTGATTGGTCGCCACCACAATCGTCCAGCCCGCACGGGTCAGCTCACCGATGGCTTCCAAACTACCCGGAATCGGAATCCATTCGTCGGGCGATTTGATAAAGTCAGGGCGATCTTCATTAATCACGCCGTCTCGGTCCAGAATCAGTAGCTTGATTGCTTCATTTTTTACCGCAGCCATCGAACTCCCCATGCATCCGCATTAGACAACATTCATTTCTCAAACTACCAAGCCAGTGCCGCGCCAATTAGGCTACGACTTCATCTGCGGCACTGAGCTTGTCGATCGAGCTTAATCGGCCAACAGTGATAATTCAGCCACGCGATTCATCAATTCAGCCAAGGCGCTGAGCAAGGCCAAACGGTTGCCGCGTACTGCCAAATCATCAGCCATCACCATCACGCCATCAAAGAACGCATCCACCGGCGCTTTCAAGGCCGCAAGTTGTTTCAAGGCCTTGGTAAAGTCATTCGCCGCCAGCGCGTCATTCACTGGACCTTGCACCGCTTGCAATGCCGCGAACAGCTCTTTTTCCGCCGCTTCTTGCAACAAGGCCGCATTCAGCGCTGGCACTTCGCCTTCGACTTTTTTCAGGATATTGCGAATACGCTTGTTCGCCGCCGCCAAGGCCGCTGATTCTGGCAAGGCTTTAAATTCTGCTACCGCAGCCAAACGCACTGTCACATCATTAATTTGCGTTGGTTTAAGCGCCAATACCGCATCGATATCTGCTGCTGGATATTCAGCAGCCAGCAGGTTTTTCAGGCGATCGAGCATAAAGCCGTACAAGCCTTCCACCGTGCCCTCAGCAATCAAACCCGCTGGGAAGCTCGCTGCGGTCGTCGACAACAACACTTTCAAATCAAGTGGTTGCACTAAGGCCATGCGCAATACACCCAACGCGGCGCGACGCAGCGCGAACGGGTCTTTATCGCCAGTTGGAATCAAACCAATGCCATAAATCCCCACCAAGGTTTCGAGCTTATCCGCCAGTGAAACAGATTGGGCAATTGCGCCTTCAGGCAGGGTATCACCTGCAAATTTAGGCTTGTAATGGGCTTCAACAGCATACGCCACCTCAGTATCTTCACCATCATGCTTGGCGTAATACTGCCCCATTATGCCTTGCAGCTCAGGGAATTCGCCCACCATATCGGTCGACAAGTCAGCTTTGGCCAAATACGCAGCACGCGTGGTTTTTGATACATCGGCGCCCAGCAGCTTGGCGATTTCGCCAGCAATGCTTTCCAAACGCGTCACGCGTTCAAGCTGCGAGCCAATCTTGTTGTGGTAAACCACATTGGCCAATTTGCCGACGCGGGTATCGAGTTTTTGCTTTTTATCTTGCTCAAAGAAGAATTTGGCATCCGACAGGCGCGCACGCAATACGCGCTCGTTGCCGTTGATGATGTGGCTTGGATCGTCGGTTTGCAGATTCGACACCAGCAAGAATTGATTCATCAATTTGCCGTTCTGGTCGAGCAGCGGGAAATATTTCTGATTTTGTTGCATCGTCAAAATCAGGCATTCCTGTGGCACTTGCAGAAATTCAGCTTCAAAGCCTGCCGCCAACACCACAGGCCATTCAACCAGTGCAGTGACTTCATCAAACAGCGCGTCATCCGCTGCAATCGTGGCGTTCAATTTGGCGGCAGCTTCGTTCAGTTTTTCGCCGATCAAAGCACGGCGTGCCGCGAAGCTGGCGATCACTTTGCCTTCATCGTGCATCTGACGCGCATAGCCTTCAGCACTGTTAATGCTGATGTCGCCATTCGACAAGAAACGGTGACCGCGTGTGATGCGCCCTGATTCAAGGTGCAGCACTTTACCGGCAATCACGTCAGAGCCGTGCAACATCGTCAGACCGTGCACTGGACGAATAAACTGACCTTCACGATCAGCCCAACGCATCATTTTTGGCGCAGGTAGTTTTTTCAGCGTTGCCGCCACAATGTCACTCAACACCGCCGCGAGCGCTTCACCGGCTTTCACCGAGCGGAACACATACACATCTTGTTTGCCATCGTGCACGGTTTCTAGGCTTTCAACCGCTTCAGGGGCGAGGCCGCACGAGCGCGCAAAGCCAAGTAATGCCGGGCTAGGCTTGCCGTCTTTCATGCCTGCAGCCACCGCTGGGCCGCGTTTTTCGATGGTTTGTTCTGGTTGTACTGCAGCGACATTGGCGATCGTCACCGCCAAGCGGCGTGGGCTGGCGAAGGTGACTGCCTCGGCATCAGCAGCGACAAAGCCCAATTTCACCAACTCAGCAAAAATGCCGTCCGCAAAAGCCGCGCCCAATTTAGGCAGCGCTTTCGGTGGCAATTCTTCGGTAAAGAGTTCAATCAGTAATGTTGGATTCATTTATATCTAGCTGCCGCGCAGCCACCTCTTAATCGTTGAACAAAGCCCAGTAGCGGGCTTTGACTTACTCTTGCTCAGCTGCGTCTTTGGCAGCCATCATTTTGCAAATTTGGTTGACGAAATCTTGCCCAAAGGTCCCCGGCTCGGGCTGGCTAAACTCCCACTCAAAGCCCGGTACATCATAGCGCGCGACTTCTTCATCATCTTTGTCATTCATCGAAACTGCGGTACCCGCCATTTTCCCTGAAGGACAATCAATCACCATCCGCGAATACTTGTAGCGATATTTGCCTTTCGAAGTACCGTCGATCTGATCTTCATTAAAGCGCTGCACCATCCAGACAAAGGTGTAATTTTGTTTGGCATAGTCTTTCTCGTGCTTGATTGAATTCACATCGACCAAGGTCTCAAACTCAGGCATTTTGCCGTAACTGCGCCAATCGACATTTTTATATGGCACCGGCGGCGGGCCCTTCATGCCGTCGTCAAACTTACCGCAGCCGACTAGTGGAAATAGCAGCAAACCGATCAGTAGACGACGCATAAATCGCTCCTATTACATCTGAATTAGCAAGCCTTAAACCGCAGGCGCACACATTGGGAAACCCAAAGCCTCGCGAGAATCATAGTAGGCCTGAGCCACCAGACGCGCCAAATTACGCACACGACCGATATACGCTGCACGCTCAGTCACCGAAATCGCGCCACGCGCATCGAGCAAGTTGAACATGTGCGAACATTTCATCACCATCTCAAAACCTGGCAGCGCCAAGCCACCTTCGATCAAGCGGCGCGCTTCCGATTCAAAGTGATTGAATTGATCAAACAGGAAAGGCACGTTTGATTGCTCGAAGTTGTAGATTGATTGCTCGACTTCGTTTTGGTGGTAAATATCACCGTAGGTGACTTTCTGGCCATTTGGATATTCGGTCCAAACGATGTCGTAGATATTATCTACCCCCTGGAGGTACATCGCCAGACGCTCGACACCATAAGTGATCTCGCCCAATACCGGCTTGCAATCGAGGCCACCGACTTGCTGGAAGTAAGTAAATTGCGTCACTTCCATGCCGTTGAGCCACACTTCCCAGCCCAAACCCCAAGCGCCCAAAGTCGGGCTTTCCCAGTCGTCTTCGACAAAACGCACGTCGTGTACTTTGGTATCAATACCGAGGTATTCGAGCGAGCCCAGATACAATTCCTGGATATTATCTGGCGATGGTTTCAACGCCACTTGGTATTGATAGTAATGCTGGCAGCGATTTGGGTTTTCACCGTAGCGACCATCTTTCGGGCGACGGCAAGGCTGCACATAGGCGGCATTCCAAGGCTCTGGGCCGAGCGAGCGCAAGAAAGTCGCAGTGTGGAATGTACCCGCACCGACTTCAATATCGTAGGGTTGCAGCAAAGCGCAACCGTGGTCACTCCAGTAGTTTTGGAGCTTTAATAAAATTTCCTGAAAAGTCAGCATGGCTCTCGGGGCGCAACAGCGCGTATACGTTCTCAATATTCGCAATTCTACTTGCTTTTGCCATGGAAAAGCCATGCGTGCTCATGACATACGCCTCACTACAACACGGCATTGCGCTTCTAGCGGTGCGAATGCGACAAAATACCTACGCCGAGCTGAATAAATTCAGGCATTAGGCGCAAGACAAGGGAGGCCAGCTCGTTTATGCTTATTACTTAAATCCCGCCAAATGAAAATGCAGCACGCCATGTTGAAAAAAATCTCCCTCGTCGTTCTCAGCACTTTACTCGCCGCCAGCGCCAGTGCGCGAATCAACCTAGATAGCGTGCGCGAAGCCAGTCGCTCGCGCGATTTAGTGACGCTCGCCAAAATCAGCGAGCAAAGCGTGGGCGACCCGCTGGAAATGTATCCGCGCTATTACTATCTAACGACGCAGATTAATCAAACCGACGAAAACGATGCGAATAACTTTATCAACCGCTACAGCCCAAGCCCTTTAGCGGAAAAATTCCTCGCCGAATGGCTCAAAGAATTGGCTCGCCGCCAAAATTGGAGCCAGTACGAGGCGCTGTACAGCAAAGTCGACAGCCCAAATACCGAGCTGATTTGTCTCAAACAACAAGCGGCGCTCAATCGTGGCGATAGCGCAGGTATCGCAAATCATAAAAACCTTTGGTATAGCGCCAAAGCCTTGCCTTCGGCGTGCAATCCTTTATTTGATGCACTATTCGAGCGCGGCATTCTGAAGGATGACGATATCTGGTGGCGCATTCGTCAGGCGCTGGCTAATAATCAGACTGATTTGGCGCGGCAATTGGCCAGCCGAGTCGGCAGCTCAGAATATTTGGTTCCCAAACCCCCTGTCGTAGTCAAAAAAGGCAAAAAAACCACGACCATCCAGACAGCCAATCTCAACACCGTGAATGCGGCCCCCGAGCGTTGGATCAATGACATCGACACCAGCACTCGCGCTGGGCGCGAATTATGGCTGTTTGCCGTCGAGAAAATCGGTCGCAGCAACCCGAATCAAGCCGCTCGTTTGATTAGCGAACAAAACCACCTCAATGCCGCCGATCAGCAATTTGCCTGGCAACAATTAGGGCTCAGTGCGGCGCGGCGTCTAGTTCCAGAAGCATCGAGCTGGATTGCCAAAGGCAATACCAATGATCTGAATGAAGAAGAGCGCGCCTGGGGTATTCGTGCCGCGCTGCGCATCGGCGACTGGAAAACAGTCGAACAGCGCATCAATGCCCTGCCCGCCGCCGAACAACAAGACAATGCTTGGCGCTATTGGAAAGGTCGCGCATTACTCGCGCAAAACAATGGCGCAGCGGCCAATGCTTTGTGGTTGAGCCTTTCTGAAGACATCGATTTTTACGGCTTGCTAGCGCGCGAAGAGCTCGGCGCGATCTTGAGCGCACCTACCCCCGCCTACAAAGCCAGCAATGACGATGTGAAAGCGATGCAAACTCTACCCGGCATTCAACGCGCGCTCGAATTGAGCAGCCAAGGCTGGCGCGTTGAAGCCAATCGGGAATGGAATTGGGCGATGAAAGGCTTGAGCGATCAACAATTGCTTGCTGCGGCCGAATTGGCGTCGCGCTACCAAATTTACGATCGCAGTATTTACTCGGCGATGCGCCCCAAAACTTTGCATGACTTTAGCCTGCGCTTCCCCATGCCATTTCGCGACCATGTTGAGCCAGCGGCCAAAGCCAATGGGCTCGATCCGGCGTGGGTGTTTGGCCTGATCCGACAAGAAAGCCGTTTTGTACCCGACATTCGCTCTAGCGCGGGCGCAACAGGGCTGATGCAGTTGATGCCAGCCACCGCCAAATGGGTAGCCAAGAAGATGAGCATGAGCGACTTTACGATGAATGATATGAGCGACCCAGCCATCAATCCGCAGCTAGGCAGCTATTACCTCGCCTACTGGAATGAGCGTTTTGGCGGCAATCCAGTCCTTGCCACGGCCGGCTACAACGCGGGCCCCGGCAATGCGGCCAAATGGCGCGGCGAACGCGATTTGGAGGCTGCGGTCTATATTGAAACCATCCCGTTTAATGAAACGCGCGATTACGTCAAAGCGGTACTGACCAATGCAACGCATTACGCGCATAATTTCAGTAATAGCCCGACGCAGCTGATGAAGCGTTTACCTGCGGTGACGGGTAGAAGCACCAATGTAGAGGTGAGCGAACAATGACAAAATCAGTCTTACTCATCGGCGGCTCGGGCTTTATCGGCCGACAAATTGCCGCCAAATTAGCGCAATTGGGCTACCGGATTACAATACCCACGCGTAATCGCGAGGCCGTCAAAACTGATTTACTGGTTTTGCCAGGCTGCGAGATCGTGAATGCCAATATTCACCAGCCAGATGTGCTCGATCGGCTGTGTAAAAGCCAGGATGTTGTGATCAACTTGGTGGGTATATTGCAGGGATCATTAGCTGACTTTGAGCGTAGCCATATACTCCTCACCGAGAAAATCATTGCGGCGTGCAAAACCCATCAAGTGCGTCGCTATTTGCATATGAGCGCGCTCGGCGCCGACGTCAATGGCCCATCCATGTATCAGCGCACCAAAGGTCAAGCCGAGGAAAAAGTACGCGCCAGCGGTCTGGACTGGACGATTTTCCGCCCTTCAGTCGTGTTTGGTGCTCAGGATAGCTTTCTGAATCTGTTTGCCAGCCTGCTCAAAATCGCCCCCTTGGTGCCAATTGGCGGCGCGCAAACGCGCTTTCAACCGGTTTGGGTCGGCGATGTGGCGCAGGCGTTTGCGGTCGCGGTCGATCGCACTGAACTAATCGGACAAACGCTCAGTCTGGTTGGCCCGCACGTCTATACTCTGGCCGAGCTGGTTAAATACACCGGTCAAGTCAGCGGCCATGAACGCTGCGTTATCGGCCTGCCCAACTGGGCAGCGCGCTTACAAGCCACGGCGATGAGCATCCTGCCTAAGCCACCTGTGAGCCATGACAATTTAGATTCACTCAAAGTCGATAACATTGACCCAACAGGGTTTGCGGCTATCCTAGGCTGGCAAGCGACGGCACTCGAAGCCATCGTGCCGACCTATCTGGCCAATCAACATCAGGCATCCCAACTCGATGCCTGCCGAAGTAAAGCAGGACGTTCCCACTAATTTCAAACGGAGTCGAACATGCAATTACTCATTAGCAATTTACCCGCAGACACCAGCGTCGCCGACGTTCACGCGCTATTGACACAGCAAATTGGCGCAGCAGAGCCTCTGGATATTCGCGTTGAATCGGGCGAAGCAGGTCGCAATGCCTTGGCCTTTATTCGCTATCCAGAAGACAGCCCTGAAGCACTCGGCCGGGTGCTAGACGATAAAATCTCTGGCTTGCATTACAAAGGGCATGATCTGGATGCCGCAGTCACTCACAATTTCAAAGGATAAAGACCATGCGCGTGGCCGTTTTTGATAGCAAACGTTTCGATCGCTCTACGCTTGAAGCAGCTAATCAGCTATTTGGCCATGAGCTGGTCTTTTTTGAAGAACGGCTTGGGGCGCACACCGCGCCGCTGGCCGAAGATTTTGACGTTGTTTGCCCTTTCGTCAACGACAAACTCGATCACAAAACAATTTGTCGCCTTGCCAAACTCGGCGTAAAACTCATCGCGCTGCGTTGCGCAGGATTTAATGGCGTTGATCTGGCCGCTGCAGCGGAATTTGATATCCCGGTGACCCGCGTACCCGCCTACTCACCTGAAGCGGTCGCGGAGCACGTGTTTGCTTTATTACTCACGCTCAGCCGCAAAACGCACCGCGCTTACAACCGCGTTCGCGAAGGTAATTTCCTGCTTGAAGGGCTTGAAGGCTTCAATATTCATGGCAAAACCTTTGGCATTTTAGGCTCAGGCAAAATCGGTCTTGCTACCGCCCGCATTGCGCGCGGGTTTGGCTGCAAAGTCTTGGCGTATGACCCGTACCCGCCGAAAAATTGCGATGTGGATTGCACGTTTTTAAGCCAAGCCGAAGTCATGGCAAACAGCGATATTTTGTCGCTGCATACGCCTTTATTTGAAAGCACTTACCATATGATCAATGCCAGCACCCTGGCGACGATGAAACCCGGGGTAGTGATCCTCAACACTAGTCGCGGCGGCTTAATTGACACCAAAGCTGCACTGGCGGCGCTCAAATCGGGTCAAATTGGCGGGCTGGGGCTCGATGTGTACGAGCATGAAGAAGGCGTATTTTTTGAAGATTTATCCGACAGTGTATTAAAAGATGATATTTTGGCGCGCTTAACCACCTTCCCCAATGTGCTGATCACCTCGCATCAAGGCTATCTAACTGGGGAGGCACTGAATAATATCGCGATGACCACATTCCAGAATATCAACGATTTTGCTGCTGGCCGCCCCCTGATCAATGAGGTCAAGGTGGGTGCTTAAGCTCAAAACCAGTCAGGCCATCAGCCCGCAAAAAACGCGTTGGCTACTCACCTTACCGTCGTTTGCTGCCGCCCTGTTTACGCTTGTCTTGGCCGCATTTTTGATCATGACGACCTATACCGAGCGCTCCACGCTCAATACCAGCATGGAGCAGGATTTGCTGTGGCAAAAGCAAGCGCTCAAAATTCGGGTCGACAATATCACGCACCAATTGCGCACTGTCGCAGCCAGCATGTCGACCGATGGGCTCGGCTCAGCCGAGTTTACCGCTCGTACTTTCTCCTTGATGCAAGACTCCCCCGAAATCATTTCGCTGGAGTATCTCGATGAAACCGGCCAGGAGCGCTGGCACACGCCCAATACCCGTGTCGCCGGGCAGCCCGATCTACGCAACCCGCAATTGATTGCCTTGCGCGATTCGATCTTGGATTCGGAACTGGAAAGCAGCTTTAGCAAACTAATTATGGATCGCCCAGATGCGCCGATTATGGCGCTGGCGGTACCCATCAAGCTCAACTACAACGGCCGCCATGTACTGATTGCCCAAGTCAATTTGCGCACTTTGTTACAACAGCAAGTACCGTGGTGGATTGCGCAACGCTACCAGATTAGCTTGTGGGAAAACGAACGCCTGATTGCCGGTAAATTCGAACGCAGTCACGACGCTGGCAAACTCAATCAAAGCATTAATCTTGATTGGCCGCCCAATACGCTGACGCTGACCGCACATATCTACGAGCAAAAACGCAATAACTGGCAAACCGCGCTCACCATCGTCGTCGCGGGGCTGTCCTTGCTGATGCTGGGCTCAACCTGGGCGCTGCGCCGCCATATCAACGAACGACAAAAAGCCGAGTCGCAACTGCGCCAAGAGCAAGCCTTGCGCGAGTCGATGGAAAACTCGCTCGTCACCGGCATTCGCGCCATGGATCTGGAGGGACGGCTGTTTTATGTCAACCGTGCTTTTTGCGAAATGGTCGGCTGCACTCAGGAGCAACTGCTTGGTGCATCCCATCCAATGCCCTATTGGCCGCCCGAAGAAAGCGAGCAATGTATGGCGATTTATCGCGCCATTCTGAATGGCCGCGCCGACAGCACTGGCTATCAAATGCGCTTTATGCGCAGCAATGGCGAGCGTTTTGATGTGCGCCTGTACGCGGCCAAACTGATCGATGGTGACGGGGTGCACACTGGTTGGATTAGCGCGATTTATGACATTACCGAGTTGCAACGCGAACGCGAAGCGCTGCAAGCCTCGCACGAGCGTTTTGTCGCGGTGCTCAATGGGCTGGACGCGGCCGTATCGGTTTCGGATGCCAATACGGGCGAATTGCTATTGTCCAATCGCCATTTTGACAGCGCGTTTAATATTCCCGATCGACACGGTCGCTACTGCAATATTCCTTTTGTTCATCGCAATAAAGGGGCGCCCGTTGATAGCGAATGGTTTGATGATTTCCACCAACATTGGTATCAGGTGAAAAGCCGCAGTAGCGTGTGGGTCGATGGCTCGGAAGTTTGGCTGGAAATCGCCACCGACATTACGATGCTCAAAAACGCGCAAGAGCGCGAGCGCCAGCAAAAAGAGCAGCTACAGCAAACAACGCGCCTGATCAGCATGGGGGAAATGGCGTCAAGCCTCGCGCACGAACTCAATCAACCGCTGGCCGCCATTGCCAGCTACGCCACGGGCTGCCGCAATGTCCTAGCGCAAACCGAGCCGAATATCGCCCAGCTTGATCAGGCGATCGAAAAAATGGCGGCGCAAGCCAAGCGTGCTGGGCAGATTATTCGCGGGATTCGTGAATTTGTGCAGCGCCGCGCGCCGCATCGCAAACGCTGCGAAATCGCCGATCTGCTCGAAACCGTGCAAACATTGCTGAATGCCGAAGTGAAAAAATCGCAAGTCAAACTCACCGTCAGCGATGTTAGCGAATTGCCGCCGATTTACGCCGATGCAGTGATGCTGGAACAGGTTATATTTAACCTAATGAAAAACGCGATTGAAGCCATGGCCGATACGCCCGTGAGCCAGCGCACGCTCGATGTGAATGTGCGACGCGAGCATGACATGCTGGCGGTGACAATAGCGGATCGTGGCACTGGCATTAATCCGGAACAAATGGAACAATTGTTTAAACCGTTCTATACGACGAAAGGCAGCGGGATGGGCATGGGGCTGAATATTTGTCGCTCCATTATCGAACACCATCACGGCCGACTCTGGGTTGAAGCCAATCCACAGGGCGGCAGCTGTTTTAACTTTACCTTACCGCTATCTTTGGAGAGCGAAGCTTATGAGCCCTAACCGCCACATTGCCATTGTTGATGATGATGACGCGATCCGCGACGCATTGTCGTGGTTGTTTTCGACGCGCAATCATTCGGTGCAACTGTTTGCCAGCGCCGAAGAGCTACTCGCCACCTACAACGCCGACGCGTTTGGCTGCCTGATTTTAGATGTGCGCATGCCTGGCATGGGCGGGATGGAGTTGTTTAGCAAATTGCAAGAGCACGCCTACACCCCGCCGGTGGTTTTCCTGACCGGACACGGCGATGTACCGATGGCTGTGGCGGCGCTCAAACAAGGCGCAGCGGATTTCATCGAAAAGCCATTTTCGGATAATGACATTGTCGATTTGGTGGAAGGCTGCCTGTCGATGGACGCACTCAATCGCAGCGAATGGGAAAACCGCACTGCAGTGGACGAGCGTCTGGCGTGCTTAACGCCGCGTGAAACCGAAGTGATGAAGCTCATCCTCACTGGCCGCCTGAATAAGCAAATCGCCGATGATTTGTCGATTTCGATGAAAACGGTCGAAGTGCATCGCGCGCGGATTTTGGAAAAAATGCAGGTCAAAACCGCCATGGAACTCGCCGCGCGCCTACGCGATGCGGGCATCGATGTTAATTAATATGTAACTAGACAATAATTTCCACGCGAAACACCAAGCCGAAGATCCGTACCAGTAGTACGTCGCGGCGAAGTCAGGCAGCGTGGGCGTTTTTTAGTTTATTACCTACCAGATGTATTGCTCTGTAAACTAGTTTTCATGTTATTTACAGAGCAATACCCCAAGCCCCATGTTAATGCTGATTTCGCCAGCCAAAACGCTGGACTACACCACCCCACCCAATACCCCGCAATTTAGCCAACCCGATTTTCTGGCACACTCGGCGCAATTGATCGAGGTGTTGCGCCAAAAATCGCCCGCCGAAATTGGCGAGCTGATGCATATTTCGGATGAGCTATCGGTACTCAATGTTGGCCGCTATCACAGCTGGCAGCCCGACTTCACGCCCGACAATGCCAAACAAGCCGTACTCGCGTTTATGGGCGATGTGTATGAAGGCCTTGCTGCCGCGAGCATGAATCAGGCGCAACTCAATTATCTGAGCCAACATTTGCGCATCCTATCTGGCTTGTATGGCCTATTGCGCCCGCTCGATTTGATGCAACCGTATCGCCTTGAAATGGGCACCAAGCTCGCCAACCCGCGTGGCAAGAATTTGTATGAATTCTGGGGCACGCAGATCACCGATACGATCAATGGCCTAGAAAGTGAAACGATCGTTAATCTGGCCAGCGACGAATATTTCAAATCGGTCAAACCCAAGCTACTCAAAGCGCGGCTCATTACACCGGTATTTGAAGACTTCAAAGGCGGGAAATACAAGATCATCAGTTTCTACGCCAAACGCGCGCGAGGGCTGATGGTGCGCTACGCCGCACTAAATCATATTCAGCAAGCCAATGACCTGAAAGGTTTTGATCTGGATGGCTACCGCCTCGATGAGGCCGTGAGCGAGCCCAATCGCTGGGTTTTCCGCCGTCAGCTTGCAGATTAATTCTGCCCCCATCGACATGCGCCGATAGCCCGATATTATTTCTCGGTCTCTCTCTATACGACGATTCGATGACTCCCCCACGAGATAGCCCCCGAAAAGCTAGGCATGCCTATTTTCGGGGCTACTCGCAGCTTGCAGGGAAGCTTGGGCAAGTTGAAAAAATAAAACCAGTCGCGCAATTTGATGCCAAATTAAATTTAGATGACAAACCCCACTTCCAAATGCAACTTGGTTACAATAAGCAAACTCAATACAAGGATTTCGATTGTGTTCGCAAAAATCATGCTCGCCATCAGCGCCAGCTGTTTGGCATTTAATCTTTGGGCTGCGGAAGCCAAAGCCGTGAAATGGTCTGAATTACAGCCCGACTCGCCGACCCTACGCGCGACAGTCGGCAAGATGAATCAACAGGAAAAAACCCGCCTGATGCGCGCCGTGCAGCAGCGCGAGCTAAAAAACTTGGTCGATAGCGGCAAGCTCAAGCCCAGCGAATTTACCGCCAATGACGTCAAATTGATCAAAGAAGATTTCAAAGACCTCAATCCCTTGATTAATGAAATTGAAGCCTTTGAGAAAAAACGCACCAGCGAAATGAGCACCGCGCTGAACGGCCAGACTATCCAGCTTGATGGCTACCTATTGCCACTGAAACAAAATGGCAAAAAGGTCACCGAGTTTCTGCTCGTGCCCGTGATTGGCGCTTGCATTCACGTCCCTGCCCCACCGCCGAATCAAATGGTCGTGGTGCAATACCCGAAAGGCTATGACCAAGGCGATCTATTTGCGCCAGTAACCATCACCGGCAAGCTCAATATCAAAGCCAGCAAAGCCAATTTGGCGCTGGCCGATGGTGCGAGCGATGTGCCCGTTGGTTATGCGATGAGTGCGGATGAAGTGCGCGCTTATAAAGCGGCGGCAAAATAATTCCCAAAACTAAGGTAGGTATAATCATGAAACGCTTTATTACATTAGCTTTACTCGCTATACCCCTCAGTACTTTTGCACATGAGCACGGAGCTCACGTGCACGGCGCAGCTGAAATCGACGTTGCGATCGAAGGCAAAAAACTGGTGATCACACTGGAAAGCCCGGCAGACAATCTGCTCGGCTTTGAGCGCGCGCCCAAAACCGACGCGGAAAAAGCCAAGCTCAAATCAGTCGCCGAGCAGCTTAACAACGCCGCTTTGCTGTTTGTACCCGACGCTGCTGCGCAATGTAAAGCCGCCGCACCCGTTGTGAATATGCCGACGTTCAAAGCTGGCGAGCACAGCGATATTGATGCTGAATACAGCTTCGAATGTGCCAAAGCGCCGAGCAGCGTGGCGCTAGCGCTGTGGAAAACCTTCCCTAAATTCAAAAAGCTCACAGCCAATATCGCCACCGATAAAGGCCAGCAGCAAGCTCAATTGAAATCTGGCCAAACACTCAATCTGAAGTAAGTCGTTATTGGAAGCCCCGCCCGTGTTAATTGAACTAGCAAATTTACAATTTACCTGGCGCGGGGCTACGGCACCGACGCTGGATATTCCCGAGTTTAGCCTCGCCAAAGGCGAGCATTTATTCCTGCACGGCCCCAGCGGTAGCGGGAAAAGCACGCTGCTGTCTTTGCTAACCGGCATCCATTTGCCGCAAGCCGGTAGCGTCAAAATCTTGGGGCAAGATCTCTCGCAACTCTCTGGCCCAGCGCGCGATAAATTTCGCGCCGACCATTTGGGCTATGTGTTCCAGCAATTCAATCTGCTCAATTATTTATCGGTACTCGATAATGTTTTGCTGCCGTGCCAGTTTTCTAGCCAACGCCGCGCGCGCGCGGGGGGAGATCAGGCCAAAGAGCAAGCAATGCATTTGCTAACTCGCCTTGATCTGGCCAATTATGCGCAGCAAGCAGTCTGCAAGCTCTCGGTCGGCCAGCAACAGCGCGTGGCCTTGGCGCGCGCTTTGATTGGCGCGCCGGAAATTTTGATCGCCGACGAGCCCACTTCGGCGCTGGATGCCGAGCGTCGGGGTGCGTTTATCGAGCTGCTCTTCGAATGCGCCCAAGAGCACAACACGGCCGTACTGATGGTCAGTCACGATCCGCAATTGGCCGCCGCGTTTGATCGCAGCGTCAGCTTACCCGCCATTAACCACGCCGCACGGGTGACTGATTATGTTTAAGATTGCCCTGCATAGCCTGCTTAGCCGCCGCCTGACGGTGATTTTGTCGATTATCACCGTCGCACTATCGGTGTTGCTCTTGGTCGGCGTTGAGCGCCTGCGCACCGAAGCGCGCAATAGTTTTTCCAATACCGTTAGCGGCACCGATCTGATCGTCGGCGCGCGCACCGGCTCGGTGCAATTGCTGCTATATAGCGTCTTTCGCGTCGGCAACGCCACCAATAATATCGGCTGGGATAGCTATCAAAAGCTCGCGCACGATCGGCGCGTAGCGTGGACGATTCCCGTCTCGCTGGGCGACAGCCATCATGGCTTTGCCGTGCTCGGCACCACGCCGGATTACTTCAAATACCTGCGTTTTGGCGAAAATCAACCGCTTAAAATGAGTGCTGGCGCGCCATTTGCGAAAACCCACGACGCCGTCCTTGGCGCGCATGTGGCGAGTAAAATGGGTTACACCTTGGGGCAAAAGATTGTCCTGACGCATGGCAGCGGCGAAGGCGCGATGAGCGAACACGCCGATCAGCCGTTTACCATTGTCGGCATTCTGGCGCCCACCGGCACACCTGTGGACGACACCGTACACGTCTCGCTCGACGGCCTGACCGCGATTCACGAAGGCTGGGAATCTGGCAGCGCATCCTTGCTATCCAGCTCGGGCGTCCTCGCCGCCGATGAAGCGCGCGCCGTGCCGCCACCAGCAACGATTACCGCGTTTTATGTCGGGCTGAAATCGCGCACCGCGCTCTTTAGCTACCAGCGCGCCGTGAATCAATTTCACGATGAAACGCTGATGGCGATTATGCCGGGCGTAGCTTTGTCTGAATTATGGCAATTGATGAAAATCGCCGAGCAAGCGCTGCTGATTGTGTCGGGCTTTGTCTTGGTGATCGGCCTGATGGGGATGTTGACTGCGCTACTCACGGGGCTGAATGAGCGTCGGCGTGAAATGGCGATCTTACGCTCAGTCGGCGCACGCGCGTGGCAGATTTTTGTGCTGGTGATGGGCGAAACATTGTTGCTCGTCAGCATCGGCACTGCCGTGGGTATTGCCCTGCTTTATTCACTGCTATTGATCTGCAAGCCGATACTGCGCGAGGTATATAGCCTCAACATCGCAATCAACCCGCCTACGCCCAATGAATGGGGCCTAATGGCGGCGACGATCATCGCAGGCTTTCTGATCGGCTCCATCCCCGCGTGGCGTGCTTATCGCATGTCGCTCTCGGATGGTTTGAGCCCCCACTAAACAGAGTAAAAAAACGCCGCAGCGCTCATTGCCTGCGGCGTTTTTTTGGGGCGCTGTTAATTTAGTGTGGAAGTTGGCGCTGGATCGCCATTGGGGATAGAGACATAGCGGACCGTAATCCAACGAAAAAAGATCTTGAGGCGCAACGCAACTCCAAGGCCGCTTGGCCGATTAGTGCGAAATGGCTCTATATATGGCAGACTAAGTCGGGAAAAAATTTAGCGGTGGGAAAGTCAGTTTTCACAATGAAAATGACAAATTATGAGATACAGTGAAAGACGATGAATTTATTATGTTTTCAATGTAAAATTAGTGTTCTTAAATTTGCAGTGAAAACCGACCGGAGATGCATGTATGCTAACCGAGCTGAACGATGACGCCCTGAGGCAGTATTCCGATGCGAAAACTGCATTTCTGGCCTTGTATGAGGCAAAAAAAGCCGCGAAAGAAGTGCGGGGTAGCATGTTTTGGCGCGAAGTTGGTGGCGTGGAATACCTGATCAGAGCCAATGTGAGTAGTGCGCAGAAAAGTCTTGGGCGTAGAACAGAAGAAACAGAGGCGATCTATCATTCATTCGTCGAACGTAAAACATTTACGAGCGATCGCGTTTCATCGCTCAAAGAAACCGTTCTAAAACACCAGAGATTGAATCGGGCACTCTACGTCGGCCACACACCACAAATCGTGATCGATCTGTTGAATATGCTGGCTGAGCAGGGATTGATGGGGTTCTTCACGATTGTGGGCACTTTCGCCTTGTACGCCTACGAAACAGCCGCCGGGGTGCGAATTGACAATGCCGGTGCACTGGCAACGCAAGATGTGGACTTGCTGTGGCATAACGGCAAACGGCTGCAGTTCTTTACCCACCTCAACCGGACTCAAGAGCGATCAATGATCCGGCTACTCAAAAAAATGGACAGTAGCTTCCAGGTGGATGAACTAGATAGTGGCGGCTACACCGCGACCAATAATAAAGCATTCCAGGTGGATTTCATCAGGGCCGCGTCGCGAGATGGCGAGCCACACCCCTTCGCATTTAGTGATGATGAGGATGATTTGTGGCCAGTCCCGGCAAAGCGTGCTGAGTCGTTGTTGTCATCGCCGAGATTGGAAACGGTGGTTGTGAGTGTGCGCGGGGAAATGGCATTGATGCCGACCATTTACCCGTATGATTTCTACAAATTCAAACTGTGGATGGCAACACAACACACGCGGCCGGAAGAGAAGCGCCGGCGGGACAAAACACAAGCCGAAGTTATGTTGCGGATGATGAAAGATTACTTACCTCAGTATTTGCCGAAAGATGCGCCAGCAGAAACTGAAGGGTAATGAATATCTAGCTCCTCGGCGAGCTCGGCGGCCGCGGCGTCATTGTGATGCTGTCCGCTAACCCGGTACAGTTTCCCGGTTGGTTCAAGAGCTGGTATAACAATGATTTGGGTGTGTCCAAATTATTGCCCCCCCCGTGGGTCAAATTTCAATCGGCGCGAACATGAACGCAGGATAAAAATAAGTGACCTAGCTCGTGATACTGGAATAAATCGAGGGACGCTTACGCGCCTATATCATGAGACAGCGGAAAGAATTGAGCTCGAAGTGATTGATGCGCTATGCACATACTTTTCTTGTTCGATTTCGGATCTGCTTGAGCACGTTCCCGAAGCTGTGCCCAATAGCGAAAAAACAGAATAGTGGTAATCGCTGTTGTGAAAGTTCAGTGACCGCATAATTGATCAGGCCTCGCTGCTGAAAAATCAGAGGTTCACTGCGAGGCCCTGTTTTTCTTCACTTTAGCAATCAGCAACAAGAGCAATTTGCATCAATTTAGCGCCAAAGAAGACATAAATTTCTGTGCCCATCCTGTGCCCAAAAAATTCACTATGGGCACAAGTCCCCAAAAAAAAGCGAAGGTCATGTTGAAAGTCGTGCAATTTGGGCACAACACCCGAAGATCAATGCCATAAAAAATTGGGCACATTTTCTTAAAAATCGGCGAAGGTCAAAATGGGGGTTTTTTACTGCCAGTGAAAAATCAGTTGGGCACAGGATGGGCACAAAAATGGGCACAGACGGGTTCTGTGCCCAAATTGCAAAAATCCGAGACGAAAAAAAACCTAGGCTTGAGACCTAGGTTTTTTCATTTTTGGTTGCGGGAATAGGACTCGAACCTATGACCTTCGGGTTATGAGACTGAAATTTTTGAGACATCTTATGTGACATAAATGTATGTCCGTAAAAATCAAACATATCTATACCATTGTTTTTATAGAAAAATATACAACAATGAGGCAACAAAATCAAAAGAACATTCGTACGCGAATTTTTCACCCACCAAAAAATGTTACCTTTTTGATTATCTGATATGCTTACAAATATCCGACCGTCGGGTTAAATTTCAGCATAGCTAGGGGCTGCCGTGGATCAAGACCTACCAGATCTAAACAAGTTTGTTGTTGAATTGAACACGGTATCCCCACAAGACGCAGAATCTATAGCTGAATTGGTTAAGTCAGTTCTTGGACTAAAGGAAGATATTGATCAACTCCATGAGACCGTCGGAGCTCTTTCTGCTATTTTCAAGACATCCCAATGGACTGAAGCACATCTGTCCAATGCACACAGAAGTGCAATTAATGCGCTACTTCGCTTGAAACAACTTAGTACTACTTATCCCAAATTAATTCCTAGAACATATTCAACATCGATAAAGCACAGAGTCAAAGATCGTCCTTTAATAACAACCTGGACTGTCACTAGCACCCCTTATTCTCCGGAACAGTTACAAATCGCACGCTTTTTACAGGCTGCGGTATTTATTTGGTGTACCAATAAATTTGAGCGCATACCTAATGCGATTTTGGAAGTCTGCGCAGGGATCAGGAGGCTTCTAAAAGGAAGTTACGATTGTGATTGGAAATTTACGACAGCGCCATCCGAACAATTAGCCATTCTTATTGAAGACGCCGCAGATCCGCAACATCCACTGAATCACTGCATAAAAGGGCTCAAGTTATTACATGGCTCGTTTGCTGGATTTACAGCATTTGAGCCTATCCTGCAAAAGGTACCCATCCAACGATCGGATTTGCCTCATAAAGGCACCGCCCGTTCTCGTTTAAACATACAAAATCCGATTACGCGAGCTGTCTATCTTCCCCCCAAAGATCTCGACATTGACGAGCCACGCATTGAACTCATTGTCGAAGAACCGGAAGAAGCGCCATCTGAGCTCGGCACCTTTGGTCAATATGCTCGATTACGCGAAGCTCGCTATCGTACGGCCCGAGAAAATAATTACCTTCCTTGGGCATGGGAATCTCTGAATGAATATGACCTGAATTGCATCATTCAGGGACTGAAAACAGAGATTCTCCCCGAGCATCGGACGGGAGCTTTATTAGCTTTAATCACGCTTTCCTGCTCTGTAGATCTAAACGAATTACTACAGACCCGTTTTGTCACGGAGTGGGATCATTTGCCTGGACTACAAATTAACCTCAGGGATGGGCACTGGGGGCGAGGATTTCCAGATTTCCCAGGGCGTTTTACGCCAACCTCAGTTCAAAAAGCTGAGTTTGAGCTGCAGCACGATTGGTTAATTCTCCCTGTACCCACGTTGATGTACAGCATGCTGCTAGAAATAACTGACTTGGACACAAAGAGCCTAGCAGAAACATTACATCTCAATTCTCCAAACGAAGCTGAAGCAGCAATGAGCCTCTGGCTAAAATCATTGCGCGAAACTTCGCCGGCACTTCGAGCGACCTATGCCAGACTTCGAAGAATTCTCTTTGATGCGGAAGTACGTGAGCATGGTGACGAGTTACTGGCTAGTCTCGTTGTCAATACGGTTCAATTTGCACCAACCGTAGGCTATTACTATTACTCAATACCGAGTAATGAACTAGTCGCGCGATATTCAGCGCAGTTACTTAAACTCGGGTTAGAAATTATCCCCATTTGTACTCGACCAGACCGCTTCGGTAGCCGGTTATTTCTCTCTCCAAGCAAGCATACTCAAGTTTTATCCGAGCAACTCATCCGCATGCGTGCAATCGATGAGCTGCCTTTGCCGTGTGACTATTCCGAACTAGTTCTAGCTCACGCGCATATGGCTTGCTACACCGCATGGATGTTGCAATGCGCTACGGGTCATCGAGCCGCGGATCAATTCAGTTTTACCTTATCTACGCTTGATGATTCCGGGTGGTCCATCATTCGAGACAAAGTGATTGATGAAGGCCATCAAGCCAGGTTGGTGCGCCTAAGTCCAATAGTGCAAAAACAGATGCAGTTGTATTCCCAACATTTACGCGGGTTAGCGCAAAGGTTGGCTTATATCGATGTGTCACTTGCGGGAGAGATTGGGCGCATGGACTCACTGCCTCTGCTATCAGGCAAGGTTAATTATTTCTTCTTACTACCGATGCAACTTGGTCGTGATCTCAAAAAATTGGGAACCGCAGAAGTGATTGGATGGCTAGGAAAAACAGGACTTTGGCCAAGTAACCTACCAAGGCACTGGTTTATTAGTGCTCTTAGAGACAAAGGATTGCCAGGAGAATGGGTTTCTGGTGCGGCAGGCCATATTCAAGCGGGGCAGCAACCGTGGTCTAGCAGCATGTCATGTCCCCCAAATAATATTATCGAGCAGTGGGATGTGGCCGTTGACGCATGGTTAACTGAATTAGGCTTTTACCCACACCCTGGAATTAGGGTAATAAATAAGAAAAAAATACCCACTGCTTATTCTCGTGCAGAACTACGATCGGGGCCTATACCACGCATTATTTCCCCCGAAGCCACCCTTACCTTAAACCAGGTAAAACCCTTGATTAATTCAGTATTGAGGGAGCGCTCATGGAAGGAATTACTGGAAAATAAGTCCTTGCAACAGGAAGTCCAAAATGCGATTCTCACGCACCCCGACACTAGCACGCAAAGTAAAATACAGACACTAAATGTGTTAAAACGTTATCTGAGAATCAAGTCAGCAGGTAAATATCATAGCGGTTTTGTTTTGGATGGTCTTTCTTCTGAACCATCTTCAGTGGCATATGATCATTTGATTTGGGTGCAGCGTGCGGAATGGCTCAGAGCTGAATTTACTAGAAATTTCCCAGCAGAACCTAGCTTAATGCGACTCCCAGAGCTATCGGCTTGGGCCATCTTGGCTTTGAGCATCGAGACAGGGATTACGAATAAAAACCACTTATTTGCAGCGCTTGAGGCGGTAACTCAGCATGGACTGACGCACTTCAGACAACACTGCTGGCTTGAATGGCAGGATAAGCAGAAGCGCCAATTTCGTTGGTGGCCTGGGATGTTGTCGATCCTATTACTAACTGAGATTTATGGCCGTAAAACCGAAATTCCGCCCATAAGAGAAATTCACACAAGTCTAAGCGACATACTCGGAGAACAATTCGACCTTGTAACACAATGGCGCGATCAAAAGCGAACTCAATATCTGACTGCCATTGAGACCGCCATGCGTGCTTGGCAACGTCACAATTTACCGGGCGTCCTCGCAAGTTATGCTTGTGACGAAATAAAAACTTGGGCCATCCCTAAAAACAATCTAATACGAATCTTAAGTGATCAACGAAGTGAACAACTAAAAGACCTTGAGGATGATGCGCCTCGAGCATTCCCAGCTCAGCACAAGCTCAATACCGATTTCAAGATTCAGAAGAAAGCTTTAAGTGATTTACAGAAAATAGTTCGAGCCTTTGTTGGTGTAGATACTTCCCAACATCTGCATGCGGGCTCCCAAGGCACAGTAAATCGTACCAATACAGCAAAAGCAATTGATCAATTAATAGACGCTTGGTCAGAGCTTGGCATTTGCTCGGTACTGCACCTACTCGCTCACTATGCTAAAAGTGTCCTTAAAAAGAAATCTCATGGGCACTATTTTGCGGCCAGCACGGTTTACGATTATGTATTCACAGTCGGCAATCCACTGCTTGAACTTGCTTGGAACGATGATTTTGCCGATCTTGAAAGCGAGGACTTTGCTGACACGTATTTGCAAGCACTGAATTACAGCAAAAATACCGAAGGCAGAGGCAGGCTTGGCACACGCATACGCTATTTTCACGATTATTTGATCACGCATTTTGATGCTGCGATTGTTGACTTCGAAAAGCTAGATCCGGCGTTTGCAGGCAGCACTTCGCTTGTTCATGCACAAATCATTACGGTACAAGAATACCAAAATGCAAAAAGCCTACTTCGAACAGATGTTCATGCGGAAATTGAAGAGGCTGAATTGCAAACTCTGGCGTTAATTTTGATATTCCGGTTCGGCCTGCGGATTGGAGAGTGTTTCAGATTAACTCTGCGAGACCTTGTGTTTATCGATCAATTGCCGACAGTTTATGTACGGCAAAATAAATGGGGGCGTCCTAAATCCAGCTCTGGATTCCGACAGTTGCCATGTTGGACGATGACGGAAGATGAGCTAGAAATATTAAAACTGCGTCTAACTACATTAAATGCACGGTTTCATGGGCATAAGGATGTACCTATTTTTTGTAAGAGTGATAATCACGAAGAACGTATCTCACGTTTTCGTCTTTCACAACGACTGTTACAAGCACTCAAAATTGCAACAGGTAATCCGGCCTGTCGTATTCACCATGCGCGACACACCTTTGCGAGTGCGGCCATATATGTGAGTACTACGCATCATTTGGAAAACCATAACCAATTAAGCGCATGGTTTCCTGGTCAGGCGGGGGCGCTTGAACGCCAATGGCTTGGTCCAACATACTCTTCTCGCCGGCTGCTGCATGCAATCAGCACACACCTTGGGCATGCGCACCTTGATACTACCTTCGGCGCTTATACACATAGCCTAGATTTGGCATTCTCACTCCACAGCCAAAAATGCGCATTGACGTGCCCTAGCGATCGCCAGTTAGCACAATGGACAGGTTTAACTGTCGGTGCCATCAAGATGCGCCGTGGCCGCACCAAAGATCAGCCGCATTTATTTACATCGGAGTTAATTCAATCAGCTTTAAAACGACAAGGTGTTGCCAAGCAAGAGTTGGTACTACACAACCATGTACTACCAACCTTACCGCCAAGGCAGCACCCCGGGATTTTCAGCCTAAAATTATTGCAACTCGCGATAGAAGGAATGATTAAAGGAATTTCGATAGAAGAGATTTCAATACATTTTGGGTTGCCCAATCGGCAAGCATCGCAATTGCAATTGGCATATAACAAATTGGTAGCAGACACTGGTTATTTACGATTCGGTACGGCACAAACGCATGGCTACCTAGACAATAATTTCTATAACGCCTTATGCGATCAAATCAATGCCTATTTCGCGCGAGAACCAGATTCCGCCAAAACAATACTTCAAATTTGGAGGGATAATTATCGACCTAGAAATACAGGCTTACACTTATCAAAGCCTGAAGATTGCAGATTATGGGAAGTGTTTCTGCACGCGATCGGAGCTCATAAAACTGTATGGACTATAAAAACACAATACCATAAGCGATCGGCAACAACTGAATCTAGCGAAGCAACCTCCTTTACCAATTACCGGCGCGCATACAAGCTTCGAGATAAACTTCATAAAAAAAATGGACTTGGACAATTTCACACTACCACCCAGCAGAAAGTCACATCAAGGCAGTTAAGCCAGACTGAAATGCATCACATATTGGCACTTTGGGCCTTGAAGGTTGAATTGAAGATCGACTGATTTCTAAGTCCCAAACTAAGCGCCAACTGTTAACTTTCTGTTGTAATGGTATCCCATTCCGTTTTAGGACAAAGCTAGACGTCTAGGAGTAATTACCGTGAATGCTGATTTCAATTTTTGAGAGGAAGACCACCTTTCAATTTCTAAACGCTAAATATTGCATACCTTACGTGCAGGAGGATTCTGAATAGTTTACATAGGGGGTTATGCTAGCCACTCAAAAAAACGTTCAATCTAGTCTTTGATTATTTATACTGTTGATCGCCTCGAGATCACAGTCGAAAATGTCTCAACCATTTACATTTAATAATTAATTAACATAAACACAAAAACAAAACTATTTTATATTATTGCGAGCAAAAACCTTATCCATAACCATAAAATACATCAAATAAGCCCCAATAAATAAAAGCGGCCAAAAAACAAACCATGGCATGATAAGATGGAGAATTGAAACCACTGGCAAAATAAGGCACAACAGTGCAACAGCCAGCACAACCACCGAAATAGACTTAACAAATTTCATTGTTGATTTTATGTTGTCATACTCTTTTTGAGTCATATTATAGAGCGCTTCGTGACAGAAGTTCCAATCCAAGTCTTGCTTATGGCTAATTATTTCTCCACGTGAATTTTTTATCACCAACTCGATCAAATAATAATTTTCTTGGGCGCGATGAATATCTAATTTTTCAGATAGCGTATGCCCTGGCTGAACATCTTCAATGTTGATATAAAAATAGTTGTCAACAATACCTTGTTCCTTATCTTCAAATAGTGCAACTTTAGCGTAATACGATATTTTTTCATTATATGGATTATTTGCAAGAAAGGTATATTGTTTCTGGTTGTATGTTGCGTACTTAGTCCCTCCGCCTGAAATAATTTTTCCATTGTTGCTAGAACGTATTGATTCTATATAGCTGTAATGTACTTTTGAGTTTGTGTGGCAAATTTTTAGTGGGATTTCATTGGGAATGTTTGAATATTCCGGCTTAGGTTTGATGGTTCTTAGAAGAAAATTCACACAAATTGATAGCATTTCGATCATGTCATTTCCTGAGCTTAATTAAAGATGTAATACAAGTTAGCATTGCAATGAAATAGTCTAACTATTCACTCTAAATATCACTATCATCATATTCTTTTTTGCATTTATCTTTAGTCTTTGAAAAGCACTGCGCATTCTGATTTATTTCTTCAGCGACCAGCTTCCCAGCTGAATTTATTGACCAGAGATTACCGACGATACCTTCACGCTTCCATTTTATAGATCTTCCTGAGTTGCAATAGTCGCCCTTCATTTTTGGCGGAGGCAATAGTGCAATCCAATTTTGGATGCGTAAAAGCATCCGATTAGTCACACACAGATGCGATCAGGTACACTGACAACTTTGGCACCGAAGATTTTTTACATCTTATTGCCCAAGCTTAAATTACGGATTCTTGCATTACGCATTACTTACGTCAAGGCGGATTGCTTGCTGCTATCCTCCACGCACACAATTGGCAACTTTGACCGATTTATCGAAGTTTGACAGCGGCGGATTGAGAACCCGCTCAATTCCCTTACCAGTCTCCCATGGCACCGAAGATTGAGAGTTGGCACAGGGGCGGGTGCTGTACTCTTCAAGTGCTGGATAAATGCATAGTTGCTTGTGGTGATATTGGTTAATTTAGAATTGCTAAATGACTAAGAATACGCAATTGAGACGTTACAAATTTTTAGTCGTTTTTCTCGATGTGCGGGGAGGGCATACCCTCCTCGTTTAATAGCCTTTTTATTTCCGTGGCGGGTTATTGCCACGACCACCACCAGAGGGTTTGCCAGTAGTACTTGGCCCATTTTCTAAGTGTAATGTCATGATATTTCTCCTAAGTTTGACTCGGCATATCGGCTGATTGTGTCAGTCCGAGCCCTCCCCAACACAATCGAATTAATTAATCGAAAAAAATCTAGGTCACTAATTTCGCGAAGAGATTAGCCAAGATTCAATTGTTTTCTTTGCTCGCTCGATATCTACATAACGCCATGGAGCAGACTCATTTTTTCCTGATGGAAGTTCTTCTACTAATTGGATCCGATAACGGATTCCAATACCAATGTGTCGATCCGCGTATGATGGTTTAAGGAAAATTTCAATATGCTCGCCCCCTGAAACCGACCAATATTCAGACGGATACGTTATCAAAATCGGATACAGCTTGTTCTTCAGCTCATAGAGTAGCCATTCAGTAAGCAGACGGTGACTGTGTCCACGATTTTTATTACGATCCTGATGGATACGGAACTCATCTAAATCTACAGCGACATATTGAGTATCGATAACGTCGCCATAGCTACCATTTTCAAATTCGATTATTTTGAATCGCAATTGCTCAACTGTCTGTGGTGTAGGAGCCCCATCAAAGAGAGTGCTGAAATTAAAGGAATGGAATGACCAATCCTTTAACAGGGATAAGATGGACAGCTCATCTCGCTGCATCGGTTTACACCATCGAACACCATGTTCATTCGCCTCACAACGAACAAAATCAATGCGTGCGGGGCTATGGCATAATGGAAAATATATTTCAATTCGGTACCAAAATCCGTCGCGCCAAATTCGAACACTTTCGTCTGAAGTTGGCAGGCGGGGAAACTCTTTAAAGCGATCGCAAATATAACCCCAAATACCCACCGTACTTTGCAGAATGTCAACACGATAACTTTCTCGAAAGGTTGTCGTTACAAACCAATGCCCATCACAATTTGCAGGCATAAGAATTTCAGTTTTGCTTAACCCTGTATATTCAATGAGATCCGCAAGCTCAGAAGGGTTCCGGCCAAGTTGTACAACTTCTATGCGCTTACTGATGTCTTCGGCTAAGCGCTCAAGCCCTTTTCCTGCGTTTGCCTTCTCAAATTCTGAATACGCCAACATTAGTTTTTTGTTTTCTCCCGTGGCAATCTGATCATTAAGCAATAGTGTAATTTTCTTAAGGTATTCAGCAGAATCAGGAAGTACTTCTCCTTGAAGAAATGCAATTGGAACATCCAATACTTTTGCAATTACCTCTGCAACCTGCGGGCTTGTGCGTCCTTTTGCTTCAATACGCTGATAGTCGGCGGTCATCGTTTCCTCTGAACTTTGACCATTACAACCCCAGCTAGGATAGTGAGAGGAAATAGCTTTAGACATTGCGCTCTGGGTGAGCTGTCGTTCTTTGCGAAGTCTGCGTAAGTACTGAGTATCTAGCTTGAATGATGGCCGGCCTTTTTTCATATGTCCTCCGTTTGTGTGCAGCCATAATCGCGACTTTATTAAATGCTGTAAATGAGCATAAATACAGCATTTAATCTGCACCGAGTCAGAATCTATACACTGCACGTCGAACGTGGTTTTTTCGTATAAACTGACTCAACTGCGGCCCCCTGATTTATACGTATAAACTGACCAGCCACCAACCCCGATTTACACGTATAAACTGACTCAGCCATCGACCCCGATTTATACGTATAAACTGATTCAGCCATCGACCCCGATTTACACGTATAAACTGAACAGCCATCGACCCCGATTTACACGTATAAACTGACCAGCCATCGACCCCGATTTACACGTATAAACTGACCAGCCATCGACCCCGATTTACACGTATAAACTGACCAGCCACCGCGCCCGATTTATACGTATAAACTGACTCAGCCACCGACCCCGATTTACACGTATAAACTGACCAGCCACCGCGCCCGATTTATACGTATAAACTGACTCAGCCATCGACCCCGATTTACACGTATAAACTGACCAGCCATCATGCCCGATTTATACGTATAAACTGACCCAGCCACCGCACCCGATTTATACGTATAAACTACTATGGGCAAAACACGACTTGATAGATCATTACAATATTCAATCAGTACATAAATTTGAGCTTGTACACTTCACTTCATCCAAATATCACAACAAAACTCTAGATTTCAATTTATCTAAATGCATGTACGGCGTTAATACAGGCCAGGAAAATGCATTTTCAGTACAGAGGTGATATGCTTTTTTCAGATGATTAAATATGAGAGTTACTATATGAAAAACCATACTGCCAACTGTCAAATCTATGAGCTAAATGTTCCTGTCAAAGAGAATGACTGCGGTGAAATTGTCTTTAGCCCAGAAAAAGCAAAAAGAGAAGCCGATGCGGTGGCAAGGAGCATTAAATCAATCTTCAAAATAATCAATACTGAAATATTAATAAAAGATGAGAAAATGTTTATCAAGCTTTCACTAGGAGCGACAGGAACAAATTCAGAGATATCCGATCTTATCCATGATGGAATTATTAGAACTATTGGGAACTCAGACCGGTTATACGAAAGCTTGATTAATAACAAAGAGATTCCACCGCTATCAAATGAAGAACTTCACGCGGCAAAAATTATGATGGAACTTAGAATGGGTGCTAGCACCCCAGAAAAATTGACTCGGGTAGATGGAAAAGAAATACCTATTTCAAAGCTCGCGCGGCGAGAACTTGAAGTAGAAAGCAATGAACAGACAATCGCTGAAGTTCAAGTTGACGAGGTCAAGTTTGATAGCTTCGTAATATCTGGAAAAACCCCGGGTACGAATGGAATTAAATTAATGTACCAGCCGGAGCAATATCCTGATTTGATGCGCGCATTGAGCACAAATAGATTAATAACCGTAAGTTATATTGAGGTAAAATCAAAAATACCGGGGGAAAATAAAAATATTTTTGGCAAAATAATTTCATTCAATTCTAGTGGATTGTTTACCGCATGATTCGGCTCCCCCTCGAAGATGATTTGGTTTCTTAACATTTATAAGGCATAAACACTTAGCTAGCTTGCAGCAGAGCAACAAATGCATGTCGAAATGCACGCGCATCAACAAGTGCATGATGGGCTGGCCATTCAGGTGTGAATGAATTGTAGAGTGCCCGCTGAAAAATCGGATTGCCAATGAATTCACTGGTGAGCATCTGCTTCTCGCCAACGTTTTTAGGGGGCTGATCATATTCATCCCCTAAAAAAGCATCGGCCAGCAGTTCCCAATCCGCAAAGTAATCGAACATCAGCGTGGCCGGCTCAGGGAGTTCTTCAAACCAAGCCCGAAGCCGTTGCGTGAGCTCAGTTCGATTACATGTAGCGCCTTCAATGCGCCCAAGCAACGGTAGTACCGCTTCCCGTACAAAGTCGCTGCAATCTTCTGCGCGATAGTCATTGCGCTCGGCATAGAACTCCCGACCATCTTCACTCACCAGCGCAATACTGATCAGATCGATTTGCACGAAATCAGTAAATTCAGTATCGACAAATACGCGCATCAGTCGGCCTTTCAGACAGTGATCATGACTTTAGATCCTACTACAAGCGCGCGAAGTTGGTCCGGCCTCTGTGCTGCAACTACTTAGCCAACACTCCATTCCAGCTTGTGTCGAGCGCACCTTCACAGTTGCTCCGCTTACCAGTGAATTTATTGCCATCAAACACCAGACGAACCGATCCCCAGTAATAACCTGTTGCGGCTTTATCAAAGGTGAGTAGCGAGTTGCAGCGGCCATGGTCAGAGCGATGATCCATGTATTTACCGGTCAGAACATTGCCATTCATTTCACCGACGATCTGCACCCAATAATTGGTGTTGTTACCCTCTGTGACCTTGGCGACGACGGTATTGCCAGTTTGCACAAAGGTCAAATTAGCTTGAGTGGGGCGATTGTTGATATTTACGGTGGTAAGCCAGTTGGTGCTTACACTTTTGGGCTGGCTTTGACACGCGCTGAGTAACACGCACGCTGAAACAGCAATGATGCCCATTTGTTTAGTGGTTAAAAGCATGGTTGTTCCTAGTATTTGATCGATGGTAATTTGATCTTGATGCCGCCGAGATTAAGCATCTCGCCATCTGCTTTCGACTCTTGGCCTGCACCTTCGCCGATCTGATAAGTACTCGATCCCGATTGCGACGTAGATGGCGTTTTACCCCAATTACTTAAATCAGCTTGTTGCGTGAAAACGCTGCCTTTAGCGACAGATTGAGAATTTGCTCCCATCACTTTGGCCCACTCGGCTGCAGTGGGGGCAGGTTTGAGCGTCAAGTTGCCATCCCAGCCCGTATCATCAACTAAGCGCGGGAAAGTAAACGCAGTTGCCGTCATGCCCATCAGAATGTGAGCTTGTGCGGCGGTTTTAAGTGGAGAGCATGTCGGAGATGGTTGCTGTAGCAAACTAGGCTGTCGAGTTTGCATAAACGCATCCCAATTATTCCAACCGCGCGCATCACACCAGAGTGATCGCACGATCTGTCGGCTTGTTGGGCTAGGATCCATCACGTCGAGACTGCTTGGCACCAAGTAAGTGGTGGTATTCAAGCCTTTGGCCGTTTTGAGCTGACCTTGGAACACTTTGCACCATGGGCAGTCATAAGCACCGAAATACACTACTTTGCGTTGGCCGGCACCGATCTTTTTCTCAACCAGCTCATCAAAGCGAATATTGGCGCGTAAAGCATTGCGCAGTTCATCTGGATTTTCGATAGCGGGTGCACCGCTGCGGGTATAGAGCCAATTCTTACCCAGAGTAGGGCTAAAAATCGTCGCATTTTCGTTCACCAAAATGACATCACGTTCATCATCTGGTCGAGTCCAAATGGCATAGATTCCTTTGACCAACGTTTCGGTCGCGATTTTATTTTTAGTCATCGCGCGTTTTGAGCTTGGTAGCGTGGCCGTAAAAGCAATCAATGCCTCATCAGGTGTTGCTGCAACTAATACGTGCGAATATATGAGCGCCGAAAATAATACTGTAAATTTAATTTTCATAAATCTCCCTAGCAGTAGCCCAATATTAATATCTAACTTTACTTCCTATGATTAAAAAATACTCCTAGCAGAGTTTCTTCCAGAGAGGAGAAATTTTCTCTTCACGTCCATTCTGCGGCCATACGAAATAGTCACCATTGAAGAATTGGATTTTGAAATAACCAACTCCTAAAAAATTTGTTTCCCAAATTGATTCGACAATCTGAAAATTCCATACTCTCTCTGTTTGTTGAGAATCATGAATCAAGAACATAATTTCAGCGTCGACAGCACATAATTTCAAATCGGACAAAAGTTCAACGACATCAGACACCTGCGAAATAAGCTGTGTACGAATCAGCTTATTAGTCTGATTTTTTTCATCAGGTATGGTTACTAGAAAAAAAGGGAACTTCGCGATTAGCTCTACAGAGGTAAAGCAACGACTATCACTGCCAGCGACAGAGGTCCCTAGCGGGCAATAATTTACTTCTCTTACTAAAAACATGAGTTGCACCAAAATGTAAACTATAGCATGTGGTACTATAGTTTACGCAATGGCTATATCACAGTTCATTTTTGGAGATGATCTGTGGATACAACAGCTGCATTTGCGATGGCCTTGAAATCCATTCGGAAAGCAAAAAAGATGAGTCAAGAAGACCTACAAGATGTTTGCTCGAGGGTTTACATCTCACAACTGGAACGCGGCTTGAAAAATCCAACTTTGGCGATGATTGAGGGCTTAGCAGAGCAAATGCAGGTACAGCCGTTAACGCTAATGCTCAAAGCTTATTCACTTAAGCACCCGCATTTATCACCAGAGCAGTTGATGCAAATTTCAATTGAAGAACTAAAACAGATTGAGTAGCTGGAGTGATGTAGGTGGTTTAGCAGATGTTATTCTTAACAAAAAGCATTCTACGGCCTTATAACTGCTATTTGCTGTGGGCGAAGATACTAGCTGGCTAGGTTCGCCATATGTATTTTTCAAATCGGAAGCCCATGTTCAATGGAGCACAGAACTCGCTCTACTAACTGCTCACCATAGGCAGTATCAAGCATTGAAAGCGGCGTCGCCTGATCAAGCGATGTATGAGGGTGCGTGAGCCAGCGCCCAGCAGAAACTGAATCGCCAAAAATTTCAGAAGTGTGCTGGCCAACCCGAACCAGACGCAGCAAACGCTCGCTAATGTCTGGATCCAGCTTGCTTTTGCGCTTAACTACTTTCAGCAAAGCACGTGAGTTCAGGCCAAGCATACTAGCAAGATCGATCGGATCGAGTTGAAACTGGCTTATTAAGTTATCCACCTCATCAGCACTAAGTCCAGCCCTAATCTCTGAAATTTTCTCAGCTACCGAGCAATTCAAATAATCGATCGTAATTGACATGTGGTTACCTCTGAATAATGGGGCAAAAACAACGCGTGTTTTTTACTTATTATGGCCATAAAGCAGCCACTAATTAGCATTGCGCTACTTATCCACTTGCGTCATGTGCATTTACTTGAAGTCATACTTACTCATTTGAGTGAGCAACTGCCCTAATAAAGGTGTTGACGGGTCATTTGCACAAAACAAGTGCGGCCCCAAGGGGTAACGATCGCAAAAACTGGCTAGAGAGACAAGATCCATGGGCTTGGGAAAATGCCTTAGCACTTGTTCGGCACGCTTTCGAAGCTCTTCAGGTACATCAGCGTTTGATTTGATGTCATGAAGCAACTGTATCGCACTGAGTGTAGCAAGGGTACGTTCGGTTGATGTCGTCATGATGTTAACTCTATCAATTTAATCATCGAGACCAATCGGATAGGAACTTTTGTCTCGCCAATTACCACTTAACCAATCGATCCAATCTGCAGCGAAAGCACAGCTTGAAAATCCTTGGATACATGGACAAGCAGACCCACGAATTGCATTTTGAAATTGGCTGCGCCATGGCTCTGGCACATCATTGAGTGAGATGAAATGTGGCTTTCCCAAGCTATCACAATGCAGAGGAACTCGCGCGCGAAGCTCATCAAGATTCATATTATTACATTCAGAAAATGCATGAGATTTAAACCGAGCCAACACTTCAATATAGCATCTACACAAAAAGACCGATTGATATATCAGCGGCTACCAAATAACAATGCGATTGATTTTCCACTCAAACCATCCTTCACGTACTAACACCAAACCAGAATCTACCCCCGCTCGACTGAACAACTTTACTTTCATATGTTGGCTATCGATGTACTCACAGCGTAACAGTAACCCCAACAAAGAAAGCCCCTCCGAGCTTCCCCGCTCCTGCTGTGCAATCAAGGCATTGATCAATTTTTCTGGGGTAAGCGGTAAAGTTAGCCCGAGAGGTAACAGTGAAAAGTTAAGATTTATGTTTTCTAACCAATTGTTATTCGTCTGAACTGTTGAGATTTTATCCAACTGTACATTGTTAAGTTCAGGAACTAGTTTTTTACTAACAGCACGTGCATCGATCGAACCTGCATTAATTGAAAAATGACCGTTAACCAGTTGGTTGATCTGTTCATCGTTCATGTTTGGGTTGTTTCGCTTAACCTGAGCTCTAACCTTGTCTTGTACGGCAAGCAAGGATTGCTGAAATTTAGCTAGTTGCTGCCCTAGCGCAGCTAGATTGACGTGCTTAATGACTGCCTCAGCATCTTTATTTTGAATGGCAGAGCCAACTTGGATCATCATCCAATATGGAGAAAGCACATATATAAAGCCAAAGACAGCGTAAAAAACACAAAGGACAAAAACACGCATCAAGTACTCACTATTTAACTTATTGAGCTGTGTATTCAAATCTCAGCGATCAATCATTGATTTTTGGTTTCGTATAGCCATAGGGCAAGCCAAATAAAATATGCTGGCGTACAGCTTCAAACAATGGATACCCTCGGGCTTGCCCCACCGCAATTACGTGAAGCGCATTTGTTTTAAACTTCATAAAATGACTAGGGTCTGCTCCGATACTTTGCTGCTCCAGACTTACATACAGTCGACTGCCAGTAATTTGATTATTTTGTCCTTGTAACACGATCCAAAATGAAATAATCACGCCACTCCACACCATAAAAGATAAGGTGGGAGCAACCTGGTATGTGTTGCCGGATTTATTCATTTTTCCTACCAACAATGCAATCCGTTCAGTTAATGGTTTGCTCAGCAACATAATCAGCTTGGCAAAATGTGCGATTGCCCCCATCAGAGAGAAGAAAAGAGCGAGCGCGGGGACTACAGTTTTTCGAATAGCTTGCTGCCCAACCTCATAATACTGAGCTTGAAATTCGAATTGAGCCGTTGGAGATTGGTATTTGGCTACTTCATCTTTCGTAATTTTTTTTACAAGCGGAAAATAGTAGTTTGTGGTGAAATCTTTTTCATCTTTGTAGTCACTTCGTACCTGGATACTCTCAGGCAACATCAGCTTCTCACGCAACCCCCTTTGACTAGACTTCAAAGCGACAAAACCCTCAAAGGACAAACCTGGCTTCACTCGCTCACCTTGAATGTCTATCCCATTTGGTGAGCGGATTTGATTTTCAATTTCTTGTGCAATTGCCAGATTAAACATAGCTCGGCTAGAGGGATCCCAACTAGGCAAAAATGTGGGTAAATCTTTATTTAGTGATGTAGCCACACGGGATTTATAGCGCTGAGGAATCGCTTCTGGCTCCCAGTTGTGATTTTTCCTTAATTTCTCCCGGTACTCATTCCAGCGTGGCTCAGCTTGCTTCTTTGCTTCAGCATTAAGATCAAACCAAGCCTTACCTTTTTGATATAGCTGCCATTTTTTTTCAATTTCGCCCATAGCTACTAGATACTGACTGCTATAGACGACTTTGGGAGAGCCCAGCTTTTCTTTTACTCGATCTTCGATCATCTGCTGTTTTACTGCGTCAATTTTCTTCTCTAGTTGATCTACTGTCATTGCCATGAACGGAAATAGCGCAAGGAATGCTTTACCTTCTGCTTGGCTAAAAATAGTTGAATCGTTGTTCAAGGCAGCAAGCTCAACCTCTCCTTTGACTAGGCCTTGCTGGATTAAAACCGTTTGTAAAGCTAATCTCCGCTGCTCAGCACTCTGCGTATTGACCACTTGCTCGACCAAGATCTGTAACGCAAAGAACGCCGTGATCACCGTTGAAAAGACCGCTAGGCCTATCAAAGGGGGACAAGTAAATCGTTTCTTTTGATCGAAGCAATATGCGAGTAACAATGAAGATGGAACTAAAAGCCAGTTAACTGACCAGTTATTGCGAATTGCAGCAACACAAAAAGGTGAAAAAAGTAGTACCAAAACAAGTAGGTACTTGTCTTTGAGCGAAAAGAGGTAATAGATAAATATGAGTAGTGGCAAGAATAGCCACATCGCGAACCAGTCGTTATGTTTAGCAAAAAACAAAAGCACAAAGCTCGCAAGTAATGCAGACATTACCTGGGTCAAAAGCTCTAAGTCTCTATGTCGTGGATTTTGAGCGTCAAGAGTTTGCTGCTTGAGTAACTCGGAATACAAAGCTCCAAATACAAATAAGGCTGCAGCGCAACCAGATAAGAAGCGTCCATAAAGTTCGATATTTTCGATATTTTCTAAAGTTGCGTCCCCTCCCACAAGATCTAATAATCTGGCATTAAACCCAAGCTCAAACATCAGGTAAGTAATAGTCAGGCCAATTAAAAACAATATTCGGGGTAGCGGTGTAAGCTGTTGTATTTTCATTATTTACTGTCTTTGGTCAGATCAATACGACGAACAGGTTTTTCTTCACTTTCAGAAAATACAATTGGCTTCCTAGTTGGCACGGGCGCATTTTTATTGCCATAAGTGCCAGTTGGATTTGGTGGCGTTGTTGGAGGAGTGAGCGTTACATTTGGCCTTGAGCTTGATTTAGTTGTTACCGTTACATTACTAACTGGTGTCGCCTTGATAGTTTGCGCGGGGGTCAATGTAGGTACTGAAGGCTCCCGTTGATTGTTAGGTTGGCCACTACTCTTAGCTTTAGTCGCTGGTGTTGCTCCTCCCGGTTGCGGTGTTACTTTTACAGGTGGTGTTACTTCTGGCGCCAAATCAATAATTGCTTTAAACAACTGTTCATCTCGATAGGTATAGCGTATCAATCGCGGATTTTTACTGCTCCCGGCTGGAAATGAATAAATCATTTCTTCATCATTACCTGAAATCAATGGTTTATCTGAGCAGTTACCGATCGACCAATTCTCCACACTACTTCCCGCTATAGCGAAAAGTTGATAGCTGTAACTGCATTTCGTATCTTCAGCTTCTATCAGCAAGACAGTTCGCTGACCAATAATCTTCTGCTGTATTAGTTTTACTTTTCGCGCAGAACCCAAGCTAACCACTTGAAAATTGCCAATTTTCATTGAGTAACGATTATCTAGGTCTTTCCGTATTACCCCTTGGCCGCCGTCAGCAGTATTAAATTTTGCAACCTCAGTCCCAAATATAGCGGCGGAATCAGCCTGAATTCGAATGTTTTTTCCGCTCTGTTGGATTGCACAAGCAGATAAGATGAACAAGCTTACAACTACGGGGATAGATTTAAGTTTGATACGCATAGAAAAGTTGGGAGTGAAAAGCTAAGTACACAGATTTTAGCTCAACACTAGTCGTAATAATAATGAAAGATATGTCGAGCCACTTTTTGTCAACGTATTCACAAATGTCTGGGGCTCGGATGCTGAGAGGGCTTTATGGTCAGACCAAAGCCCTGGGCGATAATGCATGAGTAACTCTCTTAGAATCCCAATCTGTAAAATAACCATCACTTACGGCAAGTAAACGTTTTTTGTTTGTAATGTTTGGTGCAAAATTAAGCATTGGCTACTCCTACGAAGTTAATCGCTTAATGTCAGTTCCAAACCCTAAAGCACTGATCTTTGATCTGGAGGTCATACCAGGCATAAATAACGCACCAGATAAAATCATCAAAATTGGAGCTTTGCGCCCGGACATTAATGAGTCCTTGGAACTGAAGGTTTCCGCAAAAAATCTCGCCGCTGCATTGCAAGAGTTGGATCGACTTTCGGTTGGTGCTAGCTTTGTGATGGGACACAATATACTTGAACATGATTTACCCATTTTGAGGGCCATAGCCCCCGAACTGGCGTTATTGAATCTACCGGTAATTGATACTCTGCGACTATCACCCTTAGCCTTCCCACAAAACCCCTATCATCGCCTCATCAAGAATTACAAACTCATTCGAGACAGTATTAACTCACCCCTTGCTGATTGCCATGCAACGTTGACTTTGTTTAATGATCAGCGCCAGGCATTTGAAAAGCTAAATGAAATTTCCAAGGAAGAGTTACGTGTTTACCATGCCTTAATTGCAGCTCAACCAGGGCCCGGATTAGGTAATTACATGCTCTCGCAAACACATCAGAAAGCACCCGATCTTGATGAGTTAAGAGCAATGATTCCGGAACTCTTACGTGAAAACGACCCTACTTTGGCTCGAGATTTAAAAGTCTGCCGACAACGGTTATCAAGACTAGTAAACGATGATCTAAGTAATCCAGCAATGTATTGGCCTATTGCATACTCGATTGCATGGTTGCGAGTATCTGGTGGCAACTCCGTCTTGGCGCCGTGGGTCCGCTATCAATTCCCTGAAGTCACCGCCCTGCTTATAGATCTGCGTGATAAACCCTGTGGTGACCCCAAGTGCCAATACTGCAGTACGACGCACAATCCAGAGCATGAATTGAAGCGATACTTTGGCTATGACTCATTTCGTCCTGTACCAAAAAATCAAACCGGCGAAAGTTTGCAACGAGACATCGTCTTGGCAGGGATGAGAGGTGAACATGTTCTGGCCATTCTTCCTACGGGTGGAGGCAAATCACTTTGCTATCAAATCCCGGCATTAAACCGCTTCCATCGTAATGGCGGTTTAACAGTAATCATTTCCCCGCTGCAATCCTTAATGAAGGATCAAGTGGATGGCATGGTGGCGAATAATATTCAAAGTGCAGCTACGCTCAATGGCATGCTCACAATGCCTGAACGTGCAGATACGCTTGAAAAAATTCAGATGGGTGATGTCGGTATTCTGCTTGTTTCCCCTGAGCAGTTCCGAAACAAAGCATTTCGCAGTGCGATCGAGCATCGCCAGATCAATGCTTGGATTTTTGATGAGGCTCACTGTCTGTCTAAATGGGGGAATGATTTCAGGCCAGATTATCTGTATGCATCCCGTTTTATTCGCGATTTCAGTGGTACACATCCGATTTCACCGATCGGCTGCTTTACTGCCACAGCCAAGCTAGAAGTACTGGATGACATCAATGAGCATTTCAAACGTGAACTTAATGTTGAATTAACACCTTTCAAAGGTGGCCACGAACGTACTAATCTCGACTTCGAAGTGATGCCAAGCAGCAAGGGCGAAAAATGGCATCGAACACACCAATTACTCAAGGCAGAACTCGAACACACAAAAGGTGGAGCGGTCGTATTTGTTGCGAGCAGGAAGTCTGCAGAGGAGCTGGCTGAGTTTTTGAAGAAACAAAGTTGGGCATGCCAGCATTTTCATGCGGGCATTCCTCCTCAGCTAAAAAAAGATATCCAAGATGAATTTATTCAAGGTGAGTTACGTGTCATTGTCGCAACCAATGCTTTCGGCATGGGGGTTGATAAATCGGATATTCGTATTGTCATTCATGCAGAAATTCCTGGCTCATTGGAAAATTACTTACAGGAAGCAGGACGGGCGGGTAGAGATCAAGAGCACGCACGTTGTGTGCTGCTTTATGACCCGTCTGACATTGAGACCCAATTTCGCTTAAGCGAGCGCTCTCGGCTAACTAAAAATGATATCGAGCAGATACTAAAAAAACTGCGAAATGCGGCGAAACGCCGTCATGATGGTCAGCTCATTATCACAGCGGGGGAGATATTGAATGATCAATACGTTCATACCAGCTTTGAAGCGGATGATCGCGATGCAGAAACAAAAGTAGCAACTGCGGTAGCGTGGCTAGAACGCGCTCACTTTCTTCAGCGTAATGAAAATAACACCCAAGTTTTTCCTGCAAAGCTAAAACACCAAACCGTAGAAGAAGCTATTGCAACCCTGAAGTCAGCAGAATTACCCGAACGTAGAAAGCAAGAATACACCTCAATTCTCTCAATACTGTATGACGCAAAAGCGGATGATCGTGTTAGTACAGATCAGTTGATGCTGCATACAGGTTTGACTCAGGATGAAGTCACCGCTATTTTGCGCCAGCTAGAAAATATGGGCTTATTGATCAACGACACCCAAATCACGCTGTACTTGAGGGTGGGGATTGCAGGAGCATCGGACAGTAGGTTGAAAAATTCAATTTCCCTTGAGGTGGCGTTATTTGCCGAGCTTCGAGAATGGGCAACGGATGCAGATCAAGGTGAATGGCAAGATATTAATCTTCCGGCATTAACGACAAAACTAAGTGCCGTTTTACAGCGGCAAGTTCTACCGCTGCAAGTATCTCAGTTACTTCAAACGTTATCTCAAGATACCGATGAGGAAGGTCGTCATCGAGGTAGTTTCGACATCCGTCAACACAGTCGCGATCAGCTCAAGATTTGCATAAAGGGCAAGAACAGAACTTGGTCGGACATCGAAGAAATGGCGGAGAAACGCCGTGTCATAGCTCAAAAAATACTTGAATTTTTGCTTGGTAAGTTGCCTGCAGGTACGAAAGGGAGCGACAAACTCGTTGAAACCACGCTTGGTGAATTGGTAGATGTGATCACGCTTGATCTTGAGCTATCAACTCTAACTCGTCCTGAAAAACGTATCGCGGCCATTCAACATGTATTGCTGTATTTGCACCACGAAGACGTACTTGTCCTGAATCACGGCATGACAGTCATGCGTCGAGCCATGACGATCAAAATCAATGATGAACAACTTCGTCGCTACCAGAAGGATGATTATCAACCACTGGAAGAGCACTACTCAGAAAAGCGTGTTCAAGTCCATGTGATGCGCGAATATGCCGAAGTCGCAATCAAGGAAATGGCCGATGCAATCAAATTAGTCATGGACTATTTCACCTTACCCAAGCGTGACTTCATCAAACGCTATTTTGGCCATAAGAAAGAGATTCTCGAGTTAGCGACCAGCGAGTCTTCGTTTAGAAAAATCGTCGATCCATTGAGCCGCTCGCAACATCCAATTGTGACTGACGAGAATGACACTAACCGCCTCGTGTTGGCAGGTCCTGGCTCAGGAAAGACTAGGGTGATCGTTCATCGCGTAGCCTTTCTGCTTAGAGTCAAACGCATTCCAGCTAGTAGCATTATTGTACTTACCTTCAATAGACATGCTGCGAATGAGATTCGCAAACGCTTGTACGCCCTCGTTGGAAGCGATGCTTTTGGCCTCACTGTTTTGACTTATCACGCGATGGCGATGCGCCTGATGGGCATCAGTTTCGGGGGGCGAAATGACGTTGCCGAGACTGAAATTGAGCAGGTACTCCACAACGCTGTTTTGCTTTTAGAGGGCAAACTCAATGCAGAGGGCGAGGATGAGCTTCGCGATAAACTACTCGAAGGCTATCGCTATATCATGGTCGATGAATATCAGGATATTGACGATTGGCAGTATCGCCTCGTTTCTGCATTAGCTGGCCGGTTATCATCAGAAGATGGCAAGCTAACCATTTTGGCCGTTGGAGACGACGATCAGAACGTATATTCTTGGCGCGAAACTAGTAATTTATACATTGAACAGTTCTGCAATGATTATCAGGCAGAGCAGCGGTTCCTCGTTGAAAACTATCGCTCGACAAGAAACATCATTGACGCTGCGAACTCAGTGATTGTCGCAAACGAAGGACGCCTTAAGAGTGAGCATCCGATTCGGATTGATGACAATCGCGCAGCGGATCTTCTTGGAGGACGCTGGCAAGAGATTGATGGCGAAAGGCGCGGCCAGGTACTTCGCTTGCGTATTTCGGGGCACGATCGAGAGCATGGAAATATTCAATGCCAAGCAGCGATCTCGGAATTGCGTCGTTTAATTCAACTCGAAGAAGGTAGCAACTGGAGCGATTGCGCAATCCTTGCTAGAACCAATCATTATCTATTGCCATTTCAAGCATGGAGCGAGCAAAACCATATTCCGTACATTATGGCGGCGGATAAAGAACGCCAAATTCCAATTACTCGCCAACAAGATTTTGTGCGGGCCCTTGATGCTGTTCGCCAGCTACAGCAAAAAGAAATCACTATTACAGATGCGTTCCGCATCATGCTTGAGCGATGCACTGAGCCAGATTGGATAGATTACTTTACGAAAGCGAGCGAACAACTGACTGCTGAGTTTGGCGACTGCCAACTCTCGATTGAGATGCTGGTTGATTGGCTCTATGACTATGCACGAGAAACAAAGCGCAGTAATTCGGGGCTCTATTTAGGAACGGTACATTCAGCCAAAGGACTCGAGTTCAAGCATGTTGTTGTACTCGATGGTGGTTGGAATAAAGAAACTGAAGATGAAAGACGGCTCTACTATGTAGGCATGACCCGTGCCCAACAAACGCTGACTCTGTGTGAATTCGCAGATAAAAAGCATTTATTCAGCAAACTGCTAGACCGCACTACTTGCATGATGCGAGAAGCACGGGAGTATAAAATTGATCCACAACTCAATATGCGCTACCACTCGTTGTCCTTACGAGAAATTGATTTGGGATATGCCGGTAGAAAACCTTCTACACATGATATTCACCAACAAATAGCTGCGTTGAAATATGGTGATCGACTTGCTGTTCGGCAGCTAGTTGATGGTCGATATGAGTTTCTTGATCAATTTGAACAAGTTGTTGGTCGCACAGCCCAGAAATTTAGTCTTCAGCAAGAATGTGATTTTGCCGAAGTGAATGCCATTGTCGTGATGGATAAGCTGGCTCAAAAGGAAGAATATCAAGCCAGTTGCAAAATGGATCAATGGGCGGTCGTTGTACCTCGCATCGTAGGAAGTTCGAATAAGCTTGAGATCCCAACGCCTAACAATGCCTTTGCAGCAGAGTATTAATATCGGCTGCCTTAGCTTTTTGTAGTCGTTGCAACAAGGCTGTTGTTATTACTTTGCCAGCAGCTCTGTGCCTTAAATCCTCAATTATTCGCATAAATAAATTTGCGGTAACTTCGGTATCAACTAGTGCACGGTGATAAGCACCACCCGAAGAAATGTTAAGTTCTGCTGCTAGTGTGGCAAGTTTATGATTCGGCATATGCGGATACAATCGTCGAGCCAGCAATAAGGTACAGCATGCGCTACTCGGAAATTGTAGGCCTAACCTTGATCCTTCAAATTGCAAAAATTTCATATCGAATGACGCATTGTGCGCAACAAAAACGGCATCTGAAGTTCGAGCATGAACTTCCCGCATCACCTGTGCCACCGGTGGAGCACTTTTGACCATAGCATTGGTAATACCGGTTATCTGGGTAATTTCGGTTGGAATCCGTACACCTGCATTTATCAAGCTCTGGTATCTGTCGATGACTTGTCCGTTGTGTAAAATCACCACGGCGACTTCGGTTACCCGAGCGCCCATATTCGGACTTAGGCCCGTTGTTTCAAAATCTAGCACCGCATATTTGTTATTCATAGTGATGTGCTCAATGTGCTAGAGCTAAGATGTAATTTTGGGAAATGGGGACAAAATCTTTGCTTTTGACCCAAGCAGAGCCATCTGCTTGAAGTGCTAATGAATAAGCCCAGTGGGCAATTGATTTACTCGCCTGCGCATCAAAAACAATACCGGCCTCATGAGAAATTTCTTGCAAAGCATCTTGTTTCTTTTGTTTGCGGTTGAGCCAGTTTTCTAGATGTTGAATTGAAGCTAGATTGTCGGATTTACTCCGGTTGCAGCTGGCATGGGCGAGCACAAAATTATCGCCAAGATCCCTTGGATAAGCTGAAAAGGGAATGAAGTGATCAACGTCATTACTTTGCATCGTCTCACCGCAATAGAAGCAATGATGCCCATCGAGTTTTTTTAGTAGTCTGCCCAGCGTGGTTAAATTGGTTCGTGCGGATTCGAACATAAATGATTCAAGATCACCGGCTTGACCCACAATTGCTTGGTTATCTTTATGACCTTTAATATATTCGACCCAGCGGGCACGTGCTAGTTGTTGAATTAGTCCTTGGAACGTCCGCAGGCAATACACAACGCCAGGTAGCAGCATGATCTGCCCTTTTTGACGTGCATAAATGAACGAGTGATTTACACCCCCGTAGTTCTGCAAGAAATTAAGCGGCTGCGCAGAAACTACAATGGCAACCCGTCCTTGTAACTCACGATATTCGTTGTGATCTTTGGCTGCCCTCAGCGGACTAGTACTTAGAGAATAGCTTTTTTTGAAACTTAAAATGGCATTTACAATCGCCGCTTGTGTGCCGTGATTCTGGACAAGAATGCCAGGCTTCGTTTCTGGCAAGCCTGAAACATATTGCACAGTTTGCTTCCAGTACAGCTCGATAAATTTATCCGCTATCTGTCGGTTTGATACGAGCAGTTCGCGCCCATCTTGGACATCACTTTCAACCGCAATCTCAGTCAGCGCGATCAATAGCGCGTACTTGTAGGTTGCCGAGAATTCACCCTCAGCAAATAAGCGCTGGATTTTGGCGATAAAGTCTAGTTGCTGCTGAGCCGTTGGAATGGCTGTCATCGAGCCGTCCAGTAATCTGCTTTTTCTGGAATTACATACCGCACTCCACCGCGTGGATCGGCCATATCACCATCGAAACGCGGTATTAAATGAATATGCAAATGCGGCACTGTTTGCCCTGCAGCAGAACCATCATTGATTCCAATATTGTATGCGTTTGGTTTGAAATCTTGATCCAGCACCAATTTAGCCTTGTCGAGTAGTTCGAGTAAATCATCGCGCTCTTGTCGGCTTAGTTCGAAAAACGAACCAATGTGTCGGTGCGAAATAATCAGCGTATGACCTGGAGATACCGGAAAGCCATCACGAATAACATAGCCCGAATCATTGCGTTCTATGATGCGCTCGTTTGGGATTGTACAAAATGGACAGCTCATTTTTGTCCTATAGATTATTGGTTTTATACCGCTACTGATTAATAGTACGTCTCCCATTCCAGTCAGGATTAAGTGTTTTCACTATGTTATCTTCAAGCCCTGCGGCTAGATCCAACACAAAACCACCATAACTCATATCAGGAGCAGCAAAAACGTATATTTCCACGCGTTTACACGCGGCCAACGCATCGGCAATTCTGGCACTGTTCCGCACGTTAGTCACTTGCGTACTATTAAGTCGTCCTTCTGCATTTCGATAATTTGCCATCCGTTCATTCAGTTCACGAGATGTTTTTCCGACATACATAACCTTTTCATCAATTACAAATGCATAAAGAGCCCTGACATGCTCACCATGCATACTGAAACTAGCTTTGAGTTTTCCATGGCTATCTCGCACCCATTCACCAGCTTTTACAAAGCCTGCAGCCTTTAGTTTATTTAGTTCGCTCATATACCATTTGCCTAATACTGATTAGTTATTTTGTATTGAACCCGCTATGTATGGTTTGATTTACTCGTTGCCATACAACGATCAAGGCACATTTTTCCTGTATCCATGTACATTCCACTAGAGCTTCGTGTCACTTGATCAAAAGTTCGGCCTTGTTTCACCGCAGCAAAAAGCACTACTTGAAACACAATCGTTATGCGATTCTTTAAAACAGCCCCCCTATTTCAGGTCGATTACGTTGAATCGGCTTTGCGGTGGTTTGCATTTGATCTGCAGGCAGATGGTTGAGAAAAGCACGTGCAAGCTCTGTATTTGTGCAATCCAACCAAGCATCGTAGTCACGCTCAGGGATGATGACTAAGCCCCGTTTTTCATCGTTGGGTTTGTGCATTCGCTTCATCAGCGGGTGATTGTCAGCATTGATGGTGATTTGCGTGAACGAGTGACTCCGTTGGCCGTTTTCTTCTTCCCACGAGCGCCAAATACCGGCCACCGCAAAGGGTTCTCCGCTGGCGAGGCTGATTTGATGGCGTACTGCTTTACCTGACTCGTAGCAAGGCTCGAAAAAACCCAGCATCGGCACTAAACACAGTTGGCTGCTGTGCCATGCGCCGCGATAGCTTTTCAATTCGCCAATCGTTTCTGCGCGCGCATTCATCGTGCTGTAGCGCGTGCCCTTGGGTAGTTTGCATTGCGGTAAGAAGCCATAATTGGCAACAATGGCTTGGCGTGCAATATCGCCCGCGACCAAGATGGGGGCTTGATAGTCTTGCCACACTTCAGCAGGCCAGTCCTCATCTGGTGGCGCTGCTTCAAAGCGAGCCAACAGAGTTTGCTTCGGGATGGATAAATAATTAACACACATCGCAAAAAGAGAACGATCGTTCTATAATGGTCTGATTCCAGTTCAGATAAGGATACTGCGATGACGAGTTTTTTGCAGGGGCCATTTCCAGCAGATCCCAATCCAATGGCACATTACCTGCCATGGATCGGTGAATCTGTACCAGCAGGGTTTCCCTCCCCGGCGGCCGATTGGGTTGAAGATCGGGTCGATCTCAACCAGCACTTGATTGAACATCCCGATGCGACGTTTTACTTCACGGTATCGGGCGACAGTATGGTCAGCCATCTTTCGGAGCGTACCATTCCCAATGGGGCAACCTTGGTGGTGGATCGGGCGATTCAAGCCAAACACAATGACATTGTGGTGGCGGCGATCGATGGCGACTTTACCGTGAAGCGCTTATTTCAGCGCGGCAAACATTTAGCTTTGGTGGCAGAAAATCCCGACTACCCGCCGATTGTGCTCGGTGATGAGCAAGAGCTGGCGGTATGGGGTGTAGTGATTGCGTGGATTGTGCGCCCGAAATGATTGCGCTGATTGATGTAAACAACTTCTATGTGAGTTGCCAGCGGGTGTTCGAACCCAAGCTAGAAGGCAAACCCATGGTCGTGCTATCGAATAATGATGGCTGTGTGATTTCACGCTCGGCTGAAGCTAAAGCACTGGGCGTCAAGATGGGCACACCTTGGCATCAATTGCGCGAGTTTGCCAAAGAAACAGGCTTGATTGCCTACAGCAGCAACTATGCCTTGTATGCCGATATGAGTAATCGCGTGATGCGGGTGCTCGGTACTTTTAGCCCACATCAGGAAGTGTATTCAATCGATGAATGTTTCTTGGGTTTGAATGGCATCGGCGGAGATCACACTGAACTCGGTCAAACCCTCAAACAAACCGTGATGCAGTGGACGGGTTTACCCGTCTGCGTCGGCATTGCGCCGACCAAAACGCTCGCCAAACTGGCCAACCACATCGCAAAAAAACGCCCTGGCTTTGCTGGCGTCTGCGAATGGGCCAAGTTCAGCCCTGCGCAGCAATTACAAATTATGCGAGAAATCGAAGTCGGCGAAGTTTGGGGTGTAGGGCGTAAACTCTCGCAAAGGTTAAATCAGCAAGGGATCTACAGTGCCGCTGATTTAGCCCAAGCCAATTCAGAGCAGATTCGTGCGCGCTATAGCGTGGTACTACAACGTACCGTAGAAGAACTGAATGGCCATCCCTGCATTCAGATCGAAGAAATGCAGCCAGATAAGCAGCAAATCTTATGCTCCCGCTCATTTGGTCAGCCGATCTATACCGAGCAACAATTGGCCGAAGCAATTAGTACCTATATCGCCCGAGCCGCTGAAAAGCTAAGAATGCAAAAGTCGGTAGCCGCCAGCTTGAGTATCTTTATTCGCACCAATCCATTTCGACCGCAAGACCCGCAATACAGTCGGCACGTGATGCTGCCTTTGTCACAACCGAGTGATGACACTTTAAAGCTAACCCAAGTGGCCTTATGGATGTTGGCACGCATTTACCGACCTGGCTTTAGCTATGCCAAAGCAGGTGTAATGCTCAGTGACCTTCAACCCAATACGGCAATCCAAGGACATCTGTTTTTGCAAACTGCTGATCCTATTAAACGAGCTGAACTTAATGCCACCATGGATGAGATTAATCGGCGCTGGGGTCGAGGCAGCATTCATCTCGCCAGCGCTGGCGCTAACCATGCTTGGAAAATGAAGCAAAATAGTCTGTCACCGTTTTGGACCACAAGATGGACAGATATTCCGATAGCCAAATAATGCAATAACGCCGAACATGACCTGATTTGCCATTGCATTTGTAGCAACACAATATGAAACACTCTGCACAGCCAAACCTTAAAGACTCAGTATGAAATTCCCTCTCGTTATCTCTGTCGCATTAGCGACTGCCAGCTTCCTTCATTTCAATGCAGAAGGTCGTCACATCACCCAACAATTGCTAAGTTCAATCACTCAACTTCAGCAGGCAATACCGAATCTGAACCCCAATCCAGCAAGCACCAATTCCACACGTGCTGATTCCGGTGCATTTAAGGAATGCCCGCAATTCTTTTATAACAATACGCCACCGACCGTCACGAACGCTCAGCAATGGCAGCCCAGAGCACTGTGCATGTCTGGCTTTGCAGTCTATCACTCAGGACTAACACGAACGCCGCTCTTCGTGGCTGAACGATTAAGTCGTGCCAGTCTGCAAGATGCGCAGGATGAACAACGTACCAATCGGTTCTACGCTGAAGCACGTTTACCGTTTGCGGAGCGTGCAACGCTCGAAGACTATAAAGGGTCGGGCTACGACCGTGGTCATATGGCACCAGCTGCAGATATGCCTACCCCAGAAGCCATGGCGCAAAGCTTCTCACTAGCGAATATGGTGCCGCAAGCCCCTGAGAATAACCGTGGGGTCTGGGCAAAGTCGGTTGAAAAAGCGGTACGGAAATATGTGATGCGCGCAAAAGGTGATGTGTATGTGATTACAGGGCCGTACTTTGAGGGGCATCGTTCTGCGGATCCAGCAATGGAAAAAGTCTGGGTGCCGAGTGCGCTGTATAAGCTGGTTTACGATCCAACGGCAGGGAAATCGTGGGCTTACTGGGTCGAGAACAAAAACGATGCGAAATTGAGTGGCATGATTAGCTACGAGGCCTTAGTTGAGCGTACAGGTATTCATTTCTTGCCCGGCTACGAGCAATGATAATTGGTGGCTGATGAACCACAAGGGTGTTACATAATTTGAGTTTTGTTAATCTTGTGAATTAGTAGCAAGGGAGGACTCTGAGGTCATCCAGCGTTCGAGGGAACATTTTTTGTTGTAAGGAACAATAGTATTTTCTTGTAAAACAAAAGTTCGGTAGCTGCTGTCTTTGGCCATGGCAGCAACAATCATTTGATATTCTGTCCCCGTGAATCCTTGTAAATGAATTCTGATGACCACTGAACTGTCAGCGCCAAATTTCGCTTGCTGGTTCCACGGTGAGCCAAGTATATCTACACCTCTGAATTTTGCTGATTTGTGATAACAAGCAAGCGTCTCCATCGCGAAATCTGCCATACTAGATTTTAATTGCGCAGTGTCTACTGAAACTGGTCGATTATATTCTTCAACTAGGGCTGTAGTTGCTTGGGGATTTTTAAGCATAAATGCCAAAATCATAGATGCAGGATCCATAAATTTCCTCGGTGGGCATTTGATCAAACGTACCTGCGGTACTTTGCCCGCTTAGTGGGTTATAACTGCTCCTGAACTTGCAAACGTCCCCCTGTATTTCCGACTACAGCATCAACTACAGCAGCGAGGCGGTTAATCCAGAATCGGATGCAATAATGCCCGATTTTCTGTTTAAACCAGATATTGGTTCTCAATATGACAGAAATCTGCTTTGGTCGAGCAGCACAAGTAAGCCATACAAATACTTAAGGCCGCAACCTGATGGTTTGCGGCCTTTCATTATTGTAGCTTTGGCATCAACAGGTCGGCCTTAGCGGTCAGTCAACGACTGCAATGCGAAACACCCAGTCAACACGAAAATACTGACATCAGCAGTTGTGATTTCAATCAAAAAATAAATTATAGACCGTATAATGTTGACAGATTAATGGAAGAATTAAATCAGTGAGAAACTCCAAGTAAAAATAGGGGGCGTAGTTGGATACAACAAAGGAATCGCCGAGAAGCAACCCTCTTGCCACTGCTCAGCGAGAAACGGCAGGTGCGCAAACATTCGAGAAGTACGAATACCAGTACCATTGGGCACTGTGTCGGATTCTTGGGGCTCACGAAAATTCTAACGATTATGTTGTCTTTATCGAGCTACATGAAGACGTGGTCTTGGCGACTTCGACCGATGAATCTGTTGCACAATTTGAATTCAATCAAATCAAAAATGTAGGCACTCCTCCTTGGAGCAAGAAGAAACTGACTTCGCTCCCTAAGGCGACCGCTAAGAAAGTTACAAACTCAATTCTCGGGAAAATGCTCCAAGGGATTCGTGAAAAGCCCTTTGTAGACAAGTTGAAGTCACTCGATCTAGTTGCAACCTGTGGCTTCAATCTGGCTACTAAAACGGACGGCCTTAAGCTCTCGATCATTTCGATTGGTGATCTGCACAATGACTGCCTGAATGACATCCAAACTGCGATCAACAAGGAACTTGGCATATACCCCATTCCAAAAACCTTAAGGTTCATTACGCCTGATCTGCCAGCCTCCGGCTTTCAGGATGTAGCTATTGGCCGAATTTCCAAACTTGTCGATGTGACAGCTCCTGGAACCAAGTGCAACGCCTCTACGATTTATCGCGTGCTAATTGACGACTTGCATCGCAAGGGATCTGTGGCATTTGACTTTACAGAGTGGAATGACCTTGTAAAGAACAAAGGAACCACCCACAGCGACGTAGAGCGGGTTATTTCGTCATACACAGAAAGCAAGGGTATTGATGCCTTCTCACAGGACTTAGACGACATCCTTAACGATTTTGAATTGAAATCAAACAAGCGGATTCAGGTTCGCAGAGCTTTTGAGCGTTACCACAATGTAGTGCGGCTGGAGCGCACCTTGATTGCCATTGACAACCAGCAAGCAGTCAAAGATGCGGTGGAACGCAACTTTGAATCATTTGAAGATCAAGGAGTGAAAGAGTTTATGGTGCAAGCCTTAGCCTCTTTGCCCGAGTCGACCCAAAAGAATTTTGCAAATTTGGAGTCAATCCAGGCCGCTATCATCTACGAGCTGTTGAGCAAATGCCATGAAAAATGAGCCCACCATCGATAACTATAAACTGCTAATCAGAAATCTCAGGACAAAGCAGCATGAAAAACTTAGCATTCAAACAACTAGTAGTAGCGTCAGATACCCTAAAGTCCGGAAATCAGTTCGAGTTCAAACCCCGCTTCAACCTGATAACGGCGGACGATAATAGCTTTGGAAAGTCGACTTTAGCCAAGCTGCTGTTCTGGACTTTGGGTGGAGAACCGGTGCTGGATATCACGTGGACATCATTTGATGTTCGCTGCTTAGTTGATTTCAGTGTTGGCAATGAGACCTATCAGGCTGGACGATACGGGAACATAATGTTTCTCCGCCGTCCGAATGGCCAATGGGAGAAATTCCCCAAGATTACTGGCGCGTACTCTGAGGCTTTTGCTGAAATCGTTGGTTTCGAGGCCCTGTTACCAAACAGGAACGATGCAACCAAACTAGAGACTCCTCCTCCAGCGTTTTACTTCCTGCCTTTCTACATCGATCAGCAGCGCAGTTGGTCTCAAGCATGGAATGGCTTCAGCAATCTTGAGCAATATTCCAAATGGCAAAAGACCATCATCGAATATCACACAGGATATTTGCTGCCCGAATTTTTTACGTTCGAAGAGCAGATTGCAGCTCGGAACGTCGAGAAAAAAACGGCAGAGGTCGAGGTCAAGAAAATTGAGGCTGCGATTGAGGTAGTCAAAACGTATCTGCCGACATCGAGCAAAACCGTAGCCCTATCAAAGGGGGAATTCGACACCCTTGCTGCCGAAGTCACTGAAGACATCGCCAAACTTCAAGCTAAGCAAGAAGAACTACTTGGGACGATTGCCGAAATCCAAACGGAACGCCTTTATTTGCAGGGACAGCTTGATCTGGCAAGGCTAGCATCTGCTGAACTTGAAAAGGATTATGCCTTCTCTGTCGAATGCGTTGAAGGTGAGGTTCTTCTTTGCCCTCTTTGCGGCACTATGCACGACAACTCGTCACCAGTAAGGGCTTCCATACTCGCGGATAAGGATGAGGCAGACAGCCAAGTGATGAAGCTCAGTGAAAAGATTGAGCGTCAGGGCTCTAAACTGGCCAAAAATCAGGTACGGCTTGAGAGTGTGCGTACTGAAATTGAGGCTATCACCAACAAATACAATTCGCTTGAGCCCTCTGAAATAACTGATACAGAGGCGATAACTACCAAATCATCAATCTTAGAAAGCATTGCTTCGCGTGCAGTCCAGAAGCATGTGCAACGGACGATGGAAACCAAAACGGCTCTGATTCGAACCATACAATCCACCAATAAAAAATTGAAAGCAGAGCAGAAGAAATTACTGACTAAGGAAGAACGGAAAGAGCTTGATGCAACTTTCAAAGACACTTTATTCAGGTATATCGATGAGTTGAAGGCTCAAGGCATTAATTTGTCACCAGTCAAGTCGCCTCTTGATTACAAGAAACTCTACGGAAGCGGCGGAGCAGCAGAAAGTACCCGTGGTATCTTGGCGTACTACATGTCCGTGATCCAGCAGGCGCACAGAGCAGAGAATGAAGCTTTTTCGGCTGTTGTAATCGATACTCCAAATCAGCAAGAACAGGCTGATTTTAACTACGAGAGGATTCTTAAATTCCTGATGGATACGGTGCCTTCAAACGCACAACTAATTTTGTGTGCCATGAACCGTAGCGAAATCCAGAGTTACAAGAATGCGGCACACGTTATTGAGCTGGATGAAAAGAAGATTCTATGCGACACAAAATACGCTGAATGCCGAGCTTTGCTCAGCTTCGATGATTCTATTGCCTCGTCATCTTCAACTATATGAGGCCGAGCTTGCAGTAGCCAAATTCAGTGTGCCACTACAAGATTCAGACTCGACATAAAGAGGGAACATATTTTGTTCGAAAAAATCAAACAGGACATTACGCAGAACTATTACCAACAGCACTTTCCTAATGATGGTCAGCGCTTCGTAGCTTGGTATGTGCGCAACATCCACGGACAGGATGCTAGTCAGGCGCGTTACTGCATTACAGATGGAGCGGATGACAAGCAGATCGATGCCATCGTGATTGATGACGACTCGCAGGCGGTATACGTCGTACAAGGCAAGTTCATCACCACACAGCCAGTGGATGCGGCTCCGTTGCGAGAGGTTTTATCATCTTGGGTGCAGCTCAAGGACCTGGCTAGCTTGCAAGAGAACGCCAACACCCGGCTGAAACAACGACTGACAGACTTGTCCATAGCTCTGGATGATGGATACGACATACATTTCGAGCTCATCACCACCGGAGAGTTGACCGATGCGGCACGGCATGATCTGTCCATTTTCCAGAATGAATTAGCAGCATCGGACGACCTACCCGCCACGCTGACGTTGGTAAACACCGAAGAGTTGCAGCGCCGTTATGAATTGGCTCTGGAAAAGGAGAATCCCTTCCTCAAGCACGAGCTGACGTTGATGCCGGGTAAGTACATGAGCATGGACATGGCAGGCACGGCGGTGATAGTCGCAGCGATACCCTTGAAAGACTGTCTGGCTTTTCCTGGCATAAAGGACGGAGCGCTCTTCCAGAAAAACGTGCGGCAGTCGCTGGGTTTGTCCAACAGTGTGAATAAGCAAATCAAGTCCACCATCTATGGTGACAAGCATCGTGACTTTTTCTTCTTTCACAACGGAATCACGGCAATTTGTTCTCACATGGCATTGCAAGGAGATCAGCTACAGTTGCAAGGTTTGAGTGTAGTCAATGGCTGCCAGTCGCTAACCACCATCCTGTCATGTAGCGAGAAGGTCAAGCTCCTCGACGACACATTCGTGATGTTCCGTTTCTACGAAATTCCGCAGCATGATCGTGCTGACCGCATCAGTATCTCGACCAACTCACAGTCCACTGTTAAACCACGCGACTTGCGAAGCAATGACAAACGTGTATTGGCGCTGAAAAAATCCTTTGAGCAGCGCTACTCAGATGGACAATTCTTGACCAAACGCGGAGAACAGCCCTTCGCAGCAAAGAATTCTGCGCGGGTGGTGGACTTGGGAAATTTGGGCAAGCGCCTGATGGCTTGGCATTCACAAAGACCCAACATCTCATACAGTGAGACCAAGATTTTCGACAAGTATTTCGAACAGCTTTTCAAGCGCGACTATACGCCGGAACGCATTGCAGCTCTTCAGGATTGGATGACATTAGTAGAATCCGGATGGAGCAAGAACAACCCACACGGCTTCAATGAGACGCTTCTAGCAATGCGCGCCTATGCACCCTTCCACCACCTATATGCAGTGTCTATGTGCTTTGCGGTAGCGAGCAAGCATGTGGATCGTGTGCCAGCACCTGATCGCGCTTGGCAGCTGGCGCAAGAGAAAGGCATCGCCGAATGGACTGTGACGGTGGCAGCTACAGCGTTGAACTTCGCATTAGAGGCCGCCGCCAATGAGCCGCAGCCTGGAGGCAAGGTATTCAGCCCGGTGAACTGGATCAAAACCAAAACTTGCCTGAGTGGCATTACCAACGCCATTCAGATGCAATTGATGATGATGCCGAACATTCCAGGAGGCAAAGAAAAACGGGATGCTCTGGTGATGGAATCAGATGCATTTGAATATCGCTGGCAAGCAGATTAGCTTATGAAGTCGCGGCAGATGTTTGTCAAAAATTCTGTTTATTCCAACATTGCCCTACGTTATATCGATTGTCCGTAAGGGCCGAGTAGCCAAGTTCTGGCGCCGCAAAGATGAAGGCCGCAACCTGATAGATTGCGGCCTTTCGTTTTTGACGCATCGGCATCGACACATCGGCCTAAGCGGACAGTCCAGATATCTTGAATTGGTTGCCGTATCTAGACCAGTCAGAATTTACTACTTGAGATTTGTTGACGGCAGCAATGCGCTGTAAGAATTTTGTTACAACTGATATAGTCGCATTTTTCTAGTTCCGTCACTCTGGTATTGATTGTGTCTAAATCAGTTTTATTCTGCGTACTTAGCTTCTTTTTGAATATCGCTCATGGGGAGGCAGTTGTAAGCGGAGCTGGACTTCCTCTCAAAAATATCAATTTAGAGGACAATCTCCCCATAAAACGCAATGAAGCGCCAGATGCTCACTTTGAGCAAATCGATCCCTTCAGTGGATCGATGCGCATTAATATCCCAATTCTTTCATGGTCAGGTAATGGCAAGCTCCCTATTGGGCTCTCGTGGAACTATCGGCAGGGTGCAGCAGAATCACGCGGGGTTTTTGTACCCCGGGTCCGGATCAATGGTCAGAATGAGAATTTATGTGGCATTCCAGCACAGCACGCTCGCACAGAAGGGATTTATCAATACGATAGTTTACTCCCTGTTCTCGAAATGCCAGATGGATCGACTTTTGAGCTTCATGCAAAAGACTGGACGTTTCAATCCTTCATTTCGATAAATCAATGGAAATTAACATGCTCTGGGCCTAATTCAGCAGTCCTCGAATCTCCTGCAGGTCTGACATATCGGCTAGATCAAAAACATGCGGGGAAGTTGTACAAAACCGACTATCTGCCTAATTACTTCACTCAATGCCAGATTGGCAATATTAATACCTGCGCAGAGTACGGTAAAACTGACTCTAGCGTTTTATTTTTCTCCCCCAGTCAGATTAAAGGGCCGAATACTGAAAGTCTGAGTCTGGAATATCTATCCGGAAAGATTGCAAAAATTACGGCGACAGATGGGCGCGTTGTTCAACTCGGCTATTCGGGCGGGAATCTGATCAATATCAGAGCTGGTGAGCGAATATGGCAATTTTCCGGCAATTCATCAACTGATCTGCTGGTAATTAACGAACCTGATGTGCTGATTACTAACCCTGATGGATCAAGCTGGAAAATTGGTTTTTATCAGGCTGAGCGGATACCTGCTTTAAAACCATTGGACATGTTTGTTGGATTGCCTAATCGAATTACAACCCCACAAGGGGGGGTTATTAATTATGAATATGGTTGGCAGCCATATGATTTAAATGCCTTTGCTAATTTGAATAGTCCCGCCTGCTTGCGAGTTGATGCATCACCCGCCGACAAGGAACAGTGCAAAGGTATTATTAAGAACGCCATTGTTGGTAATGCATTGGTGTCACAGGCTGCAGTCTGGAAGAAAACGACTTCCGATGGCGGAGTCTGGGTGTATAGCACGTTTGCACCTGCCGCCAATCTGTTTATCAACCGCAGTGCGACCACGCCACTGGATGTCCGCAAAGTTTTGCGCCCTGATGGCTCAACTGAAGTTACAAGTTACATGAATGCGGATGATGTCGTTTCTTGTACTACTGACCGATGGAAAATTGGCTTACAAAAAAAGAGCGAGATACTTGATAGTCAAGGCCGTTTGACACAGTCGACTGAGTTTGCTTGGTCACCCTTGAAGATTAGCAGCTTTGGGCATCATTTTATTTCTTTAGAAACCAATGAGGGACTTAGCTGCATTGGACAACAAGTCAACATTCCACTCCAAGATCGTGTGACGATTAATCGTCAGGGAGCTCAGTACACTGAACAAAGCACTTTCGATGTATATGCCCGGCCTGTGTCAGTTACCACAACAGGGGACGGTGTTAGTCGAAATACTACCTATGCCTACTATATGCCGCCGTCTGCGTGGCGATTGGATCGAATTCAATCAGAGACGATCAGTGCCGATGTAGGTCAGCCCGCAGTATCGGCTATCGCGAGATCATTTGATATTTATGGCAACCTGCTGCTTGAAAACAAGAATGGGGTTGTCACTGAATTTGATAACTTCCCGAATGGTGAACTGCGGTCAGTAAAGGATCCACGAGGGCTTGTTACGACCTTCGATAATTACTATCGAGGCGTTCCATTGATTGAGACTAAGCAGGTGGCAACAGGGCAAGAAACCTTGTCTTGTTTAGCCAATGTATCGAACGCAACAATCAATCGGACGGTTGATGATTTTGGCAATATTACTTCGGTAAAAAATCCCCGTGGCAATGTTACTGTATATCGTTATGACAATATGGATCGGGTGGTCACAGTTACACCGCCGTCGGGTAATCCAACCAATATTCAATGGTCGCCCACCTCTCGCACCGCTACTCGTGGAAGCATGACTCAATACGAAAGCTGGGATGGTTTTGGACGGAGTAACCAAAAAATACTCAACGGCTTCGCCACGACAAGCATCATTGATAGCTTGGGGCGAAAAACTTACGAAAGTTATCCAGGTACACCGAATCAGGGCGATACCTTCAGCTATGACACGCTTGGAAGAATCACAAAAATTGTCCATGCTGATGGCACCTCGCGCTCATACTCTTATTCTGGTAGCGAGGTAACCGAGATTGAAGAACGCGGTGTAAAAACCACCTTCCAGTATCGTGCTATTGGTAATCCAGACAAAAAAGAATTGATCCGAGTTTCTCCGGCTTTAGTGAGCGAAACAGCCGTCATTGAACGCGATTTGCTGGGCAAAGTCCGCAAAGTCACGCAAAACAATGTGTCACGGACTTGGGTCTACGACAGCAAGCATTATTTAGTGCAAAGAACTGATCCTGAGCTGGGCACAACAACATTTG